>JBFKII010000203.1:0-7639 GCA_041632295.1 Anaerolineales bacterium | reverse complement strand
GACAAATCCACGCAGGCGCAGCTCAACCGCGGCCAGCGGCTTCAGGAAATTCTCAAACAGCCGCAATACCAGCCCGCGTCGCTGGCTGAGATGGTGATCACAATCTTCGCCGGCACGCAGGGCTTCACCGATAAGGTCGAAGTCAACCGCATGAAGGATTGGGAGAACGGACTGCTACGCTTCATGGCCGCCTCCCACCCTCACATCGTCAGCGAAATCGGCAAAGGCGGAAAGATCAGCGGTGAACTCGAACAGAACCTGAGGTCCGCCCTGGAGGCCTACAACGCCTCCTGGGCCTGAGCCGGGAAGCCACCATGGCCAACGCACGAGAAGTCAAGCTCCGCATCCGGAGCGTCAGGAACATTTCCCAGGTAACCCGGGCGCTACAAGCCGTCAGCGCCAGCCGCGTCCGCAAAGCTATGGACGCCATGTTCGCCACTCGGCCATATTCCAATAAAGCCTGGCAGGTGCTGACCCATATCGCAGGCCAGCCCGGGCGCGAATCCCTGCACCCCCTGCTGACGGCGCGCGAGCGCGTCGATAACGTCCTGGTGTTGATGATCAGCGGCGACCGCGGCCTGGCAGGGCCATACAACACCAACATTCTGCGCTTCACGCTCAAGCATTTTGATCGCTACGATGTTCCCGTGCGCTACATCACCATCGGCCGCAAAGGGACGGAGCTGATGCTGCGTATGGGAAAAAATTTACTGGCGGAGTTCAGCGATATGCCCCCCGAGCCCAGTTTCGGAGACGTATCCGCTATCGGCCGCCTGGCGGTCGACGAGTTTTTGAAAGGCGGTGCGGACGAGGTCTACCTGATGTACACCGACTTCGTCAATATGGCCCGCCAGGACCCGGTGATGAAGAAACTGCTGCCGCTCGAGTACGAATCCACGGAGGGACTGGTGCAGGTCGAATTTGGGTCCAGCAGCGGGCCGGCGGCGGCCTACATTTATGAACCGGGCCAGACTGAAATTCTGGACGAGATCATCCCGCGCTTCACCGCGCTGCAGATTTTCCAGGCCGTGCTCGAATCGGTCGCCAGCGAACACGCCGCCCGCATGGTGGCCATGAAAAATGCGACCGATAACGCAACTGAACTGGCCGGCCTGCTCCAGCTGGAGTACAACAAGGCCCGCCAGCTGGCCATCACAAGCGACATTTTGGACATCGTAGGTGGAGCGGAAGCGCTCGCCGCAAAGAAATAGAGGCGCCCCAGAATTAATCGGGGTCCATGGAGGCAAGATATGGCAAATGCTACAGGCCGCGTCGTACAGGTTACGGGCGGCGTCGTCGATGTGGATTTTGGAAAAAACAAGCTGCCGGGGATCTATGACGCCATCGAGATCGTCCGTGAGGACCAGCCGAACGTGATTCTGGAGGTGCAGAACCACCTCGGAAACGGCTGGGTGCGCACCGTGGCGATGGACACAACAGACGGGCTGGTGCGCGGCCTGCCGGTCGTTGACACCGGCGCACCGATCAAAGTGCCGGTTGGGGAAGCTTCCCTGGGCAGAGTCTTCAACGTGCTGGGAATGCCCGTCGATGGGGGTCCGCCAATCGAAACAGACACTTACTATCCGATCCACCGCGATGCCCCACCTTTCGAGGAGCAGGCCACCAGTGTGGAAGTTTTCGAGACTGGCATCAAAGTGATCGACCTGATCGCCCCCTTCACCAAGGGCGGAAAGACCGGGATTTTCGGCGGCGCGGGCGTCGGCAAAACCGTCATCATCCAGGAGTTGATCAACTCGATCGCCTCGGTGCACAAAGGCAACTCGGTCTTCGCCGGGGTAGGCGAGCGAACCCGCGAGGGGACGCAGATGTACCGCGAGATGCTCGAGTCAGGCGTTATCAAGGACACCGCCCTGGTTTACGGCCAGATGAACGAGCCGGCCGGCGTGCGCCTGCGGGTGGGGCTGGCCGCCCTGACAATGGCGGAATACTTCCGCGACCAGGGCCGCGACGTGCTGCTGTTTATCGACAACATCTTCCGCTTTTCGATGAGCGGCTCTGAGGTATCGGCACTGCTGGGGCGCATGCCCTCCGCAGTTGGGTACCAGCCGACCCTCGGCACCGAGATGGGCCAGCTCCAGGAGCGCATCACATCCACCCGCACCGGTTCGATCACCTCCATGCAGGCGGTATACGTGCCGGCCGACGACTACTCCGACCCTGCTCCTGTGGCCACCTTCACCCACCTGGACGCCACCATCGCCCTGGAGCGCTCAATCTCGGACAAAGGCATCTACCCGGCCGTGGACCCGCTGGCCTCTACCTCCCGCATTCTGGATCCGAACATCGTCGGGGAAGACCACTACGCCACTGCACGCGAAGTCCAGCAGGTGCTGCAGCGCTACAAAGACCTGCAGGACATCATTGCCATTCTGGGCATCGACGAGCTGAGCGAGGACGACAAGCTGATCGTGTCGCGCGCCCGCAAGGTGGAGCGCTTCTTCTCCCAACCTTTTGTGGTGGCCGAGCAGTTCACAGGCACCCCGGGGGTGTACGTTCCCCTACGCGAGACCGTGAGCGGATTCCGTGAGATCCTGGACGGAAAGCACGACGACCTTCCCGAACAGGCTTTCATGTTCGCCGGCACGATCGAGAACGTGGTCGAAAAAGCCCGCCGGCTGACCGGAGAATAGCCATGCCTATCCGCTGTGAGATCGTCTCACAAGACCGCATGGTCTGGGAAGGGGATGCGGATATCGTCAACATCCCAGGCATGGATGGGGATATGGGGATTCTGCCAAATCATGCCCCCTTGCTGACCACCTTGCGTTTCGGGATCATCAATGTCCGCCGGGAAGGCGTGGACCAGTTTTTCACAGTTTCCGGAGGCGTGGTAGAAGTACAGCCGCAGATCGTGACCATTCTGGCCGACGCGGCTGAGAATGTTGAAGAGATCGATATCTCCCGGGCCGAGGCGGCAAAAGTGCGCGCCGAAGAATTCATGAAAGAGGGACCACCGCCGGATTCGGGGGTCACACTGCGCATGGAGGCCGCCCTGCGCCGCTCCACCCTGCGGCTGGAGGCCGTCCGCCGATACCGACGCAGTGGCCAGATGCGAAGTGAAATGCCGCGCCAAGAAAACGAAAGCTGAAGCAACGAAAGGCAGGTAAATTTAAGAAAGGTGGAGCAATCATCGCCAGGAAACTGATTGCTCCATTTTTCATTTCTGGTCGGGTCAGCGCCTTGACTGCCGTACGACTTTTCCGGAGGAACTTGGGGTATACTCCCTGATCATTATGGCTCTTTTTTCAAAAGAACTGGGGATCGATCTCGGCACAACCAATGTGCGGCTGGCCGAGGCGGGGGAAATCATTATCGATGAACCCACAATTGTCGCAGTGGAAGTGGAAGAGCAGAAAATTGTCTCTGTCGGCCAGGAAGCCCAGAACATGCTCGGCCGCGTGCCGGATTCGATCGATGTGATCCGGCCGCTCCAGAACGGGGTGGTAGCCTATTACGAAATTACGGAGAAGCTGCTTTCCCACTTGATCCAGCAAGTCAGCGGCCCGATGCGCTTTTTCAGGCCGCGCATCATGATCACAGCCCCGTACGGCATCACCAGCGTCGAAACCCGGGCGGTCCACGAGGCGGCGCTCAGCGCCGGCAGCCGGGAAGCCTACATCATCCACCAGCCGCTGGCCGCAGCCATCGGCGCCGATCTGCCCATCAACACGCCTTCCGGAAATATGGTCGTTTCCCTGGGCGGGGGCTGCAGCCAGGCTGCTGTGATCGCCATGAACACTATCGTGGCCGCCGACGTGATCCGCGCCGGGGGGAAAGAACTGGACGAGGCGATCGTTTCGTATGTCCGCAAAAAATACGGCCTGGTGATCGGCCTGCCCACTGCCGAGCAGGTCAAGTTGCGCATCGGGGCTGCCGTCACGCCGGAAGAAGAAGAGACCATGGAGATCCAGGGGCAGGACCAGGTTTCAGCCCTTCCCCGCCCGTTGACTCTCTCCACGGGAGAGGTGGTGGAAGCGATCCACGAGCGGCTGATGATGATCATCGAAACCGTGCGCAAAGTGCTTGAAAAAACGCCTCCGGAACTGGTGTCTGACACCATCGACCGCGGCATCGCCCTTTGCGGCGGGGGGGCCCAGCTGCCGGGGATCGACCGGCTGATGACCAAGGAACTGGGAATCCCGACGTACCTGGTGGATAACCCGATGACAGTGACGGCCGAGGGCGCCTCCAAAGCGCTGGAAATATTCCCGATGCTGCGCCGCAGCCTGCCGAACGTCTGAAGCTGAGAGGATCGCGAACGCTGGCGACAGGACCCAACCCGGACCGGCACGTAATTTCTTCCCACTAACCTCCATAACAATATTCATTATCCCTGCCTGGGAAAGAAAAAAGCCGGAGCGCAGCGCTCCGGCGGTGTTCAGGTTAGCAGAACTGATGTGGATACGAGCCTACAGATAATAGGTCATGTGCTGGAGGTGCGTCACCGGGTCGATGTGCTGGACGCGGACAAAATCGGGCACGTTGACGCTGATCGGGGCATAATTCAGGATCGCCCGCACCCCGGCCTCCACGGCCAGGTCCGCTACAGCCTGGGCCGAAGCCGCCGGCACCGAGAGGATCACGATTTTAATGTCGGCCTCTTTGAGCCTGGTGACCAGTTCGCTGGCATCCTGAACCGGGAAACCGCTGATCTCGGTACCGATCTTCGATTCATCGTTGTCAAAAACCATCTGGATTTGAAAACCGCGGTCTTCCAGCCCGTGATAGCGCGCCAATGCCCCACCGATGTCGCCCGCCCCGATCACGGCCACATTCCAGATGCGGTCCACTTTGAGGATATTTTGGAGCTGGTTGGACAGGAATTCGATGTTGTAGCCGGTCCCCTGCTTGCCGAACTCCCCGAATTGGGACAGGTCCTTCCGAATCTGGGCCGCGGAGATCCCCAGCCGTTCCCCGAGCTCCTGGGAAGAGGTCACCTTGCGGCCTTCATGCAGCATGCGCTGCAGCGCCCGGAGATACACCGGAAGCCGCCCAACAACGATATTCGGGATGGACTTTCCTTCCATGATTGCGTTTTGCTCCTCTCACAAAAATCGACCGGAAAGGCAGATCCAACACCCCCGAGATGGCCGATCGCGAATTAATATGTACTTTTTACCACAAACACGCTGATTGTGCAATCCTCCACAAAAAGGGTACAAATCGAGCAGGCTATCACAGGGGTGGCAGGGTTCGGGCCGATGTTATAATCCCGGCGATGTCCACCTTTATCGACGAAGCACGCATCCAGGTCGCCTCCGGCAAGGGTGGCGACGGAATGGTTCATTTCCGGCGCGAGAAATTCGTGCCGCGCGGCGGCCCGGATGGTGGGGACGGGGGGCGCGGCGGGGATGTCATCCTGCAGGTCGACCCGCATTTGAACACCCTGTTCCACTTCCGCAACCAGAACCGCTACCGGGCGAACGACGGCGGGAACGGCGGCACGAGCAAAAAAACCGGCAAATCCGCAGATTCCCTGGTCATTCCGGTGCCCCCCGGCACGCTGGTTTACGACGAAGAGACCGGGGCTATGCTGGGGGACCTGACCGAATCAGACCAGGAGCTGGTGGTCTGCACGGGCGGCCGGGGCGGACGTGGCAACACCCATTTTCGCAATGCCCGCAACCAGGCCCCCCGACTGGCCGAGAAAGGCGAGCCGGGTGAGGAATGCGGACTGCGGCTGGAACTCAAGCTGATCGCCGACATCGGACTGGTGGGTGCCCCGAATGCGGGCAAGTCGACGCTGCTCTCGGTGGTCACCAACGCCAAGCCCAAAATCGCTCCCTACCCTTTCACGACGCTCGTACCCAACCTTGGTGTCGCCCGGCTGGACGACGAAACCGACCTGATCCTGGCGGACATCCCCGGGCTGATCGAAGGGGCCCACCAGGGAGTCGGATTGGGGCACGAATTCCTGCGGCATATCCAGCGCACGCGGGTCCTGATTCACCTGCTCGACGGCCTGTCCGAGGATCCGATCGCCGACTTTTTCCAGATCAACAGCGAGCTGGCCCTGTTCGATCCCGACCTGGCATCCAAGCCACAGATCGTGGCCTTCAACAAGATCGACCTGCCTCAGGTCCAGGAGCGCTGGCCGGCGGTTCAAAAAGCTCTCACGGCGCGCGGGCACAGCGCACACGCCATTTCCGCGGTCGCCCACACCAACGTCCGCCAGCTCCTGTACGAGGCCGCCCGCCTGCTGGCCGAGACGGAACCGCGCGCGGCCGATGAAGTCGTACCGGTGTACCGCCATGAAACCGACCCGAATGACTACCAGATCGAACAGCTTGAGGAAGGGGTATTCCGTGTAAAGGGGCTGGCGATCGAACGCGCCGCGGCCATGACGTATTGGGAACATGACCAGTCGGTGCGCCGCTTTCAGCGCATCCTGGAGACGATCGGGATCGACGCCGATCTGCGGGAGGCGGGTGTGGAAGCCGGCCACACGGTTTTTATCGGGGAGCATGAGCTGGAATGGCAGGATTGAGGGGGGATTGAATTTCCCGGGTGATGAAAAAGCTAGGGATTTTCGGCGGCACGTTCGATCCACCCCATCTCGGGCATCTCATCCTGGCCGCTGAAGCCGAGTACCGGCTCGGCCTGGAGCGCGTCCTGTGGGTCCTGACCCCGGTCCCTCCCCACAAGCCTGACCAGCACATCACGTCCCTCGCCGCTCGCCAGGCGATGCTCGAACTTGCACTTACCGCACACCCCTCATTTGCGATCTCGACCGTGGAGATCGACCGGCCCCCTCCCCATTTCACAGTCGATACCCTAAGGCTGCTCAACGAAGCCTATCCGGACCATGCGCAGGTGTTCCTGGTGGGCGGCGATTCGCTGCGAGACCTGCCGACCTGGCACAACCCTTCCGAGCTGCTGGAAGTGCCGGAGCTGATCGGTGTGATGCGCCGTCCGGGAGACGTGGTCGACCTGAGCGCCGTCGAACGCGCCCTGCCGGGGATTGCGGCGAAGATCCGTTGGATCACCGCCCCGTTACTGGAAATCTCCTCTTCGGATATTCGCGCCCGAATCGCATCCGGGAAACCTTACCGCTATTTTTTGACCCCCGAAGTATTCCAATACATCCGCGAGCACCGGATGTATGCAGCCCAAGAGTGACCCTGCTCACGGACGCCCTGTTCCTGGCCGTCTCGCTGACCCACCTGGGCGTGGATGTTCTCAACGGGTCGGTCAACGTGTTCCTGGCCTATTTGAGCGGCCCGCTGGCGCTTTCTAACACTGCGCTGGGGGCGATCAGCACCGCTTACCACCTGGCAGGCGCGCTTTCACAGCCAGTGTTTGGCTGGCTGATCGATCGCTGGCGGATCCGGTCGGTGGCTCCGTTCGCAATGCTGTGGATGGGTTTCTTTTACGTGCTGGCGGCGCTGTATCCGAGCCGCGCAGCGCTGATTTTCCTGGTCTTGGCCGCATTGGGTTCCGGCGCTTTCCACCCCGCCGGAACGATGCAGGCCGCTCTCGTCGGGCGCAGACAGCAGGATGGCCGAGAAACCACGTCCACCTCTTATTTCTTCCTGATGGGCCAGTTCGGCCTTTTCTTGGGGCCGCTGCTGGCCGGTGTGGCTCTTTCCGCCTTGCAGAGCCAGGGAATGCTGCTGCT
>JBFKII010000202.1:0-7736 GCA_041632295.1 Anaerolineales bacterium | reverse complement strand
GGCGTCAGGGTGGCGGTGGTGGTGCGGGTGGCGGTATGGGTAGGCGTTCTAGATTGGGTGGGGGTCAGCGAGGCGGTCGGAGTGTTGGTGGGCGGGCGGGGGGTGTTGGTGATGGTGGGCAGAATGACGAAGCGGGTGGCCGTGGCGGTCGGCTGCCGCTCCCCCTCTTGGGCCCGGTTGACACCGACCAGGAACAGCCCGACGCAATAGAATGGAATCGTCCCCAGGATGATCAGGAAGAGTATGTAGCGGATACGCAGTCGAAGTGGGGAGTCCGGTTCCATGAAGAAGCCGCATCTTGGCTTGAAGAATATGCCCGCTTAACCCTGTCCTGACCCCTGGAAAAGGGAATTTTTGGAGAGAAAATGCTGGAAGATGATATCATCAAGGCTGGAGGGAGGCAAGACACGGAGCATCCGCCCCCGGATCGCCCGCGGTGGCCTCAGATCCAGACCAGTGAGACCAAATCAATGGGTTTTCCTCTCCCCGCATCTGGATGATGCGGTGTATTCCTGCGGGGGATGGATCGCCGATCGCACTCGAAATAGGGAGCGGGTGGAGATCTGGACCCTGTGCGCAGGCGATCCGCCGGAAGGGCCGTTAACCCTGTTCGCCCGCACCCTGCACACCCGCTGGAAAACAGGCCGGGAGGCCGTTGCCATCCGCCGTGCGGAAGACCTGGAGGCCTGCCGCATCGTCGGGGCGGATCCCCGCCATTTTGACCTGCCGGACTGCATTTACCGCCGCGAACTGGATACCGGGCGCGCCTATTACCGCTCCACGGCAGATATTTTCGGCCTGCCCGACGAGCGCGATGCCGCCGCTGTTCTCGCGCGCTGCGCCCAGGAAATGGCCGGCCTCCTGGACGGCCGCATGCTGGTGATCCCCCTAGGCGTGGGTGACCACGTAGACCACCAGCTGGCCCGCAGGCTTGGGGAGGGGCTGTCCGTGCCGGTCGCGTACTACACCGAGGTGCCCTATGCCCTGGACCCGGATCGGGATTGGCGCTCGCTGCTCCCGGCCGGGTATGCCGCCCATACGCCCCCGATATCCGAGGCGGGTTTCCGCAGCTGGGTGCAGTCGGCGGCGGCGTATGCCTCCCAGTTGAGCACGTTTTGGAAAGACGAGCGGGATATGGAAGCGGCCTTTGCCGGTTTTCTGGAGCGGTTTGGCGGGATCCCCTTCTGGCTGCCGGATTCGGAGGATTTTTAGGGTTTGAGCAGGCGGCGTGGGGATTCGCGCGCGGTGAAATTGAAGTGTAATGCGCGTGCAATATGTTCCGGCTTATTTTCGCTTGCAATTTGGATATTAATTTGCTAAAATTCGCGCCACTTTCGATCAAGCCCATTTCGGGCAGCAAGTGTGGAAAGCCATCCCGGCAACGGGCTGGCGTTTCTTATTAATGAGGTCGTATCAATGACAACAAAGTACCTGACCAAAGAAGGATTTGAAAAACTACAGGCCGAGTTGAATCACCTGAAAAAGGTCCGCAGAGAGGAGGTGGCCCACCGGCTTCAAAATGCGATTGATGAGGGGTACCGCCTTTCCGAGGATCCGGAATACGAAGCGGCGAAAAACGAACAGGCTTTTATTGAGGGGCGCATTTTGGACCTGGAACTGTTGCTTGCCAACGCCAAGATCATCGAAGACAACAACCACAGCGAAGTCGTCCAGTTGGGGACCCGTGTGACCATCCAGGAGGAGGGAACCGACCCGGAGGAATATGTCATCGTGGGCGAGGCGGAAGCCAACCCCCGCGAAGGCAGGATCTCCCATGTCTCTCCGTTGGGCAAGGCCCTGCTGGACCACAAGCCCGGGGATAAGGTCGAGGTGGCGGCCCCGTCCGGCTCATTCATGGTCAAGATTCTGAAGCTGGCCTGAATGGCCGCATCCGTTTTCAGATCGGGCGGGAGTGCCATGCACGGCTCCCGCCTTTTTTTTATGATATAAGGGATAGCACAGGCCAGCACGCCAGGAGCAGCCGATGCCGACCTACAACCCGCTAGAGCAAAACCGCCTGGAAAAACTGGAGCGCCTGCAGCAGGCGGGGATCGAACCTTATCCCGCCTCAGCCGCCCGCACGCACACCTCGGCCGAAGCGATCGCCGCTTTCGAAGCGGCCGAAGCTTCTTCCGAAGCCGCCGAGCCGGTCTCCGCCACCCTGGTCGGGCGCCTGCGGTCGATGCGGCCGATGGGCAAGATCGTCTTCGCACACATCGAGGATGGGGCCGGCCGCGTCCAGCTTTTCTTCCGCCTGAACGATGTCGGTGAGGAGGCCCTGCAGCAGCTGACCGAGTTGTACGACCTGGGGGACTTTGTCGAGGCCAGCGGGGAGATGATGCGCACGCGCGCAGGCGAGGTCACCCTGCGGGTCAGCGCATTCCGCATGCTGGCCAAGGCGATCACCCCACTGCCGGCGGCCAAGGACGAAGAAGTGGACGGGCAGGTCGTGCGCCACGCCGGCCTGACCGACCCCGAAACCCGCTACCGGCAGCGCTATGCCGACCTGGCCGTCAACCCCTGGGTGCGCGAGGTGTTCCGGAAACGCGCCCGGGTGATCGGCGCCCTGCGCGAATTCATGGATTCGCACGGTTTTCTGGAGGTGGAGACCCCGATCCTGCAGCCGATTTACGGCGGCGCGGCCGCCAGGCCTTTCACCACCCACCACAACCAGCTCAAGCAGGAACTCTACCTGCGCATTTCGTTCGAGCTCTACCTCAAGCGCTTGCTGGTGGGCGGCCTCGAGAAAGTTTACGAGATCGGCCGGGATTTCCGCAATGAGGGCGTGGACCGGACCCATAACCCGGAATTCACCATGTTGGAGTTCTACTGGGCCTATGCGGACTACCAGTCCGTGATGGATTTCACCGAGGAACTGGTGCGCCACACCGTGCAGCGCGTTTCCGGAGGGACCCTCATCACCTACCAGGGCCAGGAGATCGACTTCGACGGCCGCTGGGCCCGCATGGATCTGCGCGAAGCGGTCGCAGAACTGTCCGGGATCGACGTCGACCGCTTCCCCACGGCGGAAGCGCTGCGGGCGGAGATGGACCGTCGTGGTGTGGAGGCCAACCCGCATGCGCCGCGCGGCAAGCTGATCGAAAACCTGGTCGGCGATTTTGTGGAGCCCAGGCTGGTTCAGCCGACGTTTCTGCACGACTATCCGCGCGACGTCTCCCCGCTGGCCAAGAGCCGCCCGGGCGACCCGGCCACAGTCGAGCGTTTTGAGGGCTTCGTGGCCGGTTTCGAGATCTGCAATGCATTCACCGAGCTGAACGACCCGCTCGACCAGCTGGCCCGCTTCGAGGAAATGTCCCAGAACTTCGCCCGGGACGACGAGGACCGCCATCCCCTGGACGAGGATTACCTGCAGGCCATGCGCTACGGCATGCCGCCCAACGGCGGATTCGGCCTGGGCGTCGACCGGCTGGTGATGCTGCTGACCGACCAGTCCAACATTCGCGAAGTGCTGCTCTTCCCTCACCTGCGACGAACCGAATAAGCATGGCATTGCTGTTGAGACGCATACGCAGCCGCCTGCCGGCTCGCTTTCCGGCGTATTACGGCTGGGTGATGCTGCCTGTCGCCATGTTGGGATTGGTGGCCACAAGCCCCGGGCAGACTTTCCTGGTCTCGGTCTTCAACCCCTTTTTGCGAGAATCGCTCGGCCTGAGCCACAGCCAGCTGACCGGCACTTATATGCTCGGGACCCTGTTTGCCGCGCTACCGCAGCCCTATTTCGGCGCCCTGATGGACCGTTTCGGCATCCGCCGCATGCTGTTCTTCGCCGTGCTGCTGCTGGGCGGGGCTTGCTTTTTCATCGCCGGCGTTCGCACCCTCGTTGGCCTGTTTTTTGCATTTTTGGGCCTGCGCATGTTCGGGCAGGGCGCGATCGCCCTGCTGGCGTCCAACACCGTGGCCATGTGGTTCCGGGCTCGCCTGGGGACAGTGGCCGGGATCTCGAGCATGGCATTTTCGGCCGCTTCCGCTTTCCTCCCCGCGGTGGTGCTTGGCCTGATCACTTCGATCGGCTGGCGTCCGGCATACGCCGTTTTGGGGGTCTCGGTGCTGGTCGTGATGCTCCCGGTGGTCGTTTTCATTTACCACAATGGGCCGTCGGATGTCGGACAGCCGATCGACGGCCGGGCGATCGCGCTACAGGGGAGCGGGCCTGAGGGTGCGGATGGCCCCTCGCTGTCGCTGCATGAGGCGCTGCGTTCGCGCGCTTTCTGGATCGCGGCCGGCGCCTGGGTGGTCTGGGGCATGATCGCCACAGCCGTGATCTTCAACATTGTGCCCTTGTTTGCGGCCAGCGGGCTTTCGGCGGAAACGGCAGCGGCCTCATTCCTGTTTTTATCGGCCGCGGCGGTGTCCACCCAGATCCTCGGCGGCCTGCTGGCGGACCGGCTGCCGTTGAACCTGCTGATCTTTGCCAGCACCCTGGCCCTGGCGGCCGGGGTCTGGACCCTGATGAACCTGGAAGGCCTGGAGCATGTGCGGCTGTATGCCGTCCTGTTTGGAATTGGGCAGGGGCTGCTGACCATCATTGACGGCACGTTGTGGGCGCGCTACTACGGGCGGGCAAACCTGGGGCGCATCCGGGGGGTGGTGCGCACGGCAGGGGTCGCCGGGACGAGCGTGGGCCCCTTCCTCATGGGGCTGACCTTCGATCTGACCGGCGGCTACCGGACTTCGCTGTGGATATTTTTTCTGCTGGTTCTGCCGCTGATCGCCGCCGCCCTGTTCGCCTCGCCGCCTGCCAAAAGGAGCCACGCATGACGCAAAGAGAGAACATTTCCTCGGGAACCCCCTGGGAGCAATCCTACGGCTACTCGCGCGCCGTTCGCGTCGGGAACATGGTTGAGGTGGCCGGAACGGTCGCGGTGGACGATAACGGAAAGGTGTTGGGTGAGACCGTTTACGAACAGACACACTACATATTGGGCAAAATCGAGCGCGCCCTGGAGGCGGCCGGCGCCTCGCTGGAAGATGTCGTCCGCACCCGCTGGTTTCTGACTGATATCTCCAATATCGAGCAGGCCGGGCGGGCACACGGCGAGGTTTTCGGGGAGATCCGCCCGGCCGCCACGGCCGTCGAGGTCCGCGCCCTGATAAACCCCGCAATGCTGATTGAAATCGAAGCCAGTGCGATCTGCGTTCAGTGATCTACGATCTTTGTTATAATCCAACCCATTCCAAAACGGCCTTCGTGGAGACGCGATCCGCAACACCTTTTCAGAGAGCTGCCGGCCGGTGCGAGGCAGCAGGCGTGCGGTGAAATCCACTCTACAGGATGGGGCGCCAGAGCCCCCTCCGGCTGCTCCCGCAGAAACCGCCGCGGTTATAAGGGAGCCGGGTAAGCCCGTTAGCGCAGTCTTGAGGTCGAAGTCCGGTGTGCCGGGTTTCGGCAAAAGCAGGTGGCACCACGAGCGCCCCCTCGTCCTGCTGGACGAGCGGGGCGTATTTTTTTCAGCGCTGGAGGTGCGACATGCTTGACATCAATTTGTTCCGTGAAGATCCCGACCGGGTGCGCGCCGGCTTCGAGTTGCGCCAGATGGGCTCCGGCGTGGTCGACGAGGTGATCGCCCTCGACACCCGCCGCAGAGAGATCATCCAACAGAGTGAAACGCTCAAGGCGGAGCGCAACACGGTCTCCAAACAGATCGGCCAGATGCGGGACGCCGCCGAGCGCGCTCCGCTGATCGAATCGATGCGCGCCGTCGGGGAGCAGATCGACGCCCTCGATGGGCAGTTGCGCCAGGTCGAAGAGGAACTCAACGCGCTGATGGACACCCTGCCGAACCTGCCGGATCCGCGCGTTCCGGTTGGAGCCGGCGAGGAAGAGAATGTCGTAATCCGCACGGTCGGCCAGATCCCTGAATATGATTTCGAGCCCAAGCCGCACTGGGAACTGGGTCCCGAACTCGGCATCATCGATTTCGAGCGCGGCGCCAAGCTCTCCGGCTCGCGTTTTTACGTCCTAAACGGTGCCGGCGCCAGGCTGCAGCGCGCCCTGATCGCCTGGATGCTCGACCTGCACATCCGCCAGGGCTACGAGGAAAAATACCTGCCCTTCATGGTCCGCACGGAGACGGTCTACGGGGCCGGGCAGCTGCCCAAGTTCGCAGACAACCTGTACCGGGACCACGAAGAGGATTTTTACATGGTCCCGACCGCCGAAGTGCCGCTGACGGGCCTGTACATGGGTGAGATCATCGAAGAGGACGACCTTCCGCTGCGCTTCACGGCCTACACCCCCTGCTTCCGGCGTGAGAAGATGAGCGCCGGACGGGATGTGCGCGGCATCAAGCGCGGCCACCAGTTCGATAAGGTCGAAATGTATGCTTACACCACCCCGCAGGACTCGGAAGCCGCCCTGCAGAAAATGCTGTCCGACGCCGAGGAGACCTGCGCCCTGCTCGGGTTCACCTACCGCATCAACCAGTTGTGCACTGGCGACCTGGGCTTCGGAGCGGAGATCACCTACGACATCGAGATCTGGGCGCCCGGCTGCGGGGAATGGCTGGAGGTCTCGTCGGTCTCGAACGACGGCGATTTCCAGGCCCGGCGGGGGAACATCCGCTACCGCCCGGAGGGGGGTGGCCGGGTGCAGCTGCCGCATACGCTCAACGGTTCGGGGCTGGGGTTGCCGCGCGCATTGATCGGCGTTTTGGAAAACTACCAGCAGGCCGACGGCTCCGTGATCATCCCGGAGGTGCTTCGTCCCTGGATGGGCGGGGTGGAGCGGATCGAAGCGACCGGGTAAACGGACCACCCCGCCTTGATCGCAACCCGGCAAGGGCCTAAGGTGTTTTAGCAACTGGCGCCGATCGCCTGCGTAGCAGGGTGTGGCGCTACCAGTTTGCGGTCTGGATCCGGCCAACTGGTTTTGGAGCACGTGGAGGAGCTGATTTGGAATCCCTGGATGCCTGGCTGACGTTGATCGGGAAATCCCTGGCCCTGGTCATCATGCTGTTTTCCCTGTTTGGCATGATCATCCCGGTGTTTCCAGGGACTCTGATCATCTGGCTGGTGGCCCTGATCTACGGGATCGCCTCCGGGTTCGGGACCGTCGGAACGGTCGTCTTCGTTATCATCACCGTCCTGGCGATCCTGGGAGCCCTGGCCGACAACCTGCTGATGGGGGCCAAGGCTAAGGAGCATGGCGCGGCCTGGAGTTCGATATTCCTGGCGCTGGGGGGCAGTGTGCTGTTCACGCTGGTGTTTCCCCCGATCGGCGGCCTGGTCGCTGCCCCTGCCATCCTTTACCTGGCCGAGCGCAGGCGCTTTGACGATCACGACCGGGCGCTCAAGACGGTCCGGGCCCTGGCCATCGGCTGGGGCTGGGCTTTCCTCATCCGCTTCGGGCTTGGGGTGGTGATGATCGGTCTGTGGGGGATCTGGGCCCTGACCGGCTAGCTCCCCACTAGATCAGGGTTCGAAAAATGCCATCCCCAATCCCATTTTCTCGAGGCCGTATTCGGCCCAGTATTCGATCAGCGCGCTGTCGCCTTCCTGCAGCGCTTTGAAAAACACCGGCACGGCGCGTCGGTCGGCGATCTCGGCCAGCGCCCGGAAGGCTTCCAGCCGCGCCCCGGGATCGGGGCTGTGGGCGCACCCCAGCAGCGCAGGGACGGCCGTTCCACCGCAGGCCGCCAGCGACCGGCGGGCCAGCCCGGCAAGCTGCCGGTCTTGATCTGCAAGCATTTCCGCCAGCCGGGGGATGGCCTCCGGAT
>JBFKII010000201.1:0-7743 GCA_041632295.1 Anaerolineales bacterium | reverse complement strand
CTCCGCTTCGCAAATATCCTGGTTCTCGCCCAGCAGCTCGCGGCGCGGGCAGCGGGTGTGGAACGGACAGCCGGTGGGCGGGTTCAGCGGGCTGGGCACGTTCCCCTCCAGAATGATGTGCTCCTGCTGGATGGTCGGATCCGGCACCGGGACAGCCGCCAGCAGCGATTCCGTGTAGGGGTGGTACGGCGGGGCGTAGATGGCTTCCGCCGAACCGAGTTCCATGATCTTGCCCAGGTACATGACGGCAATGCTATCCGAGAAAAAGCGCACCACACTCAAGTCGTGGGCGATAAAGATCATGGTCGTGCCGAGGTTGCCCTGGATTTCCAAAAGCAGGTTGAGCACTGCGGCCTGCACGGAGACATCCAGCGCCGAGACCGGCTCATCGCACAGCACCAGGTCCGGCCGGCCGGCCAATGCCCTGGCGATGCCGATGCGCTGCTTTTCGCCGCCGCTCAACTGGCGGGGCAGCCGGTCGTAATAGAATTCATCGAGCTTAACCGCCCGCAGCAGGCGCACCACCTCTTCGCGGATCTGGTTCTTAGGCACGACTTTGAAACGCCGCAAAGGGCGTTCGATCTGCTGGCCCACGGAATAGCTGGGATTCATTGTCGAGTCCGGGTTTTGGAAAACCATCTGCAGCTCGCGAACCAGCGTCAGGTCCCGCTTGCTGACCCCGCCTTCGAGGTCAAAGCCCATGAAATTAGCCCTGCCATCGGTCTTGTTCTCCAGGCCGATGATGGTCTTGATCAAGGTGCTCTTTCCACAACCCGACTCACCAACCACGCCCAGGGTTTTCCCCTTGGGCACGGTAAACGAAACGCCGTCGACCGCTTTGACATACTCTTTTTTGCCCAACCCGATCGCGCTTAATATGGAGGAATCAGGGTGGTCGTAATATTTCCGCATCCCGGAAATATCCAGAATGGTTTCCTCCACGTCCATCCTGGCATCCGCCGTGATCTCCGGCAGGATCAGGTCCTCGGTCGGCACCCATGCTTCGGGGTCGATCTCCTCGGCAAAATGACAGCGCACCATGTGGCCGTCGATGACCTCCCTGAACTTCGGCTTCTCCTGACGGCAGCGGTCCTGTGCGTAGTCGCAGCGAGGCTCGAAAGTGCAGCCGGGGGGCAGGTTTGCCGGGGAGGGAACGCGCCCGCGGATCGGGTACAGGATGCTGCTCTCCTTATCACGCCCCAGCTTGGGCAGGCAGCGGATCAGGCCCTGGGTGTACGGGTGTTGCGGATCGGCGTAGATCTCATTGACCCCGGACAACTCCACGATCTCGCCTGCGTACATCACACCCACTTTATCAGCGACCCGGGCGATCACCCCCAGATTGTGGCTGATGATCAGGATGGCGGTGTCGAATGTGCGCCGGAGATCGGCCACCAGCTCCAGCACGGCGGCCTCCACGGTCACGTCCAGGGCGGTGGTGGGCTCGTCCATGACCAGCAGAGCAGGGTTGTTCAGCATCGCCATGGCAATGATCACGCGCTGCTGCTGGCCGCCAGATATCTGGTGGGGGTAGCGCTCCATGACTTTGGCCGGATCGGGCATATAGACCCTGTCGAGCATTTGGATGCAGTGATCGCGGGCTTCATCCTGCGAGATGCCGCGATGAACGGTCAGGACTTCCATCATCTGGTCCCCAATCCGCAGCACGGGGTTCAACGAGGTCATCGGGTCCTGGTAGACCATCGAGATCTGGTCGCCGCGCAGTTTGCGCAAATCTTCCGAGGAGCGGCCGACCAGCGACTGGCCCTGGAAATAGATGTCCCCTTTGACGATCTTGCCGTTTTTACCCAGGTAGTTCACCAATCCATAGGCCACGGTGCTCTTTCCGCAGCCGGATTCCCCTACGATCCCGAGTGTCTCGCCGCGGTTGATCACAAATGAGACATCCCGTACGGCGTGAATATCCCCGGCGCGGGTTTCGTACGCCAGTCCGAGGTGTTCCACCCGGACGACCGGTTGGTGCATTTTTACATTTTCACTGACCATATTGTTTTCCTGTTCGTAAGTGGCTGCATATCTGCTTCATAACGTTCTGCACCGCTAGCGGTAGCGCTGGGATTCTTCCGAAATGCCATCAGCCAGCAAGTTGAGGCCGACGACCAGCATGGCGATGGCGATCGACCCCCACAGGGCGTCCCAGGGGTGGCCGGCCAGTAGAAACCGGCGGCCGGAGTCGATGATGCTGCCCCAATCGGGGGAAGGCGGCGGCAGGCCCAGGCCGAGAAAACCCAGGGCGCCGATGGCAAAGACTGCATAGCCGATGCGCAGCATGGCGTCGATGATAATCGGCCCTCGGGCGTTGGGCAATATTTCCACGAACATGATGTAGAGGGCGCTTTCGCCGCGCGTCTGGGCGGCGGCGACATAATCGCGGGTCTTGATATCGAGTGTCAGGCTGCGCACCAGGCGGGCGATGCCCGGCGCGCCGGCGATGGTGATCGCCAGCACGACGTTAAAAGTGCGCAGCTCGGCAGGGAAGGCGGCCACGATGACGAGATAGAGCAGGATCGGCGGGAAGGACATCAACGCGTTCAGGAAAAACATGATGGCTTCATCCAGGTTCCCGCCGAAGTATCCCGAAACGACCCCCAGGAAGCCGCCTACGATCAAAGCGACGACCACGGAAATTGGCGCCAGCGAGAGGATCGTGCGCGAGCCGTGGGCCAGCCGGGCCCACAGGTCGCGGCCGTTGCGATCGGTGCCCAGCCAGTGCTCCGCCGAGGGGCCCTGCAGGTTTTCGCCGCGGAACTGCTCAAAGGGAGAATAACGCGCCAGCCATGGCGTGGCGCCTTCGTAAGTGGTCTCTTGAAAAACACAGCCGACCCAATGTTGCGGCCGCAGGATACAGTCGTCGGCAAAAAGGGCAACGATCAACCAGAAGCCCACCAGGAACAGCCCGACGACCGCAATGCGGGAGTTGAAAAGGATCTCCAGATTAGCCCTCAGCTTTTCCATGCGGGTGGGAGCGGCTTTGACAACGGGGGGTGCAGTGGTGCCGGTTACCGTCATTTCATCTCCTTATGCATAGCGAATGCGAGGGTTGAGATACGTGTAAATCAGGTCGGCCAGCAGCTGGGTCCCGACTGCCACAATGATCAGGATCATGGCGGCCGCTTCGATGCCGAACACATCCGGGAACAGAGCCGCATCCAGGATGAACTTGCCCAGGCCCGGAAAGCCGAAAAGGTTTTCCACGATGACGATGCCGCCGATCAGCCAGTTGACGTGCAGCATGATGATGGTGATCGGGGCCATCAGGGCGTTGCGAATCGCATGCTTGAAGACGATGCGCATGCGCGGCAGGCCTTTCAGCACAGCCGTGCGGATATAGTTGGTCCGCATGACCTCGACCATGCTGGCGCGCGTGATTCGCAGCACGTAGCCCAACTCCACCAGGGTCAGGGTCATGACCGGCAGAACCAGCATCCGGGGGTTGTCGAAAATAGCGGTCTCGGTGGTCTGGACAAAAGCCCCCGGGAACCAGCCGAGCCAGATCGAAAATATCAATATCAAGAACACCCCGCTGGAGAACTCAGGTGTGGCCGTAGCGACCAGGCTACTTATGGATAGGAAACGGTCGATCAGCGAACCTTCGTTCAAACCGGCGATCAACCCCAGAACCAGGGCCAGAGGCATCACCAGAGCAAACGCGATGCCTGCCAGCACGATCGTATTGAACAGCTTGCCGGCCAGGAAGGGGAAACTGTCTATCGTGCGGATAAGCGATTCGGAAACCGGCCGGCGGGTCATCAGGGAGACTCCCGGGTCTCCGCGCACCAACCCGCGCTGCAGCGGGATGTAGCGGCGCGGCGCCCCGGCCACACTTGTCCAGGCGGCGTGGGTCAGTGTCCAGGTGGACTGGTTGTCCCCTTTGACCCACATAGCGGCGTGCCCGCTACGGTCGACGCCCCAGAACACCAGGATGCCCTCCTCGTTCTCCTCCCAGACGTCCCCGCTTGCCAGCACCTCGCGGGTCGTTCCGTCTTCCAGCCGCTCGATGCGGATGATATTCTCCCCGTCCGGCGTGTAGTTTTGGTACAGCACCCCGCCCTTATCCTCATCGACCGCCCACCAGCTGTAGCGGTCGTTGGCCTTATCAAAGATGCGGATGACCTCGTGCCCGACGACCTGCTCCGCCTGCCAGTCGCTGCCGATCAGCCAGCGCATATAGCGAGTCAGGGCCGGCTGGTCCAGCCCGTTTTGGGCATTGAAAGAGGCAGCCTGCTCCGGGGTGATGGTATTGCCCAGGGTACTGACAGCAATGTCGCCAGGCGCCAGCTCCGTGATGGCAAAGACCACGATGGACACGAAAAACATGGTAAAGACCATGAAAAATATTCGCCGCACCAGAAATTTAGTCATTGTCTGATTTCCTTTCCTTCAACCTGGGGAAAAGCAATTGGGGCAGATTGACCCCGCCGTGAGATATCCATCCCAGCCAGGCAATCTGCCCCAATCGATCATCGTTCCTTTACTTTGGGTCCGGTTTCGTTTATTACGGAGATCCGTTCCTTATTAAGATGAGCGTGTCGATTAAAAACGCAAGCAATTCGCGGTTTTCTTTTCTTACGCATTCGGATCTTGATCCGGATCGTACCAAACCTCGCGCCACAGGTTGTATTGAGTCGGATGGGCACTCATGCCCTGGAAGCCGGGATTGGCGATGGCCCAGAAGTTCACCCACCAGGCGATGGCGACCGAACCGCGCTCGCTCTGGATGCGCTGAAGGTCCGCCATGATGGCACGGCGGGCTTCGATATCCAATGTGCCCTGAGCCTGCTGGAGCAGCTGCGTGAACTCCTCATCCACCCAGCGGGACTCGTTCCACGGCACCGGGTTGCCTTCCGAGTCGGCGATATAGGCCAGGGGCAGCACCATCACCGCCAGGGGGCGGTGCGCCCAGGTCGTGATCCCGACGGCGGCCTCAGTCCAGACCCCCCAGTAAGCGTCGTTCGGCATGGTGTCCAGGTTGATGGTCACCCCGGCTGCGCGCGCATCTTCTTGCAGGGTCTCGGCGTAGGAAACGATCTCCGTCCAGCCGGTACCCACTGCGATGTCGAAGGACAGGCCCTCCTGGCCGGCCTCCTGGAGAAGGGCGGCCGCCCCTTCGGGGTCATAATCGGGCACGTCCATAGGGGCGAACTCAGGGTGTGCCGGGGCCACGTGCGTGTCGTGGCCGAGCACGCCCTCGCCAAAGTAGGCCTGGTCCATGATCTTCTGGCGGTCCTGCAGCTTTTTGACGGCCAGGCGGACATTGTTGTCCGTCCACGGGTCAAGGTCGACACGGAAGCGCATCACGCGTGTTGCGGCGGATGCCACCGGGATGACGTTGACATTGGGGTCATTGCGCAGGGCCAGGAAGGTCTCGACGCGTGGGTCGTAGATGTTGTCGATCTCACCGGCTTTGATGGCCGCCACGTGGGCGGTCTGGTCATCGCCGAGGTCGATCCACTCGATGGCGTCCAGATACGGCAGCGGATCGCCGTCTTCGCCCATCTGCCAGTAGCCGGAATCGCCGTTGGCGAAGCGGCTGACCACACGCACGCGCTCGCCTTCGACATATTCATCGAGCAGGTAGGGCCCCGTGCCGGGGTTTGTGCCGTCGGTGATATCGCCGGAGAAGGAGGGGTGCATGATCTGGGCGGGGTAGTGGAAAAGCTGTTCGGGCACCGCCAGGATCGGTGCGGTCATGTTCAGGACCAGGGTATGGTCATCCACAACCTCGATACCGTCCATGGTCAGGAAGCCTTCCCACAGACCCAGAATGGACGAGCCTGTGTCCGGGTTCAGCCACTCGCTGAAGTTGAAGACGATGTCATCGGCGACAAAGTCATCCCCGTTGGTCCACTTGACTCCCTGGCGCAGGTTGAGCGTCCAGACGGTCAGGTCGGCATTGGCCTCCCAGCTCTCCAGGAGCAGCGGCCGGGTGATGTTGTTGCCATCGGTCTCTGTCAGGTATTCAAACGCGTGGCGGAACTGGTTGGCGTCGTAGATCCAGGAAAAGCGGGCGGGATGATCCACCGCCGGCACCTGGGTGCCGACACGCAGGGTGCCGCCGCGTTTGATGCCTCCAACCGGGGCATCGGTCGCTTCGGCGGGGGCTTCCGTGGCCTCGGTTGCGGGGGCGCCGCAGGCCGCCAGGAACGCGGCACTGCCGGCCGTCATACCCAGCAGGGTGGCCAGCCGCAGAAATTCGCGGCGTGAAACCCGGCCCTGGCGAAGTTGTTCGTATGCACTTTGGATGTAGGGATGGGAGGCTTCAAACTCAGAACGAGAAAGGCGGGGTTTTTTCATAGGAATCTCCTCAATTCAATTTCAAAAGTAATCATTAACCTGAATACAACAGTGACCTGAATAGGGCCTCCTTTGCTCACAAACCATATATCTGGAAAAACCGGATAATAAAATTGCAGGACAAAAAGATCAGGGAAAGTCCTGGAAATTCGTAGAAAAAACCTATCCTAGATCATAGCATGAATGAATGTAAATGCAAAGGGAAATGTTTCGCAGTGTGATACAATACCAGAATATGAACAACTAATTCAATATATGAACACCGGCTGAAAAGGCTGGAGGAGGGCCCGCAATGGGAACACTACCTGATTCGGTCAAATACCTGGTTATCGGCGCCGGCGTGCACGGGCTCAGCACCGCCTGGCACCTGGGGCTGGAGCGCAAGGCCCGCGGGCTCGGGTCCGGTCAGGACATCCTGGTCGTGGACAAGACCGCCGTGGCTGCCGGCGCCTCCGGCATCGCCTGCGGCGTGGTGCGCAATTTCTACTTCCAGCCGGCGATGGGGGCGGTCATGAACGAGAGCGTCAAGATCTGGGAATCGGACCCTGAAACCTTCCATTTCCACAACTGCGGCTACATCGCTGTGGTGCCGGAAACGCAGGACGACGACGTCGCCGCGATTCACGAACGCCAGCAGCGCGAAGGCTACCACTCCACCCTGGTCCAGGGTGAGCAAAAGGTGTTCGACTACATGCGCACGATCTTTCCCGATTGGCGGGCGCGCGGGCTGACTTCCATGCTGCACGAACACCGCAGCGGCTTCGCCTTCAACAGCCCCGCCATTTTCGGGATCGCCTCCAAGGCGGAAGCCCAGGGAGCGCGCATCGAAACCGGTGTCCGCGTGACCGGCTTCGAAAGGGATGCTCAGGGGGCGGTGACCGCCGTCGAGACCAACCGCGGCCGCATAAAGGTCCAACAGGTGGTGGTCGCGGTGGGCCCCTGGGTGGGGCAGATCTGGGAGATGCTCGGACTGCCGGACAAGATCGATGTGCGCGGGACCGACGGCCGTCTCCACAAAGACCAGGACATGTGGACTTACTGGCGGCTGCTGGAAGGCGAGGTCCGCGTCGACCCGCGCGAATACGTCACAGCCGACGGGAAGATACCCCCTGTCCTGCATTTCGATTCGCGCGAGCCGCTGATCTCGCTGAAATCCGGGCGCCAGCTCAACGACGGCTTGTGGGGGATCTACTGGAAGCAGGACCGGCACGGCGTCCAGGGCGGGGCAGCCCCGGAAAACCTGGGCCCGCAGGCGGAAGTGGACCCCTACGGACCCGCCAGCCCGAAATACGTGGTCGGGGACGACTTCGTGGACGTCTGGACTTCCGGCCTCTCCCATGCGATCGAACGCTTCGAGGGCTGCGACATGGCCTACAACAACGCCCCCTCCGGCGGCATCGGCGCCTTCACTGCCGACAGCTTCCCGAT
>JBFKII010000200.1:0-7769 GCA_041632295.1 Anaerolineales bacterium | reverse complement strand
GGGTTAGGTGGCCAGGGCTGTCGCAAAAGCCCACAGGCTGCTCGCAACGAATATCCGATTGGATGCCATTTCGGCCGTAGTGCGGAGGTCTTGTGGAAAAGGTCACGGCTTCGATAGATTGGTACGCGGCCCTTAGTTCCGCTCGCGATGACCAGGAACGGTTTTTGAAGTTGCACCGCGACCCCTCCGCCCGCTTTCAATGATGACCCTTTTCGAAGCCTTAACAAACCGAGGTCGGTTTTCGGCCGGAGTGCGGCAACCTCGAGAGAGATTTCCCAAAACAAAAGCCTGGGTATAATTGGCCCTTGTTCCTATCCCAACCTTCAACCTTCAACCCCCCATGACCGACGAAACCCGATCCCAGGACTTCATCCGCAGCATCATCGACGACCACAACCGCAGCGGCCGCTTCGACGGGCAGGTGCGCACGCGCTTCCCGCCAGAGCCCAACGGCTACCTGCATATCGGACACGCCAAGTCGATCTGCCTCAACTTCGGCATCGCAGCTGATTACGGCGGCACCACCAACCTGCGCTTCGACGACACCAACCCCATCAAAGAGGAGCAGGAGTACGTCGACGCCATCCAGGAGGACGTACGCTGGCTGGGCTTCGAGTGGGACGAGCTGCGCTTTGCCTCCGATTATTTCGGCCAGCTCTACGAATGGGCCCTCCAGCTCATCCGGGACGGCAAAGCCTATGTCGACGACCAGACCGCAGAGGAGATCCGCGATACACGCGGCACTCTGACCCAGCCCGGCATAAACAGCCCCTTCCGCGACCGCTCCATCGACGAAAACCTCGACCTCTTCCAGCGCATGCAGGCCGGCGAGTTCCCCGATGGGGCGCGCGTCTTGCGGGCCAGGATTGACATGGCCAGCCCCAACCTGTACCTGCGCGACCCGGTGCTCTACCGCATCCTGCACGCGGATCATCACAACACCGGCGACAAATGGAAGATCTACCCGCTTTACGACTGGGCCCACGGCCAATCCGATTCGATCGAGCGCATCACCCACTCGATCTGCACCCTTGAGTTCGAAAACCACCGCCCGCTCTACGATTGGTTTTTGGAGACACTCGGAATCTTCCATCCCCAGCAGATCGAGTTCGCCCCTCTGAGCCTGACCTTTACCGTGCTGAGTAAGCGCCGCCTGGTCCAGATGGTGGGGGAGGGCGTGGTCGACGGCTGGGACGACCCGCGCATGCCCACCCTCTCCGGGATGCGGCGCCGCGGCGTGCCCCCGGCCGCAATCCGCGCATTCTGCGACACCATCGGGGTCGCCAAGGCCGAGTCCACCATCGATATCGCCCTGCTCGAGCATCACATTCGCCAGGACCTTAACCAGCGTGCCGACCGCCGCCTGGCAGTGCTCGACCCGGTCAAAGTGGTGATCACCAACTACCCCGAAGATCAAACCGAAGAACTCGAGGCGGTCAACAACCCCGAGGACGAAAGCGCCGGCACCCGCATAGTCCCCTTTTCACGCGAGCTGTACATCGAATCCTGGGATTTCATGGTCGACCCGCCGCGCAAGTACTACCGCCTGGCCCCCGGGCGCGAAGTGCGCCTGCGCTACGGCTACTTCATCACCTGCACCGATTACGTTACCGACGCTGCCGGAAATGTGACCGAGATCCACTGCACCTACGACCCCGAAACGCGCGGCGGCTACGCCCCCGACGGGCGGGTGGTGCGCGGCACGATCCACTGGGTTTCGGCGGCGCATGCCGTCCATGCCGAAGTGCGCGAGTACGACCGTTTGTTTGACAAGGAACACCCCCTGGACCTGGATGAAGGCGAGACATTCCTCGATCACCTCAACCCCGAATCGCTCAATGTGATCGAAAATGCGGTGATCGAACCCTCGCTGGCCGCAGCCGGGCCCGGCGTGCACTACCAGTTCGAGCGCAAGGGCTACTTCACCGCCGACCCTGTCTCCTCCCCGGAAAAACCGGTCTTCAACCGCACCATCTCGCTGCGGGATACATGGGCGCGCAAACTCAAGCAGATAGGGAAGTGACGTCTTCCATGCGGAACCGTTTTATTCTGACCCCCTTTTTTCTCGATGAGCCCATGCCCGGGCTGGAGTCCCTGGGAGAAGAGGACTGGCGCCTCAACCTGCCCTCGATCACAATCCCGGCTGCCCGCAAAGAGCCCTCGACGGTCGAGCGGCAGCACCGCATGTCCCAGATCCACCGGCGGCTGGCCGATGCGGTCAAAAAAGCCCTGGATGCCGGGGAGCGGCCGGTCAGTGTCGCAGGAGACTGCTGCACAGCGATCCCCGTGCTGGCCGGCCTGCAGCGCGCCGGAGTTTCCCCGCTGCTGGTCTGGTTCGACGCCCACGGCGATTTCAACACCTGGCAGACCACCCCAAGCGGGTTCCTGGGAGGCATGCCGCTGGCCATGCTGACCGGAAGAGGGGACATGACCCTTTGCGAGGCTGTCGGGCTGCAAGCTTTCCCGGATGAGCGAGTCCTGCTCGTGGGCGCCCGCGACCTGGACCCCGGGGAGATCACCAACCTGGAAGGTTCTGAGGTTGTACAGCTGCCGAAGGTGAAAAAATTCACCAGGTACCGGCTTCCAACCGGGCCGATCTGGGTCCACTTCGACACCGATGTGCTGCGCCTGAGCGATGCCCCGGCGATGAACTACCCGGCCAAAGGCGGCCCTTCGTTGAAAGAGCTGCGCAAGGCGTTTGACCGGCTGGCCGGCAGCGGACGCTTAGCCGCCGTGTCGATGTCGACCTGGAACCCCGAACTGGATTCTGACGGGGCCAGCCGCGAGGTCTGCATGGACCTGCTGGGACGGCTGCTGTCCTGAGGGTCACGGCCGGAAATATATGCTCCAGACGGAATCCAGACTCCCACCGTGGTGCGCCTCCATCAGGGTGATGAAATCCTCTCCGGTCGCCTCGCCCTCCCAAAACGTGCCGGCATAATCCTGAAGAGCGGCGAAAAAAGCCTCGTCGCCCATCTCCACCCGCAGCGCCCGCATCATTTCCGCACCGCGCAGGTAGATGGCGTTGACATAGGGGCGGAAGCTGCCGTACTGGTAGACCGTGTCATTGACAAAGCCTTCAAGCGGCTCGAACGAGGCGACCCGAAATTCCCACCACCAGTCGACCAGGTCGGGGTGTGCCTGCTCCAGCCACAACAGCTCGCTGTAGATCGACAGCGCTTCGTCCAGCCAGGGCTCGATCGCCTGGTCGCTGCCCACGCCAGCCAGCCACCACTGGTGGGCGACTTCATGGGCGGCCAGCAGCGGCAGGTAATCCCGAATCCCGCCCGGATACCAGAAATGGTAGTCCTGGCTGAGGAACGCCAGCCCGTCAAATTCCAATCCATCCGGGAAGTTGCCGCTCACCAGCGTGAACGTGGAGTGTGGGTATGGCCGGAACAGCTCCTGGTAAACCTCCAGGGCGGAGGCGGCCGCCGCCAGCGCCGCCTCGCCGGAGGGACCGGTGATCGGCAGCGCATAGCCATAAAGGGTCACATCTCCAGCCTGTATCTCCTGCTGCACGTAATCCGGGCTGAGCGACAGGGCGAAATTACGGTAACCGCTGGCCTGGTATCGGGCATCTAAGCCCGCCTCCTGGACCGCTTCTTCAATCGGGGATACCGGAGCAGCCACCAGCAGGCCAGGCGGGGCGCTGTGGACCGCCAACTCCACCTCGAAATCCGCCAGGTCGTAAATCAGCGTTTCCCCGACCGGGTTAGGACGGTATGCCAGCCAGCCGTCACGCGGGCGGAAGGGCGGTATGTGGGGGTACCAATCGCCCAGGTGGACCTGGTTGTTGAAGAAGCTCAGCTTACCCGGCCGGCGGGGAAGGTCATAAGAATAGGCCATGACCAGCCCGAGCAGCGCCCCTGGGTCCAGGGGTTCCGGCAGGTTGATATGGGCGATGCCCGCTTCTATCGCGCTGATTTCAACCCTTTCGCGCGTCGTCGCCCACACTGCGCTCTCCAGCTCGAAATGATCCGCGAGCCGGGACGGCTCTACCACCAGGACCAGCGTGTTCAGCGGCTGGCCGGTGTCGTTCAGGTATTCGATCCGCTGATCGACCGACAGGCTTCCATTTTCAAAATCGAGGACCGCTTGAATGTGATAGGTGGTCCGCTGCGCCGGTTCAGGGAGTGCGGTGGGGTTTGGATCGGGGGTCTGCGTGGGGACTGGTGCGGAAGTCGCGGTCGGGTTGCCGGCGCTGCCCGCCAGCTGGGACGGAACCCCTCCCGGGGTTTCCTGCATTTCTGCAGGCGCTGTCCCGGGTACTTCATCACAGCCGGCCAGGCCGGGCAACAGCAGGCAAAAATGAAGCAACAGAAAAATCGAAACGCGCATAGGCCAGGATTTTAATCAAAAAAAAGCCCCCGGTGCATTTCCGGGGGCTGGTTTCGGTATTGTGCTTATTGTGGGCTAGGCACGTTCATCACCTGCGCCTGCTGCAGCTTGACCGCCCCGCGCCCCACACCGATGTAGCGGAAGCCCAGGCTTTCCAGCTGCTCCTCCGACAGGAAATTGCGCCCGTCAAGGACCAGGGCCATCTGCATGCGTTCGAGGACTTCGCCCCAATCCAGTTTGCGGTAATCGGCCCATTGGGTCACCAGCACGATGGCGTCGGAATCCTCGGCCGCCTCCACCGGGTCGTCGAAATAGTGGACGCCGAGATCTCCGAATTCGCGCCGGGCGTTTTCCAGAGCGACCGGGTCGTGGGCCTTGACCTTTGCCCCACCCTGGATCAGGCGGGCGGCGATGTCGAGGGCCGGTGAGTCCCGCAGGTCATCGGTGTTGGGCTTGAAAGCCAGCCCGAGCAGCGTGATCGTGCGGCCTTTCAGGATTTTAAGCTCGTTGAGCAGCTTTTCGACGATCCACTCGCGCTGGGCGTAATTCACCTGGCGGGCGGCCTTGACGATCGGCAGGTCGAGCTTGTAATCCGCGGCTGTGGTGACCAGCGCCGAGGTGTCTTTCCCGAAGCAGCTGCCGCCCCAGCCGATGCCGGCTTCCAGGAAACGCGAGCCGATGCGGCTGTCCAGGCCGATGCCTTTGCCGATCTGCATGATGTCGGCCCCGACTTTTTCGGCCAGCTGGGCGATTTCGTTGATATAGCTGATTTTAAGGGCCAGGAAAGCGTTGGCCGCGTACTTGATCAACTCGGCCGAGGCCAGATCCGTGGTGACCATCGGCACGGCGCTCAGCCCTTCGGGCCGCGGCAGAAATTCCGGCTCGGTGAAATCCTGGTTAAGGATCGGCCGGTACAGTCCGGTCAGCACATTTAACGCCCGGGGGTCTGCCGCTCCGATCACGATGCGGTCCGGGTAGAGCGTATCGTGCAGGGCGACGCCCTCGCGCAGGAACTCGGGGTTGGAAGCAACGGCGAAACTGTCTTCGGGCTTGTGGCCGTTGGTAGAGTTGAAGGAATCGCGCACCAGGCTGCCGACCCAGCTGCCGCTCCCGATCGGGACGGTGGACTTGTTGACGATTACCGTGAACTTTTTGCCGATCTGCTGGCCGATCGATTCGGCCGCCATTTTGACATAGCTCAGGTTCGGGCTGCCGTCCTCGGCCGGCGGGGTGTTGACGCTGATAAAGATGACATCCGCATCTGAAATATGTGCTTCCGCATATGAATCGGTGAAAACCATATTTGGACGGGCCAGCGAAAGCAGTTTTTCCAGCCCGGGCTCGTAGATCGGCGTTTTTCCGTCCTTGAGCATTTCGATCTTGCGTTTGTCCAGGTCGAGGCAGGTGACCTGGTGGCCGAGGTACGCCAGGGCGACCCCCGTGGTCAGGCCGACATAGCCTGTTCCGACAATAATGACTTTCATGGGCTTACTCCTGTGATAAATCCAAAAAAAGGTTGAAAAATAAAAGCCTGATCACCCCCAGGGGTGTTTTTACGGCGGGATGGGTATTGTAGCAGGGAATTCGTGATTTGGAAGGCCTGTGCGGTGCGCTCCGGCACGTTCCGGTTTTCATTCCCCTTTCCTCATCCGTTTGAAGGCAGGGTCCCACAGCACCATCCTTTCCATCTCCTTTGTCTTTATGGTCTTAATCTCTACGCAGGCATGCAGTGGCCAGTCAAACAACGATCTTCATCCTGTATTAAGCCCCTCATTCGCCGAAAAGGGTAAAATGCGGGTGTATGTACGCAACCCGCCGACGACCCCAGGGCACTTTTTTGACCTGGCTCTCTCTCTTTTTCTTGCTTGCCGCAGTCGTGCTAACGATCTTACAGCTGGTCAGTTACAGCCGGGTGCGGGCGCGTTTCCCCAACGGCCTGGTGATCGCCGGGGTGCCGGTGGGGGGGCTGGACCGGCAGGAGGCGGCCAACCGCCTGCTTGAAGTCTACTCCGTGCCGGTCGAGATGCACTACGGTGAGTCTGTGATCCATCTCAACCCTGCCGTAGTGGGCTTCGAGCTCGATATCGAAGCCATGCTAGCCGCCGCAGACCTGGCGCGCGTCGAGCAGGGCTTCTGGCCCGGCTTCTGGGACCACCTGTGGGGCCGCCGCGAGCAGGTTGGCTCGGTCCCACTGACTGCTTCATTTTCCGAGGCCCGCCTGCGCACCTATCTGCAGGGCGAAATTTCCCCGCGTTACGACAAACCGCCCACATCGGCGCAGCCGGCGGTCGGCACGGTCAACTTCGTGCCCGGGATCCCGGGCACCTCGCTGAACATGGATGAGGCCGTCACCATGATCGAGGACTCCCTGTTCTCGACGACCGACCGGGAGGTGATCCTGCCCATTGGCCGGACGCTGCCCCCTCGCCTGGGATTCGAGAATTTGCGTTTTTTCATTACCCAGGCGATCGACCGGGCCGGGTTCGAAGGGCTGTTTGGGATCTACCTGCTCGACCTGCAAACTGCAGACGAAATCCATTTCGTTTATGAGCAAGGCAATTTCCTTTCCACCGAGCCGGATGTGGCTTTTACCGCCGCCAGCATCATCAAGATCCCGATCATGGTTTCCGTCTTCCAGCGGGTGGGGGAGGATGTCGACAGCGAAACCGTCAAGCTGATCGAAGACATGATCGAGCTCTCAGGTAACGATCCCGCCGATTGGGTGATGCAGCGCGTGCTTGACCCCACCCTGGGGCCGATCTTCGTCACCGAAGACATGCAGACGCTGGGACTGAACAACACTTTCCTGGCCGGCCATTTTTATGTCGGTGCACCCCTGCTGCGGGCTTATGAAACCCCCGCCAACCAGCGCCTGGATGTCAATACCAATCCCGACCTGTACAACCAGACCACCCTTTCCGATATCGGCCAATTGTTAACCGACCTGTACCAGTGCGCGCAGCAGGGGGGTGGTGCGCTGGTGGCGATTTACGACGGCGCCATCACCCGCCAGGAATGCCAGGCGATGTTGTCCTACCTGACGAAGAACCGCATCGGAGTGCTGATCGAAGCCGGCGTTCCGGAGGGGACCCAGGTTGCGCACAAGCACGGCTGGGTGACCAACTCCGCCGGGGTGATCAACACGATCGGGGATGCGGGGATCGTCTACTCGCCAGGGGGGAATTACGTGCTGGTCACATTCCTGTACCACCCGGTCCAGCTGATCTGGGAGCCCAACTCCTCCCTGCTGGCTGAAATCTCCCGGGCGGTCTACAACTACTACAACCTGGAGCAGTAAGCCCGGCCCTTTTTTCGCTTCCTTATGACGTAAAAAAATGACAACGGATGCGTATTTCGCATCCGTTGTCTTGGATCAGGCCGCCTCACCTCAGAAATCGGCTCCGGTTGGTGGCAGGCGGGTTTCCCAT
>JBFKII010000199.1:0-7881 GCA_041632295.1 Anaerolineales bacterium | reverse complement strand
CTCCAGCTCCCGGGCTTTTTGCGGGCTGCGCACCAGCGCGGCGACCTCGTGGCCGCCCTCCCGCAGCATGCGCGCCACCCGGCCCCCCAGGAATCCGGTCGCGCCGGTCACAAAATATCGCATAGCTCCCTCCGATAAAAATTAAACACGCTCGTTCACCAATAGCGCGGTCCCGGCCAGCTCTTGGGCGTCCAGCAGCGCCCCCCGCTCACTTTCCTCGAGCACCGGGAGCCCCAGCGAACGCAGTCCCGCAGCGCCCCGGGCCCCAGCCTGCACACCCAGGAAGCAGATCCCCGCACCCCGGCCTTCGAGCATATCGCGATAGGCGCCCGGCCCATCCGGCTGGGCCAGTTCCAGGTTCACCGGGGCCAGCGGCGCCTGGGCCCGGGTTGCGCCGCCGCCGGTTTGGCGCTGCCACGGCCCGACCCCGAGCGATTCCCAGTTGCCCACCGCCGCGTCCAGATCCTCCACCACCAGCCCGACCGACGTGATGGCCTCGATCATGCGGTTCGGCAGGGAGGTTTCGACGTCCCGGCTGCCTGTCGGGACCCAGAAATCGGGTTTGCCCAGCCGCACGCCGGTGCGGAAAGGCACCCCGGGCGGCATTTTGGAGATCTCCAGCACCGTCTCCAGTGCGGCCTGCGTCCCGAAATAAGCGAATTGGGTGGCGAAACGCCCGGCCAGCGCCCCCGGCAGGGGCGGCAACGTCAGCGCGCCGACCTGCAACGGCGGGTTGATGCGGCCGCTCTGCAGGTTGGGGTAGCCGGCGTCTTCAAACGCCTGCAGGGCTTCGAAATAGCCCGGTCCGGTCTCCACCAGCAGGTGCTGCGCGCCCTCGCCCTGCGCCTCCAGGTAATCCCGGTAAATCGTCTGCCCCGCGGCCGGCTGGATGACCTCCAACTGGACCGCCCCGACCCAGGCCACCCCGAGTTTCATCGTCCAGGGGGCGGGCGCGCCGCCCAGGCGTGTGTCCAGCAACGCGGGCGGGCGGTAGTGCCAGCATTTCCACGGCCCGACCCCCAGCCGGTCCGCCAGGGCAGCGACCATCCTTTCGAAATCCTGCGTGACCAGGCAGACCTGGACCAGCCCAGTGACCAGTTTGGCCGTCAAAACAGCTTGCTCCAGGAACGGCCCCCGGGCCGCCGGGAGACGTGGTCCGGCTGGGTGTAATCCCGATCGGCCTCCTCGATGCGGCGCCTGAGCTCGCCCAGCAGCTCGGCAGCGATCTCGGGCTCCGCCGCGTACAGGTCGACCATTTCCTCCGGGTCCTCGGCCAGATTGTACAGTTCGATCAGCTCGCCCCGGTCCTCGATCGTCGGGTAGCCGTAGTAGTAGATCAGCTTGTAAGGATCGCGGATGATAGTAGTGGAGGCGATCCACATGGTGTGACGGGGCACGGCGATCGGCGATTGGACCGCGAATATGTCCCGGGAACCGCCGGCCGGCCGCGGCCGGTACGGCGGCAGCACCTCGCCGTCCGTCCAGGCCGGGATGTGCTCCGGGCGGCCCGCCAGGTGGAGCAGGGTGGGCAGCAGATCGGCCGAGCTGGTGTACTCGTACACGTCCTGCCGCTCGGTCTGGCCGGGGCCGAAGATCAGCAGCGGCACCTGGATGACCGGTTGGGAAAGCAGTGGGGTACCGTGACCGATCACGCCGCGTTCGAACATCTCGCCGTGGTCGGAGGTCAGGACCAGCCAGGTGTTCTCCAGCATACCCGAGGCTTCCAGCGACTCGTACATCCGGCCGAACTGCTCGTCGGCATACAGGATGAACTCGTCGTAAGCCTGGCGCTCCTTGAGCACTTTCTTCTCTTTGTGCTCGCCGTCCAGGGCGTGCGGCGGTTTCTCCGGCGGCAGAAAGCCGTCGTCCAGGAATGCGTCGAAGAATTCGCGGCGGGTGTTGTAGGGCGCGTGGGGCGGGTACAGGTGGAAGTAGCCGAAGAATGGGGCGTTGGACTGCGGCAGGGTCTCGAGCACGTAATCAATGGCGTCTTCGAGCAGGTAGAAGTTGTCCTCGAACAGGTTGGGCAGGCCGCGGGGGAAGTCCTGTTCCAGGTTCTCATACTGGCCGCGAATGTAGGCTTTATAGAGTGGGGAGAGGAATAGCGAGTAATGTTCGCCCGCCTCCGCCTTCATGGTACGCAGCCAGCTCAGCGTGGCGGTGTCCTGATCCTTCCGGAACACCGTACTCGGCAGCAGGTCCTGGTTCAAATACAGGTGGTTGTAGGGCAGCAGGCTGTCGATATCGGCGAAATACTGCTCGAGGATCAGGTCGGCGAGCGGGTTGTGCGTATAGGCAAGGCGGTCGTAGCCCGGAAACAGTTTGAAGATGTTCTTTTGGGAGAAATCGGGCAGATCGGGCACTGCCTTGAACTGAAAGGCGCGGTGGCTCCAGGGGATCTGGCCCGAGAGCAGGGAGGCGGTCCCGGGGACGGTGTAGTTCCCGCAGGAAACGTGCCGGTGGAATACGGTGGCCCGTTCCGCCAGCCGGTCGATGTTGGGGGTGGTGACGCGCGGGTAGCCGTGGAGCGACAGGTTGTGGCCGGAGAAAGCGTCAAAGACCAGCACCAGGATATTGGGGCCGCTGCCGGCATCCTCCTGCGGGTTGCCCGGTTGGAAGAAAAACGGCGCCCGCAGGGACAGGCCCAGGGAGAACAGGCCTGCCAGTTTCAAAAAGTCTCTGCGGGTGGTCTTCATAGCGCGTCCATTGGGGGCTGGAGGCCAGCCCGGATCTCAATCGATCCGGTTCTTGACATAGGCGTCGAAAAACTGGATCGAGCGCTGCATGGCCAGGGAAAAGCCGATGGAGAGGTTGTGATCGTCGCCGGGATAGCCGTAAAACTCGGCCGGCTGCTCCGCCGCCAGCAGTTGATTATAAAGTAATTCCGAGACGCTGTAGGGGACGCTGGTGTCGGCAGTCCCGTGGTGCAACTGGATCGGCCGCTCCCCGAGCGCTTCCAGGTAGCTGTTGGCCGAGATGGTTTCCCAGAATTCGGGGTTCTCCTCCGGGGCGCCGAACATCTGGAACAGCTCCAGCCGCCAGCGGCCGCGCCCTTCGACGCTTGGGGTGGCGTCGATGCGGAAGTTATCCCGGTCGAAGATGTTGGGATAGGGCCCGACCACCCCGGCCCAGATCACACCGGCCTGGATGCCGGGGTCGACGATCATGGATCGCAGGGTGATGTACCCGCCCATGGAGTGGCCCCACATGCCGATCCGCCCGGGGTCGGCCAGCGGGTAGGCTTTCATGGCAGCCACGGCATTTAGAACGTCGATGGTGTAGTCGGGGCGACCGTAGGCGCCGCGCGCTTCCCCCTCGGACTGGTCGTGACCGCGGTAGTCGGAGCGCAGCACGATGTAGCCGTTGGTGGCGAACCCGGCCACATAGGCCACGTAGCGCTCGGTGGTGCGGTAAACATCCGGCGGGATGAAGCCGTGGTTGAAGATCACCACCGGCCAGCCGTTCTCGGGGGTCTCGCCGAAGGGCACGGTCAGCAGGGCGCGGATCTTGAGTCCTTCGGATTGGTAGGAGACGATGCGCTGGAAATAATTGGGTCCGTTTGGCAGGATCTCCTCCACGACGAGCTCGCTGGACGGGTAATCCTGGTTTTGCAGATAGGCGATCGAAAGCAAGTGGGGCGGCGTGGCCGTGGGTGTTGGCGTGTCTGTTGGTGTGGCGGAGGGTTGCGGAGTGGCAGTGCTGGCGGGCTTAGGCGGCGGGGAGGTTCGTGTGGGAATGGATGCCTCCGTCCGGGTGGCAGCGGAGACGGCCGGCACCGAGGTGTCGGCGGCCGGTCCGGCTTCCGATCCGGGGCGGCAGCCCGCCAAAAGGAAAGCGGCCAGCAGCAGAATGAACATGAAGGACCGGTGCATGGGAATGCCCCTCCCTTGAAGATTGTTTTCGATCCTATCTGAAAAGACGCAGCCGGGGATCCTTACCGCCGGACCCCCCAACCCTGAGGAAAATTACGGATCAGGGCAAAAGAAACAAACCCTGAACCCCCCGCCTTCAGGGTTTGCAAAAAGAACGGTAGCCCTATTGAGGCAGGGCGATAAAATCGATCTCCAGGATGACCTCATCGGAGACACCGGCCACGGATGGCACGCTGGGGATCAGCAGTCCGTAATCCGAGCGCAGCACGGTGGTTTCCCCGCTGCCCGTCAGCCGGCCGCTTTCGTCCACCGAGGCGCTGATTTCAAAGGTCTGCTCGACCGTCACATCCCGGATGGTCAGGTCCCCAATCACCTGGAAAGTGATCGGCTCTCCGGGGGAGATGGATTCGGGCAGGCCGCTGATCGAAGTGGGCGAGAAGGTGATGAACTCAAATTCTGCCGTGTCCAGGATCTCGTTGCGGATCATGCGGTCGCGGTTGCTGCTGTCGGTCGCCAGTGTGCGGGCGTTGATGGTGATCAACCCGAGCTGGCTGTTGGCCGGATTGTCGAAGTCGACGGCGATCTCTCCCGCGATCTGGTCGGTTGTGCCGACCGCGGTGATCGGATTGCCGCGCAGGATCTCATCGATCGAAAAGCGCACTTCCGACTCGTCCTGCGTGATCTGATACAGCACCAGGCCTGCAAAGTTGAATCCGCCAGCTGTCTGATCGGGCGCTTCCACCTCTGGGGCCGCTTCCGTGGGGAGTTCGGTGGCCGGCGGTGCAGTTTCTGTCGGCGCGGCTGCGGTGGGTTCCTGGCTGGTGGGGGTGGGCTCGATCGCCAGTGGGACGGCCTCGAGCGGTCCGCTGGCTTCCGCGGGTGGGCGCAGCACGTAGGCGACGCCGGCAAAGAGCGCCAGGGCGATCAGCCCGGCGGTGATCAGGACAGATTTTCTCATCAATGCCTCCTTGGGGAGATTTCAAGGGCGAATTATCCCCGCCAGGTATGAAGATTTGATGTGTTTTCCCTGAACCGAAAATGAGAAAGGCATGAGGGGGGTAGGGACACGACATGCCGTGTCTTTACCCCCTCACCTTATTTTCCAAAACGAGGCGTGTGGCCTCGATCAGCGTTTTTGTGCCGGCCTGCTCCAGCCGGACGGACAGCCTCTCGTGCGTATCCTGCGGTTCGATCGGCACCTCGACCTTGCGGATCAGCGGGTCCGATTCGATATCTCCGCCGCTGGAGAACAATACCTTCACCCCGGTTTGGCGAATTTCACCCCGTTGAAAGGCTTCCAGGGTGTCTTCCACGGCGTTGGTTCCCGGGAAGCGCCCACGCAGGCCGAGGTGCAGGTAGATCGCCCGCCTCGGGAAGTGCTCGAAAAAAGCAGCCGAAAGCGGGCGTTTCCAGCCGTCCAATACAACGTAATCCGCGCTGCGCAGCAGGATCTTGGCCGCCAGGTCGCGGTCGTACGTAGTTGTGTGTTTGCCTGCCTGGCGGTAATAGCCCCAGGGATGGAAGACGATTGGCAGGCGGACCGTCTCGGCGATCCCGATGGCCGGGCATTTCCGGTCCGCCGCCAGCGCGATGACCTCGGCGTTGAGTTCGCCGGCAAGGCAGGCGGTTAGCAGGGCCTGCAGGCCAGCCCCCGCGCCCGAGGCCAGCACCGCGATCCGGGCCGGGTGGCGGTGTCCTTCACGCACTGCCGACCTCCTCAGGCTGGGATTCCCATTCGAAAAAGCCGCGCGTCCGGATGGTGCGGTCGGCGATCGCTCCGGCGGCCGCCAGACGCTCGTCCGGGGTGCCGGAGGCGTAAAAACGCCCGACCAACCCGGCCAACTCGGGGTCGAGCTGCGCGACGGATTCCAGCAGGTCCTTGTGCCGCGGTTGGTTCAGTATTTCTTTAATGAAGACGTAGCTCAGCATGCGGGGGACGGCCAGGCCGAGGATCAGCAGGGCGCCGGCGGGGTTTGTTTCGTAGATGTCCAGGGCGTCTTCGAACAGGGTGGCGGCAAAATATCGCTCGAACACGGCGTGCTGGGGCGGATACGCCGGGGCTTTGTCCAGCCAGGCTTTGGCGGATTCGACCAGCGGGGCGAGCACGCCGTCCCGGTCCAGGATAGGGAAGCCGCCGGCGAACATGTGGGCTGTCATCGGCCGCCCGGAGGGGTTTTCTTGCTCGAAATAGCGCCGGATGCGCGCCGGCGGGTTGACGAACAGCTCCACCGGCACCTCATTGAAGAATTTCTGTATCCGCTGGCGCGCGGTCCCGTGGTGGAGCACGTAGATGTCCAGGTCGCTGTGTTGGTCGGGCGCGCCGCGCAGCACCGTCCCGGCCAGGAGCAGCGCAGAGACGTCGAAGTGCTCCAGGGCATAAGCGACAGCCGCGAGCAGTGCGCTGTGGTAGGGCTCGGGGAGCTTGGGATAGCGGGGGGTGGAAGGAGAGGCGTTCATGGTTATTTGAGGATTGTAATGGAAACCCGGTCTTCGACAGCGCTCAGACCAGGGTCTTCGACTGCAGCGATGATTTCCAATCGCCCTCTGCTCTGACCATTAGCACCTCCCTGAGGCGGATGGCGGTAAAAGGCACCGCTGCAGTCGAAGGGAGGGTTGGGAACCCTTCTATTTTTCGCGCTGCCTCCGTTCTTCTTTGACGATCTCATGAATCTTAATCCAATCATTTTCGATCAATGCGGCTTTTTTCCTTCGGTTCCATCCTTTGACCTGTCTTTCAAAGGCGAGCGCTTCGCTCAATTGATCAAATTCACCGACCCAGACCAGTTGGAACGGCCGGCGGGAAAATGTATAAGCACTACGATCCAGACCGTTTTGATGCTGATAAATGCGCCCTGCTATATCTGATGTGCAGCCAATGTAGTAAGTTCCGTCGCTGCAGTTGAGTATGTAGACGAAGTAAGGCATGTGATTAATCGGTCTTCGACTTCGTGCGCACTGCGTGCGCCCTCCGCTCAGACACGTACGGGGTTGAAATCGGTCTTCGACTGCGTGCGCGCGATCCTTGAGGCGAAGGGCGATACAAGGCATCGCTGAAGTCGAAAGGCGAGCGCCTTCTGCTCAGACCCGTGGGGTGTTGGGAAACCGGTCTTCGACTGCAGCGATGGTTTCCAATCGCCATACGCCTCAGACTCGTAGGGTGTCCCTTTTTTATCCCACATCCTTATGATTCTGGAAGGGACTTTGGCCCTAACCCGGCTTCCGCAGCACCAGCGCCTGGAAATGGCCGCGGAATTCCCCCGGGAGATCGACCGTCTTGAACGAAACCAGTTCAAAGAACGGCTCCACGGCAGCCCGCAGCGCTTCGTCGCGATAAAACGTGAACCAACGCTGCGGCCGGAGATGGTCCGCTTCCCAGATGCCGTCCTGGTCCATGCCGCCGTAGACGCCGTAGAAAAACAGCCCGCCCGGGGCCAGGGCATCCCGGATGCCGGCCAGCACCCGCGCCAGGTCCGCCCGGGGGACGTGCAGCAGGCAGTTGAAGGCCCAAACAGCGTCGAAGTGCCCGGGCGGGAATCCGAGCTCGTAGAAATCGCGCACGTAGGCCTCCAGACCCTTCTCCCGGCAGCGCCGCACCATCTCCGGGGAAAGGTCGGTGGCGGTCACCGCCAGGCCGTGATCCCGGAAGAACTGGCTGTCGTGGCCCGGCCCGGCGCCGATCTCCAGCAGCGTGCGCGCCCCGGCTTCCTGCAGGTGCGCCAGAAAAGCGGCCCGCTGCGCTTCCTTCCAACCCGCCCGCCTAGCGGCATCCCGTGCGGCGGCGTTGCGGTCGTAGGTGCGGCGCAGGTCGGTTTTGATAGCCGGCAGCGAAGCCAGCCAGGGATGATCCGGGCGGCAGGCTTGAAGGGATGCCCCCAGCCAGTAGCGGCTCGCCTGTGGCAGCAGAGGCAGGACGGCTGCGAAATCTGCCTCGTCCTTGGGGCGTCTTTCGCTGGTCAGGGCTTTGTACAGCAGCACGATCTCGGGCGCCAGCATGGGCGCGCCCGGTCCG
>JBFKII010000198.1:0-7947 GCA_041632295.1 Anaerolineales bacterium | reverse complement strand
GGGGTGTCCAGGCTGCGGGGTGCGAATGGCTGGCTGCTTTTGACCTTTTCGCCGCCTTCCCACCACTTGGCGTCCCCGGAATGGAAAACGTCCTGCGGACCCGGTTCCACCGGGCCGCGCTCTCCCCCTTCCTCCCCCGCCTCGCTATCTAGGACTTTTTTTTTACCTGGTTCTGGGCTTCGGCTTCGTTTTGCGTTTCAGAGAGCTCCGCCTGTCCGTCCTCGGGAACGCTCTGGCCCTGGAGTTGGGAAATGCGGTCTTGCAGTTCCTCCACGCCGATCTCAGCCTGCTGGAAGGGCCCTCGGCGGATGCGGTGCGGCAAGGCCAACTCGGCCGCCAGGGCGATGTCGTGCTGGTTGATGTGCTTGCGGCCATCGAATGCGGCCTGGGCGCGGGCGGCTTTTAGAATGACCAGGTCAGCGCGGTGGCCGTCCACCTGGAGCGAGGCGGTCAGCGCGGCGATCGCCAGCAGGTCTCTGCGGCTGTACTCGACTTGGTCCACGATCTCCCGGCCGGCTGCGATCTGGTCTGAGAGCTCGCGCTCCAGCGGACTCCACTTTTTCATGAATTCATCTGGATTGGACTCGAACTCCAGGTGGCGCTCCATGATCGCCACCCGGTCGCGGGCCTCGCGGATCCCCTGGATGTCGACCGAAAGGGCGAAACGGTCCAGCAGCTGCGGGCGCAGATCGCCCTCCTCGGGGTTCATGGTCCCGATCAGGATGAAGTTGGCCGGGTGGGTGAAAGAGATCCCCTCTCGCTCGACGATATTGACCCCCATGGCGGCCGAGTCGAGCAGCAGGTCGACGACGTGATCGTCGAGCAGGTTGACTTCGTCGATATACAGCAGACCGCGGTTGGCGTTGGCCAGCACGCCGGGCTCAAAATGGCGCTCTCCCTTCTTGATAGCCTGTTCGATATCCAACGTGCCGACCACCCGGTCCTCCGTGGCGCTGACCGGCAGGTCGATGAACGGCACCCGGCGGACCCCGGTGGGGAGCTCGGAGCCCGAATCGTGCATGTCCCGGGCCCAATCGGACCAGGTGTCCGCGGCGTCCGGGTTGTCGTTGAAGGGGGAATCGATGAAAACCGTGATTTCGGGCAGCAGGGCTGCCAGGGCACGCGCGGCGGTGGATTTGGCAGTACCTCGCTCCCCGCGGATCAGGACTCCCCCGATTCTCTGGTCCACCGCGTTGAGGACCAGGGCGCGTTTCATGCGCGCCTGGCCTACGATTGCGGTGAACGGATAGGTTCCGGACATGGGGTTTCCTTGTGCGCCGGGCAATTGTTAAAAAATTCAACGTCTCCGGGTTGCCCGTTTTCCAAGCGTGAATCTTACCATAAAGGTTGTCAACTTGCATCAACTCCCGTATAATACCGCCCAATCTTATCGAACATGGAGCCGCCGCCCTTTTATGGAAGAAAATAAGGAGCAGACCGACCAGGAGATCCCAGCCCAACCGCCAGCCGCCCAAGAAAACAGCAGTATGCCAGCGAGCATGCCTTCGATGGAGGAGCTGCTGAACCAGGAGGAGTTTGATCTGGAGCTGCCGAAACCCGGAGAGACCAAGACCGGGGTCGTCGTTCGCAGGAACGACGACGAAGTGCTCGTCAGCATTGGGGCAAAATCCGAAGGAATTATTCCCGGACGGGAGCTATCTCAACTGAAAAAAGAGGAACTGGACCAGCTGACTGTGGGCAGCGAGGTCACAGTCTTCGTGGTGACGACCGAAGACCAGCAGGGGAACCTGCTGCTGTCCTTTATGCGCGCCCTGGAAGAAGCCGACTGGGACGAAGCGGAAGCGCTGCACGAATCCGGTGAGATTTACGAAAGCCAGATATCGGGCTACAACAAAGGCGGCCTGCTGGTCAACCTCGGCCAGCTGCGCGGCTTCGTGCCCGCCTCCCAGGTCAGCCTTTCGCGGCGCATCGCGGCCGAAGGCAGCACGCCCGAGCAGCGCTGGGGGAAAATGGTCAACGATCCGATTATCGTGCGGGTGATCGAGGTGGACCGCGAGCGCCGGCGCCTGATCCTTTCGGAGATGGCGGCGCTCCAGGAATCGCGCGAGATTTTCAAAGAGCGGCTGCTCAGCGAGATCAACGTCGGGGACGAACGGGAAGGCCGCGTCACCAGCCTGGCTGATTTCGGCGCCTTCGTCAACATCAACGGCGCAGACGGCCTGGTCCACCTGACCGAAATATCCTGGGACCGGATCCGGCATCCCAGCGAGGTGCTTAAGGTCGGCCAGCGCGTGCGCGTGCGCATCATCAGCATCGACGAAGAACGCAAGCGCATCGGGCTGTCGATCCGGCGCCTGCTGCCGGACCCCTGGCCGGAGAAAGTGTCTGCCTTCCGCGAAGGGCAGCTTGTGCAGGCCCGCATCGTGCGCCTGGTCAAATTCGGCGCGTTTGCCCGCCTGGAGGGCACCGATCTGGAAGGCCTGATCCATATTTCCGAACTCGCCGGGCACCGGGTGGAGCATCCCAAGGAAATCGTCTCCGAAGGGGATGAGCTCACCCTGCGCATTATCCGCATTGAGCCCGATCAGCACCGTATTGGCCTCAGCCTGCATAAAGTCCATTCCACTGCCTATGCCGATATCGATTACGAAATGGCCCAGGCCGAGATGGAAAAGCAGGAAGCTGAGGAGGAATCCGCACAGGCCGAGGAAACCCCGGAAATGGAGGCGGACAGCCCCGCACCTGCCGAGGAAACCCCGGAGATGGCAGCAGACAGCCCCGCACCGGCCGAGGAAACCCCGGAAATGGCAGCAGACAGCCCAGCACCGGCCGAGGAAACCCCGGAAATGGAGGCGGACAGCCCCGCACCTGCCGAGGAGACCCCGGAAATGGCAGCGGACAGCCCCGCACCGGCCGAGGAGACCCCGGAGATGGCAGCGGACAGCCCTGCACCTGCCGAGGAGACCCCGGAGATGGCAGCGGACAGCTCTGCACCTGCCGAGGAAACCCCGGAGATGGCAGCGGACAGCCCCGAAGTGGCCTCAATCGAGGCGGAGGACGCCACCGGCGAGGCTGACAGCCCACAGGCGGTAGAGGGCGATCCTGCCTCCGATGAGCAGGAAGTTGAAGAAGATCCCGCTGAAGACCAACCGGAAAGCGCTTCGGAGGGCGAAGAGCAGGAATAAGCACTGCATTTCCCCGGGCCATACGGCTCACCCTTGAATTTGGGCGCAACGAATTGCGCCTTTTTTCGTTCTTATGGGTAAGCCCTGCAATTTTCACGCCCGGCGGTGATTCTTATACATTTCTAAGGCCTCGAAATTTAGCGGCCTACCTAAATCTGGTAGAATCCAAAAACGGAAAGGGTGGGGCTTGCGTTCAGAAAGCGATTGGTCAATTCAGCCTGGTTTACAGCAATTGAAACTTGCGGATGACAAAATCGGAGTGAATATTACTCAGCATGAGCGTGAAAGCCACCTGCCGGAATTAAAATTACAGGATTGTTTTGAAACTGATAAACAAGCGCGAAAACATTCGATTATGATACCGAAATATTTGCCCGCATTGTTGTCCATCAGGAGGCGTTATCGTGTCAGGAATGGATAGACTTACCCAACGCGCAAGGCGAGTGCTGAGCCTGGCGCATCAAGAAGCTGAACAGATGCGCCACAACTACATCGGAACCGAACATCTCCTCCTGGGGCTGATCCGCGAGGAGGGCGGCGTGGCCGGCCGCGTACTGCGCGAGCTTGGCCTGGAGGTCAGCAGGGTCCAGGAGATCGTGCAGCGCCTGACCGGAACCGGGCAGTACAGAGGGGGGAAGATCGATCTGTCGCCGGGCACCCAGAAAGTGCTGGAGTTCGCATTCGAAGAGGCCAAACGCATGGGCCACCACTACATCGGGACGGAGCACCTGCTCCTGGGCCTGATGCGCTACGGAGAGGGGATCGCCCTGAACGTGCTGCAAAAGCTGGGCGTCACCCCCGAGCAGATTCGCCGGCAGACCAGCCGCGTGCTGCAGGAAAGCAGCTCGCCGCGGCGCAGCAGCGAGCGACGTTCGCGCAGCACCCGCAGCGAGAAAAAGAAATCCAAGACCCCGATGATCGACCAGCTGGCCACGGACCTGTCCGCACTGGCCGAGGAAGAGAAGCTCGATCCCGTGATCGGTCGCCAGATGGAGATCGAACGCGTGATCCAGATCCTGGCCCGCCGGACCAAGAACAACCCGGCCCTGATCGGGGAGCCCGGCGTCGGCAAAACTGCCATCGTGGAGGGCCTGGCCCAGCGGATCATGGAGGGCGATGTGCCCACCCCGCTTCTGGAAAAACGGCTGCTCCAGCTGGATGTGGGTTCGCTGGTGGCGGGTACGATGTACCGCGGCCAGTTCGAAGAGCGCCTGAAGCGCGTGATCGACGAGCTCAAATCTTCCGGCGCGATCCTGTTTATCGACGAAGTTCACATGCTGGTCGGGGCAGGTGCGGCCGGCTCCTCCGTGGACGCCGCCAACATCCTCAAACCCGCCCTCTCGCGCGGGGAACTGCAGGTGATCGGCGCCACCACGCTTGAAGAGTACCGCAAGCATATCGAAAGCGACGCCGCCCTGGAGCGGCGCTTCCAGCCCATCATGGTCGAGGAACCGACCACCGAAGAGGCGCTGGAGATCCTGCATGGCGTGCGCTCGGCTTACGAGGAGCACCACCGGCTGAAGATCTCGGACGAAGCCCTAGAGGCGGCCGTCAGCCTGTCCTCCCGCTACGTGACCGAGCGCTTCCTGCCGGATAAAGCGATCGACCTGATCGACGAATCCTCCTCCCGGGTGCGCATGTACAAGAGCCCGGCTGCCAAGACCGCCAAAGACATCATCTCCCAGTTGCGTGAGGTGCGAAACCAGCACACCGCTGCCATCGAGGACGGCCTGCACGACGATATCCAGGAGCTGAGCGAGCGCGAGGTCGCCCTGGAGCGCCAGCTCGAGAAACTGCGCTCCGGCTGGGACCGGGCGACCAGCCCGACCGTCACCCCGGACGACATCGCCGAAGTGGTCGCCATGTGGACCGGCGTGCCCGTCATGCAGCTGGCCCAGGAAGAATCCGAGCGCCTGCTGCAGATGGAAGGCGAGCTGCGCAAGAGCATCGTCGGCCAGGAAGAGGCGGTGGAGTACATTTCCAAGGCCGTGCGCCGCGCCCGCGCCGGGCTGAAAGACCCGCGCCGGCCGATCGGTTCCTTCATTTTCCTGGGACCCACCGGTGTCGGCAAGACCGAGCTGACCAAATCGCTGGCCCGCTTCCTGTTTGGAAGCGAAGAGGCGCTCATCCAGCTGGATATGTCCGAGTTCATGGAGCGCCACACGGTCAGCCGGCTGGTCGGCGCCCCGCCAGGCTACGTCGGCTACGACGAAGCCGGGCAGCTGACCGAGGCCATCCGGCGCCGGCCGTACTCGATCGTCGTTTTCGACGAAATCGAAAAAGCCCATCCGGAGGCGCACAACATGCTGCTGCAGATCATGGAGGAGGGCCACCTGAGCGACGCCAAGGGCCGCAAGGTGGATTTCCGCAACGCCATGATCATCATGACCTCTAACGTCGGGGCGGATATGATCCGCCGCCAGACCTCGCTCGGTTTCCAGCTGAAGGCCGACTCGGAGTTGGACGAGAAGATGACCTACAAGGACATGCGCAAGAAGCTGGTCGCTGCGCTCAAGCGCACTTTCCGGCCCGAATTCATCAACCGTGTGGATTCGACGATCATTTTCCGCTCGCTCAACCTGGAAGACCTGCACAAGATCGTTTCCCTAGAGCTGGACAAGGTCGCCGACAGGCTGGAGGAATACAGCATCCAGCTCTTCCCCACCCCGGCAGCCGTTGACATGCTGGCCGACAAGGGCTATGACCCCGAAATGGGCGCCCGGCCGCTGCGGCGGGTGATCCAGCAGAAAGTGGAGGATCCCCTGTCCGACGGGCTGCTGAGCGGCAAGTACGAGCCCGGAAACACCGTCACGATCGATGTCGGAACGGTGGAAGATGAAAGCGGGGCTGAGGTGGAAGACATCGTCCTCACAGGAGAAGAAAACATATCCGGCGTCGAGGAAGAGCCGGAGATGGCCCCGGCGTCCTAGCCAGGCCCAACCCGAATACACAGGGCGCACCGAGGTGCGCCCTTTTTTCTTGCAGGTGTTTTCCGGGGTCCGGGGCATGCGCTTCCGGATGGAGTGTGTATAATTCCCGCCATGGCGAAAACCCGCACCCAATACGTATGCCAGGAATGCGGCCGCCGGGCGACCAAGTCGCTCGGCCGCTGCCCGCAGTGCGGCTCGTGGAATTCCTACGCAGAGGAGATCGTCCTGAAATCTGCTCCGGACAAGGGCAAGGCGCCGCGCGGCGGTTTTGGGCCACGCTCCACGCCGCGCCGCCTGGGCGAAATCGAAGGGGACAGCGAAGACCGGCTGGCCATCCCGATCAAGGAGTTCGCCCGCGTGCTGGGTGGCGGGATCGTGCCCGGCTCGGTCGTACTGATCGGCGGCGACCCCGGCATCGGAAAGTCCACCCTGCTGCTGCAGACCGCCCTGGAGATGGCCGCCGTCGGGACGGTGCTGTACGTTTCGGGCGAGGAATCGGAGCGCCAGATCAAAATGCGCGCCCACCGCCTGCTGGGAAAAACTAAAAATGAGGCTGCGCCAGATTTCCCGGAGGACCTGTTCCTGGTGACCGAGACCAATTTGAGCGTCATCCTGGAGCATGTCGGCGACACGGCGCCGCGCCTGTTGATTGTCGATTCGATCCAGACGGTGTACCTCTCCGAGCTCGAATCTTCGGCAGGTTCGGTCACCCAGGTGCGGGAAAGCGCCTCGCGACTGCGCGAGCTGGCCAAGTCGTCCGGGATCGCTATCTTCATCATCGGGCACGTGACCAAGGAGGGCGCCATCGCCGGGCCGCGTGTGCTGGAGCACATCGTCGACACTGTGCTCTACCTGGAGGGAGACCGCTTTCAGAGCTACCGGCTGCTGCGCTCGGTCAAGAACCGTTTCGGGGCCACTTCCGAGGTCGGGGTGTTCGAGATGCTCGAGCGCGGCATGGTGGAGGTGGCCAACCCCTCCGAGGCCTTCCTGGCGGAGCGCATGATCAACGCGCCGGGCAGCGCCATCGCCGTCACGATGGAGGGCACCCGACCGCTGCTGGTCGAAGTCCAGGGCCTGACCAGCCCGACCAACTTCGGCAACCCGCGCCGCACGGCCAACGGGGTGGACTTCAACCGCCTGCTGCTGACCACCGCGGTGCTGACCCGCCGGGTGGGGATGCGGCTGGGGGATCAGGATGTGTTCGTCAACGTGGTCGGCGGGCTGCGGGTCGACGAGCCAGCGGCCGACCTGGCGGTGGCCGCGGCGATCGCTTCATCGGTGCGCGATCTGCCCCTGCGGGCGGACACCGTGCTGATCGGCGAGGTCGGTCTGTCAGGAGAGCTGCGCTCGGTGGGGCAGATGCAGGCCCGGCTGCGGGAGGCGGCCAGCCTGGGGTTCAAGACCGCCGTGGTGCCCCGCCGGCACCGCAAAGGGGAGGGCTATCCGAAAGGGATCGAGGTGATCGAAGTACGCTCACTGCGCCAGGCCCTGGACCAGGCATTGGTCAAAGATAGCTAAATATTGTGCAATAATAATATTATTGCAATATATGTTGTATTATTTATGAGAGAATGAAGCTTATTGAAGGCGCGCCCGCGCCGCCCGTCCACGCTAACCCCGGCTTTACCATCGGCAGCCTGCCGGTGTTCGGCCGCGCCCTGCTCTCCCCGATGGACGGGTACTCCGACCTCCCGTTTCGCGCCCTGTGCCGCGAGCTGGGTTCGGCCGTCAGCTACACCGAGTTCGTCAAGGTGGAGGACATCCTCAACCGCCTGGATTATGTCGAGGAGAAGCTGGCGTTCTCCGAGGCCGAACGGCCCCTCGCCATTCAGATTTACGGCGACGACCCCGACACCATCCTGGCGGGGGCG
>JBFKII010000197.1:0-7953 GCA_041632295.1 Anaerolineales bacterium | reverse complement strand
GCTTCTCTTTGTTAACGTTCAAACCTTAACTTACTTAGGATTCGTCCCACTTACAACGTACCATGTGCTGAGTAACGAGTAACGAGTACGAGGCATTAAAATATCCGAAAATACCACACCCGTTACACTTTGAACGCTGCACATTGCACCCGGCACGCTGCACATTGCACCCGGCACGCTGCACGTTGCACCCGGCACGCTGCACATTGCACGTAACTTTGTACTTTTCACCCGAGGTTTCTATGCCCTTACGCCGTTCTTTCCTTTACATGCCAGGCAGCGACTGGCGGAAAATTGAGAAAGCCGCAACCGAGCTGGAGGCCGATTCCATCTGCATGGACCTGGAGGACGGCGTGGCGCTCAACCGTAAAGCGGAGGCCCGCCAGACTGTTGTGCGCGCCCTTGAAGAACTCGATTTCGGTCGTGCTGAGCGCCTGGTACGCATCAACGCGACCGATTCGGACCTGGCCATGGACGACCTCCAGGCCGTCTTACCAGCCCGGCCAGATGGCATTGTGGTCCCTAAAGTTCGCAGCGGCGATCACATCCAGGTATTGCACGAGCAGCTGGCCTCCGCCGAGCACAAGTACGGCTTCCCGGTGGGCAGCCTGAAGCTGTTGTTGATCATCGAGTCCGCCCGGGGGGTGATCCGCCTGGATGAGATCTACCAGGCCTCCGCACGCATTCAGGCGCTGATCTTCGGGGCCGAAGACTACAGCGCCGATGTCGGCGCCCTGCGCAGCGAACAAGGTCTCGAGGTGCTGTGGGCGCGCAGCAAGGTGGTGGCCTACGCCCGATCGATCGGAGCAGATGCGATCGATATCGTCTACCCGGATTATCGCGACCAAGCCGGCTTCACGGACCAAGCCCGCGCCGGCATGGGCATGGGATTTACCGGCAAGCAGCTGATCCATCCGAACCAGATCGGATGGATTCACCAGGTCTACACCCCGAGCGAAGCTGAAATCGAGCAGGCCCGGCGTGTTGTGGACGCCCATGCGGCGCACCAGGCCGGCGGCGCCGGTGCGTTCGCCCTGGACGGCCGCATGGTGGACATGCCGGTCGTGCGCCAGGCGCAGCTGATCCTGGAGCGGGCTGGGTTTTCTGACTCGGGTGCATAGCCCCCTGCAGCCCTTTGCCTCTCGTGCCCGTGCACTGCGCAGGCACGTCCCGGTGACGTCGCAGAGCATCGGCACCAGAGATATCCAATATTGCAACTCGCTGTCGACCCGAGGGATGGTAGACTCGCAGGCATGAAACCGCTCGTCCTGGTGTTCGTAAGCGACCTGTTTTTTTCCACCCGCATCGAAAGCGTGGTACAGGGATTGGGCTTCGACATGGCGCTGGTCGAGCGCGCCGAAGATATCGCCGCCCTGGGGGATCAACCCGCCTCCGACAACCCGGCGGAAGCGCTGCAGGGCCGCCAGGGGGCGTTGATCGAAAAGATCATCCGCCACCGTCCCGGCCTGATCGTGTTTGACCTGAACAGCCAGGCGATCCCCTGGGAAACCTGGATCGCCCGTCTGAAAAGCGCACCGGCCACCCGCCGCATTCCAATCCTGACCTTTGGCTCGCACATGGACGTGGCAACCATGGACCGGGCCAAAGAATGCGGCGCGGACCAGGTGCTGGCTCGCTCTCGCTTCACCCGCGAAATGCCGTCCTTGATCCGGAAACTCATCCAGATACCAGACCTGCCCGCGATACGCCAGGCCTGCGACGAGCCACTTTCCGAGCTTGCACTGGAGGGCATCCGTTTGTTCAACGAGGGGGAATATTTTGAGGCGCACGAACGCCTGGAAGATGCCTGGAACGAAGACCGCAGCGCAGCCAAGGAGCTTTACCGCGCCATCCTGCAGGTCGCCGTGGCTTACCTGCAGATCGAACGCGGAAACTACCGTGGGTCAATGAAAATGTTCCTGCGGATGCGCCAGTGGCTTGACCCGCTGCCAGACGAATGCCGGGGTGTGGACGTCGCCCGCTTGCGGCATGACGCCGCCCAGGTGGAAAAATATCTGAAAGCGGCCGGCCCTGAAAACATCAGCGGATTCGATCGCAATCTGTTCAAACCGCTGGGTTTCACCAGCGAAGCCTGAGCCACGGCCCCGGATGGGCCTGAGGTGGGTAAAAAAAATACCCCGAACGAGTCGGGGTATCTGGTTTCAGACTGCGGGTCCGGCCTGTCAGGCCTGATCCTCCGAAGCGGCACTGGCTGCCGCAGGCCGATTGCGCCTGCGCATGCGGCGGAAACCCCGCCAGAGCAGCCAGAGCGGAAGGATGATAATCAACAGGACGGGCAGCAGGTACAGCAGCGCCCAGATGCCGAGGTCGGCTAGGGTGGTCAGGGTGTTGATCAGGGCCTGGACCGCCTCCTTGGCCACTCCGGCCGGCTGCCAACCGCCGATGGTCAGCGGCTGCACAGCCTGGTCGGCGAGGATCTCCACCGTGATGGACGAAAAGGCGGCGGACTGTTCGAAATACTGGATGCGGCCTTTGGTGACCTCGATCTGCTCGCGGATCGAAACCAGCGTGTTGAAGACGTCCAGCACCGCATCGGTATCCTCCGCCGACTCGAGGATCTCCTGCAGCTCCTTCTCCGCCGCTTCCAGGTTGACCAGGCGGGAAGTCAGGTCGGTGTATTCCTGGGTGACATCCTGGCCGGATACGTTCTTGGACAGGATCTGTCCGGCACCGGCCTCCACGCCCGCCAGCGCCTCATCCAGACGCTCCGCCGGGACGCGGAAGGAAACATTGGCCTGCGGGACCTCCGCCCCGCTTTCCAGCGTGCGGTAGTACAGTTCGGAATAGACCACGAAACCGCCCAATTCCTCCGCCATGCGCAGGAGCGTTTCCATGGATGCGACCGGGTCTTCCACGGCGATCGACATGCTGGCATTCTTGATCACGATCCGCTCGCCACCGGCCTGGTTGGCTGCGCTGCCGTCCCCTTCGGCTATGCTGGCGCGGTCCAGATCAGAGGCGGTGTCAAAAGCGGGTTCCGCTGCCGGCGCAAAAAAGCCCTCTTCTTCGATAAATTCGCCGCCGTAGTCAATCGACTCCGGGGCGGATTGGAATGAGGGCGAACACGCCGCCAGCAGCAGGGATATTGCAACAATCAGGATAAGGGTGGTTTTCTTCATGGTGGCCTCCTAAGGGTTGGGCATCACCGCATAAACGAACACAATGGCGGGAAAGTTCCAAATCGGAAATCCCCGCTGCCTATATTTTATTCGATTTGTTTGGGACGATTGGGCAATCGGGCTGTGCCGCTACCAGCCTGCAGCGAGGCGCTGGATGTGGCGCTCGGGCAGGTTCGCACGTTTCATGCGCTCCTGCACCGCCGGGATATCGTACTCCACCCTTTGATACGACCAGGTGTTGTTCTGCGGGTCGTACAGGGCGTAAGCGGCCCGTATATCCCGGTCGCGGGGCTGCCCAACCGATCCCGGGTTGAGAATCGAGCGCGGCTCAATCGGAAACTCGATCCCTTCGCGGGGAATCAGCAGTTCAGCATAACCGCGGCCGTTTTCCAGAAGAAACTGGACCGGCAGGTGGGTATGCCCCACCAAGCAGACCGGTGTCTCAAAATAAGAAAAATTCAAGGTTGCCAGGTAGGTGTCCAGCAGGTATTCATGGGTCGGATTGCGCGGGCTCCCGTGGACGATCGTCACCTGCTCCTTGACGGCCTTGTTCGGCAGGCTGGCAAGGTACCGGGCGTTTTCCTCATCAAGCTGCTCGATCGTCCACTCGATCGACTGCCGCGCTTCTGGGTTGAAGGAGGCGATCTCCATTTTCTGGCTGACCGCGGCGTCATGGTTCCCGAGAATGCAGATCAGGTTCGGCAAGCCTCGAATGCGCTCCACGCACTCGTTCGGGTCCGGACCGTATCCGACCAGATCCCCCAGGCACCAGACCTCATCCACCTCGCCGGCATGGGCCAGCACGGACTCGAGGGCGGTCAGATTGCCGTGGATGTCGGAGATGACCAGGATGCGCATCAGCGAGTGGACATACAGATTGAATGATGAGACCGTCAGAGGCTCAGGTCCCCCGGGCCGAATGAGTGCGGCAGCAGATCCCGAACGGTCAGGGACTGCACGACCGTCCCGGTTTCGTCCGCCACCAGCACGACGATATCCAGGCCGAATTCAGACAGCACCTGGCGGCAGGCTCCACAGGGCGTACCGGCATTGCGCGTGACGACCGCAATGGCCTCAAACCGGCGCGACCCGGCCGAGACCGCGCTGAAGACGGCCGAACGTTCAGCGCACATCGAGGTCGGATAAGCGGCATTTTCGACGTTGACGCCGGTGAATACGCGCCCTTCCCGGTCGAGCAGTGCAGCGCCGACCAGATAGTTCGAATAGGGTGCGTAGGCTCGCTGCCTGGCATCCGATGCTGCTCGCACGAGTTGATCTTTTTGTTCAGGGCTCAACATGGGCGCTCGGGATTTCTGGGTCGTCGAGCGGGAGGGCGCGCTGAACGCGAACTTTCCGGATACGGCGGCCTGCGACCTGCTCAACGGTCATTAGTATATCATCGGTTGTGATCACCTCCCCCGCCCGAGGCACGCCGCCAAAGCGGCTGTAAATCAACCCGCCCAGCGTTTCCGCCTCGCTCTTGGACAGGTCGGTACCCATGATATCGTTGAATTCGTTGATATCGATCTTGCCCAGGAAAACGTACTCCTGCTCACCAACCTGCGTGCAGAGCTGCTCCTCGGCGTCGTCGTATTCATCCTGGATCTCCCCCACAATCTCTTCAACGATGTCCTCCAGCGTGGCGATCCCGGCGACGCCGCCGTATTCATCGACCACGATGGCGATATGAATGCGGTCGGCCTGCATTTCGGCCAGCAACTCCCCGACCCGTTTGGTCTCGGGAACGAAATATGCCGGACGCAGATAGTTCCCGACCGCCTCTCCGGTTTTCCCCTGCCGGTACAGCCCAAGCAAATCCTTGATGTACAGCACCCCCAGCACGTTATCGACCGTATCTTCGAAAACCGGAACCCGTGAAAAGCCGGACTGCAGCATGGCGTCGATCGCTTCAAGAATGGAGCTCTCCTGGCTCAGGGAGAGCAAGTCGATGCGCGGGATCATGATCTCCCGAACCAGGGTATCCCGGAACTGGAAAATGGAGTTGATCATCTCGCGTTCATCCACCTCGATCACCCCCTCACGCTGGCCGGCATCCAGGATGATGTTCAATTCCTCCTCGGTCACCCGGAAAAACCGCTGCGGCCCGGAAGAAAACAGCCGGTAAATGGCCAGCGGCACGACCAGGAGGGGCCACAGCAGCCAAAGCCAGCCGCGCGCCACGCCTGCAAGCCGCAGGAGCCATTTTTCCGGCTCCTTCAGCACCTGCCGCTCCAGGACCTGCTCCCCGGCGGCGAGGATGAGCGCGTATACAACGACCATAGCGAACAGGCCTGCGGTCAGCCGGATGGCGGTGCTGAACAGCCAGACCAGTGCGGCACCCATCAGGAACCGCAGCAGGACATGGCTGGCCTGCAGCCTGAACACCACGCTTTCCCGGTTTTGCAGGAGCAAGAGCGCCCGATCCCGCTCCACGTTCTCCCATTCACGGTCCGCCTCCACCTTTTCCAGGCGGGCATTGACAAAACTGGTCTTAACTGCCGTGATCAAAAAACTGAGGGTGGTAAGGAGGACCAGGAAAATGGCGAATATCTGGCTTTCCATTACAAGGTTTCCTCGAACTCTGGCCCATTCCGTTTTGACATCAGCGCTTCGGCTTCACGCAAGTGCTCCGGTGTGTTGATCCCGATAGCCTCGCCGGGCTCGTTCACTTCCAGCGCCAGGACCCGGTGCCCCTGCCCAACGGCGACCGCGACCAGGTCCGTGAGGTAGTATTCGCCTACCGCCGAAAGTGGGATCTGCCGCAGCGCCTGCCAAAGCCATTCGCCGGATGCACAGTATGCCCCGACGTTCAGCTCCCGGATAGCAAGCTGTTCCGCCGTGGCCGCTTTTTCCTCAACTACGGCCAACACCTCGCCGCCCGGACCACGCACGATGCGCCCAAACCCGCGCGGGTCCTCCACCACGACAGTCAGCAGCGAAAGCGGGCCGCGGTTTTCCTGCTGTTGTTGCACCATTTCCTTTAAGGTCTTTTCCGAAAGCAAGGGCATGTCCCCGCTGGTGATCAGCACCCATTCCGCCCTGCCTGCCAGCAGGGTCTCCGCCTGCTGAACGGCGTGGGCCGTTCCCAGTTGTGGGCGCTGGACGACATACTCGGCGCGATCGCCGACCACCTCCCGCACCTGCTCCGCACCATGCCCAATCACCATGACAGGCGGGTGACCAGACACCGCCCGGGCAGTCTGCACCGAGTACAGGATCATCGGCTGGCCCCGGAGGGGATGCAGCACTTTCGGCAGGTCCGAGCCCATGCGGGTGCCTTTGCCGGCTGCGAGGAGAACTGCGTGGGTGTGGCTCATGAGTGGATCGAAATAAACCCGGTGTCTGGGGAGTTCCCAGGCCCGGAGAACCACTTTTGCAGATTCTCTTGGAATGGTTCTTCTTCAGAAACGGAGCGCATCCAATTTTACAGCCGGGGCGCCTGGACTCGAACCAGGATCAACGGATCCAAAGTCCGCTGTGCTGCCGATTGCACCACGCCCCAAGGGCTCCATCCGGAGCGCCCGAATTGTAACATAAATTTATTGCGCCCCTGCGGCCTCACTCTTCCTCGCCGGGCGCCAGCCCAAGCTGGCGGGCTTGCTCATAGGAAAGCGCGTCGGCGCTCAGGTTGCCGGTCCCGGTCGATTCGTCGGGGGGCTTCCAGAAATCGTCCGGGTCCTGGTCATCCAGCATCTCCACGGCCAGCCCTTCGAAGAGATCGTTGAGGGCCGGATCGATTTCTTCTTCCTCCACCGACTCCAGTTGGGCCAGGTCGCTGATGGAAAGGGGCTCCGGCGTGTGATCTTCCTCCCAGACCGGGACGCCCATCTGAGACAGAATATCGGTGATGTCCTCCAGGGCGGCCTGGATCTTGGCGCTGACCCGGCCGGTCCGCTCCCCGACCATCGGTTCAGGGGTGGCGACCAGCAGGGCATAGGCGCTGCCGACCGTGGTCAGGACGAGATCGAAATGCGCGCCGTGAAAAATCTGAAGGTTGTTGGGGTTATGGTTTCCCAGCAGATGGCCGATGCGCTGTCCGGCGCTGAAGGCGGCCATCACGGCCGGCATCCAGGCCGACTCCTTGCGATCCTGCGGCAGCTCTCCGGAGCGCACAACCGGCTCTCCGCTGTCGTTGATCAGAACGACCGCCAGGCTGCCGAGCTCGCGGTGCAGCTCTGCCAGCCTTTGGGAGACTCCGGTCGGGTGGTCCGCTTCCCGGTCATCGCTTTCCTGCTCTGGTTCAGCCGCCTTCCCCAGCCCCAGAATGCCCTCCACCGTTTCCAGAAATTTTTCTATCGCCACCGGTTTCAGGAAAAAAGCGGCCGCCCCGGCCTGCGCGGCGGATTGGCGGATTTTGAGATCGGTGGTCCCGGTCAGCAGGATGACGGAAAGGGTCGGATTGGCGTGGCGGATGGCGGCCATCAATTCCAGGCCGGACATCCCCGGCAGGCGCACATCCGTCACCAGAAGATCGATCTGATTGAGCCTGGTTTCCAAAAGCGCCTCTTCCCCGGACAGCGCACCTTTAACGACAAGCTCGTGCCCGAGGGTTTCAATCCCTGCTTTCAGCAAGCGGATGATATCCCGCTGATCATCCACAATCAAAATGGTTCGAGTCATGGGTTTCGCCGGCGGCGGTGGTAACGAATTAATACCTGCCACTCTAAACTTGAAGAAAGTGGTTAAAAACGGATGAACGGGTTAATTCTACCCCCTTTTTTCCGGTCCTTGGGAGAATGCATCCAGGTTTTACCAAGATATTGGGGGGAGATGCCCGGGTGCATCCTGGTACAGCCAGCAGCGCACTTTGTGC
>JBFKII010000196.1:0-7957 GCA_041632295.1 Anaerolineales bacterium | reverse complement strand
TCGATCGGAGCCCTGTATTTCGCACGAGCTCGTCGGTGGGAGGCGGCCGGTATCTTCGCCATTCTAGCTGGCGCATCGCGGTTCATGGGTATTATCGTTGGGCCGGTGCTGTTCATCGAGTGGTGGGTCCAGCGGCGCGCAGCCAGGTCGGAGGACCGGCCAGCCCTGACCGATCTGCTGGCCGTCGCGGCCGCCCCTACCGGGCTGGCGCTGTACATGGCATATCTGGGCTACACCTTCGGCGATCCGCTGGCGTTTAGCAACGCCTCCGCGGCCTGGGGTCGGGTGCCGACGTCACCGCTGGCGCTGTTCGGCCAGCTGGCCGAGAGCGCCCAGGGCGGATTCTTGAAGGCTTTCCTTTCCGGCCGTCTGCACTACGACAACTGGACCGACTTCCTCTTCGTAGCGCTTTTCATAGTCGCCGGCATCTGGCTGCTGCTCCAGCGGCGCTGGAGTGAGAGCGCATTCGTCCTGCTGGGTGTGGCGATTGCGATCAGTTCCGGCCTGTGGATGAGCCAGCGCCGCTACATGTGGGTCCTATTCCCGGCTTTTCTGGCCATGGCGCGCTGGGGCGGGCGGCCCTGGGTCGACCGGCTGATCATCGCCCTATCCCTGGTCGGCCTGGGGATCTTCACCGCCCTGTTTGCCAACGGCTACTGGGTGGCCTGAAATTAACCCACAGCGCAAACGGGATCGGGGCTATACTTGCAGCACCGCATCGCAGATCCTTCTCTCCGCAGCCCTCCATAACCCCAGGCCAGCCTGCCCAGACAAGCACGTCGACGGCAGGGCTTTGGGGTTGGGGTTATCCCGCAGCGGGGAGAAGCCAGGCCGCTGCGGAAATTTTCTGTCGCGAGGCTGCAAATGGACGCAAAAAACGAAGACCGCATCCTTTTATCCACCCGGCTGGTTGCTGTGGGGGTGGTCCCCATCCTGGTGCTGGCCTGGATCATCCTGTATTTCTTTCCGCAGCTTTCCGGTGAGCGTTTCGCCTGGGCGATCCACCCGCCCATGACGGCGGTCTACATGGGGGCGGGCTACCTTGGCGGGGCCTGGCTGTTTGCCAATGCCGCATTCAGGCGCGCCTGGCACCGGGTCGCACCCGGCTACCCTCCGGTTGCGGTTTTCACGATCGCCATGCTGCTGGCCAGCATCCTGCACTGGGAGCGATTCGACCCCGGCCATTTCCCCTTTCAGCTCTGGCTGGGGCTGTATGCCCTGACGCCACTGCTGATCCCCCTGCTGTGGTGGCGAAATCAAAAAACCGCCGGCCGAAGCGCTGCGTCCCGCGGCCCGGCCGTACCCAAAGGGGTCCGCTGGGGCCTCGGCCTGATGGGCGGGCTCCTGCTCCTGTTTGCCGCAGCCGGCTTCGCCCGGCCGGAATGGCTGGCCGGAATCTGGGTGTGGCCGCTCACCCCCCTGACGGCCCGCATTGTTTCCGGCTGGATCGCCCTGCTGGGCGCCGGTGGCCTGTCGATATCCGGGCAGCGCAGCTGGAGCGCCTGGAAAACCGGCCTGGAGAGCATCGCTTTGTGGCATGCCCTGGTGCTGGCAGGGGCTTTTGTTCACCGCCAGGATTTCACAGCCGGATTGGCAAACTGGTACCTGGCGACCGTTTTGCTCCTGCTGATCGGCCTGGGTGGGCTGTATACGTATATGGGCAGCCGGAGGGCTGAAAGGCTCGCAGCGGGCCACGAGCCTCGGGTCGCAGGCTGATCCAGGCGCGCCCGACTCCGGGACTCCGCATAGCCGCTCCACCACCGGGAGCCGCGGCTAGTCCGCGCGGTAGCCGATCGCCACGATCGAAACACTCACGACCAGGCAGATGGCCAGGGCCCCCAGGAGCGGCGGCCAGAACAGCAGCAGGTAGCGGGTGGCGGGCAGGCCCAGCGCCAGCGCAGCAGCCATGGCCCCCAGGTGGCGCGCATCGATCCGCGTTCCGGCCGCCCAGCCCTGGCTGAGCGCCAGCGCGCCGCCGGCGACGACCCCGATCGCCGCGTCGATCCACCAGGTCCCCCAGCGGTTATCGAAATAGAAGATCGCCAGCAAAGTGCCCGAAGCGAAAAACACCGCATTGGCGCCGGTGCTGGTCCAGGATTCACGCGGGCCCGGGTCCATGAAACTCTCCGTGTAGCGGATCACCAACGCCCCCAGCAGCCCCCCCGCCAGCGCAAACAGCCAGCCGGCAGGGTCATCACGCTGAAAATATGAAAAACCGAGGAAAAATCCGAGCGCCGGCGGCAGGTTCTGCAGGTATTCCCAAAAAAGCAGGATGGCAAACGAGGGCTTTAAGGGCATAATTGGACCCGGCTTTCGATTTGACTAGATATTAGCCGGAAATATAATAAAAACATTGCAGCTTCATTGCACAAACTATTCTTTCGATGGCTTTGCTGTTGTGAAGAAGGAGAATCCCGATGAAAAAGCGAATGCTTTTCTCGATCAGCATCATCCTGATCCTGGTGTCGCTGGCGCTGGCGATACCCGCCCTGGCGAACCAACACGAATTGATCACCTTTGTCAACATTTCGGATGGCGATACCGTCACCCTGGATGTCGGGGAAACCATTGATTTCCAGGTCGTGGTGGACTCGCCGAATGCCACCTTTGTTCAGGCCCTGCTGCTCAGCGACCAGTATTACCCCGGGCGCGGCATCTTCATGGGCGGCGCGGACATCGCCACCCAGGCGACCAGCGCAGACCTCTCCGTGAGTGCCACCGGCAAGAATTCCACCGCCAACCTGGCAGCGGCCGACAGCTGCAAGGCCGGCCAGGCCCCGGTCGGGCTGGTGGCCGCGGTGCGCTACGTAGGCGGTGTGGTGGAGACCAAAAGGATCGATTTCTGCATTGCGGTGGATGTCGAGTAGAATCCGGATGCAGTGATCGCACCCTGCCTGTACCGGTAAACAGAGTGGGGATTAACCCGGGACGTGCTGCCGTGCAGCACGATCCTGCAAGGAATCTATGAACCTGGAGCAATTCCTCCGCCTGAACGACCGCCAGGTGGCCGAAATCGTGGCTGAAAAAGGGCCGCGGGTGGTGGTCTGCCCGATCAACGGCACCCGCCGCTGGTATTACCTGGAGCATCCCGAACGGAGCGAAAACCTCGACTCGCATTACCTGGATGTGATCGCCCGCCGGTACATCGAGGTGTTCAGGCTGTTTTACGATCACGGCGTGCAGACCGTGCTGACCCCGGCCTTCGGCCCCGACCTGCTGGATCGGGAGCCCGATTATCTCGAAATGGCCGCCGGCGGCCTGGGGCGCATCGCCAGGCACCCCGATTTCACCGATTTCTACCGTGATTACGGCCTGGCGGTGCGCGTCTACGGCGATTACCACAGGTATTTCGACCGGGCCGGGTTCCGCCACCTCAACGGACTGTTCCAGGGCATGGAACAGTCCGTGGATGGCGGAGCCAACCGGCGGCTGTACTGGGGCCTGTTTGCCCACGACGCCACCGAGAGCATCGCCGGCCTGGCGGTGGATTTTTTCCAGGAACACGGGCGCACGCCCACGCGCCGGGAGATCATCAGTGCCTACTACGGCGATTTCGTTGAAAACGTCGACCTTTTCATCGGTTTCGACAAATTTTCTGCCTTCGATATGCCGCTGATCTCGGTCGGCAGCGAAAACCTGTACTTCCTGGCCAGCCCCACGCCCTACCTGGGCCGCGAGCAGCTGCGCAAGATCCTGTTCGACCATATTTACCAGCGTCCGCTGGAATTCCCCTACCACAAGATGGAACGCGAAGGCTTCGAGTATATGCGCGCTTTCTACCGCCGCCACCGTGGTACGGTCTTCGGTTTGGGGCGCATGCAAGACGGTATCTGGTACCCGGGGGCAATCGCCGATGAACCCAAAACCAACGGCAACAACGAACCGCATGGACATTAAAGGCCAGTTCACCAGGCTGCTTGACGAGATCGGCGCCGGTTCCATCAGCGGCTCGGTTTACGACACCGCCTGGGTCGCCAGGCTCAACCAGTTGAACCATCCCCTCGGCCATGCCGCCCTGGACTGGCTGCGCAGCCACCAGCTTCCGGACGGCAGCTGGGGAACGTCCGAGATCCTGTACCACCATGAGCGAGTCGTCTGCACCCTGGCCGCCATGGCCACCCTGATCCGCATCGGCGACTCGCAAGATTTCCACCGCATCGTGTGGGGCAAAAAGGGCTTCGATATTCATGCCGAAGGCATGGGCGCCGACTTCGCCGGTGAAACGGCCGGCTTTGAGCTGGTCGCCCCCGTCATCCTGGCGGACGTCAACAACTTCGGCCTGAACATCAAGTACGAATATTTCCTGCGACTCGAACGCGAGCGGGTCCTCAAGCTGAGCGCCCTGCCGGACAGGAAAATCAACCGCTATTTCACCCCCGCTTTCTCGCTCGAAATGGTCGCCGACCAGAAACACCTGCTCGACATCGAGAACCTGCTGGAGAGCAACGGTTCGGTGGCCTGCAGCTCCTCGGCGACCGCCTGGTTTTACATGAACATCGAAAAAAACCCGGACTCGCTGGCCCACCTCCAACGAGTGGCCCAGCCGGATGGGACGCTACCAACCATCGCCCCGATCGACACCTTCGAAATCGCCTGGACGCTGTGGAACCTGTGCGTCAGCCCGCTCGGGGAAGACCCCGAACTGCTGGCCCTCTGCGGCAGGCACCTGGACTTCCTGGAAGCCAACTGGCGGCCGGGCAAAGGGACCGCCTCCCTGTCCAATTCTTCAATTGAAGACGGGGATGCCACCGCCGTGGTCATGAACGTGCTGCACCGGTTTGGCCGCGAGCTGCCGGTGGCGGACCTCCTGCGATTTGAAGGGGAGACCCATTTCCGCTGCTTCTCGCTGGAGGCCAACCCGTCCACCAGCACCAACATCCATACCCTCGCCTGCCTCAAAACGCTTGGCTACGAGCCCGATTCGGACCAGATTGAGAAAATCCTGTGGTTCCTCGACGGCGCGCGCGTCGCCGAAGCCTTCTGGCAGGACAAATGGCATTTTTCCCCCTACTATCCGACCTCACGGGCGGTGATCGCCGCCTGCGGTTACTGTGACGAGGTGGTCCGGAATTCCATCCGCTGGCTGCTGCACACCCAGCGCACCGACGGCGGGTGGGGCTACCAGAAGGAGACCGCCGAGGAGACCGCTTACACCCTGCAAGCCCTGGGGATCTGGCAGCAGGCCCACGGCGATATCCCGGCCGAAGTGTTCAAGAAAGGGGGCGAGTGGCTGCGGGCCCACAAAGACGATCCCTACACCCCGCTGTGGATCGGAAAAAGCCTGTACACCCCTCCACGTGTGGTCGAATCCACGATCCTCAGCGCCCTGGCGATCGTGGAAAATCTATAGCATCTCCGGATGATTTGGGGGAGAAGGCCCAACCGCTACTGAACGGAAACGGGGGAGGGCTGTAACCGGGTTTTGGCTTTCGAGCGCCGGCGCGCCCCGGTGGGATAAAATCCTTCAAGCAGTTCGCGATGAACGGCATCCCGGCAGGAGCCGTCCGGCATGCGCGGATCGGAGCAGTCCAGGGCGCCGCTGCCGGACCCCCAGGTCCGCCCCCCGAAGCGGGAGGGCCAGAGCGGGAAACGGCCCTTGTCCCAATCGCCAGGCAGTGTGCCCCGCAGGCAGCCCGCCTGCCAGCGGGTGAAGGCCTCAAACCGGTGCCCCCAGACCGCCATCGCCAGCTGCACCCGGACCGCCTCCACCCGCCAGCCGAAGCGCGCCGCACAGCGATAGCAAAGGGGAATGTGGTTTTCCGGGCGGGTGTAGCGCCAGGCCTGCTCGGCCGGCATTTCCGCAGGAGGCGTGTAAACCGGGCGCCAGGTCCCCATGCGCTGGCCGCACAGGCACAGGCGCGAGAACTCCCAGGGCTGGCCGGCCACCGCAGCCGCAAAAAGCTCGTCGAGCTGCCCGTGCCGCCGCTCGATGTCCAGCACCCGGTGGGCGAGCTGCAAGGCCTTGGCGGGTAGATCGACCAGCCCCTCGCTTTCCTGAAGCAGGGTGGCGGAGCCGGCGAACTGCCCGCGCTCATGGACACTGAAGCGCGGGCCGGACAGCGCCCTCTCCAGATCGCCGCCCCGGTGGCTGGCTGCATACAGGGTGCGCATGTCCTCCACGGCGGATGCCAGCAGCGCGAAATACAGACTGTCGATCGTCTCTCTGTCGTTTTTGAGTTTTTGCTCCATCGGCCACCTCGGCCTTCCCCGCGGGCCTGCGGCCCCAGGATTTACTAATCTTTGGCAGAAATACTTTGCGATGTTTTCACCGCTCTTGAGCGGGAGTCTGCCCCGATTCTATGTCGCTGCCGGCCGGAAAGCAGCCGGGCTGTCCCTAGAATTGGACTGGGGATATCCCTACATTCCGGAAATCTACCTGAGGCCCGCATTTCTGCCGTGCCTCTATTTCTCGGCCATCACGTACTCGGCCAGCTCGGCGTGACGCACACGGCTGCGGACGCTGGGGCGCAGCACTTTTGCGCCCTGCCGGCCGACGATCTGCATGAATGCCTGGACCACCTGCGGGTCGAACTGCGTACCGCTGTTTTCGTTGACCTCACGCACGATTTTTTCAAAAGACAGCCCTTTACGGTATGGGCGGTTTGAGGCCATGGCTTCGATCGCATCCGCCAGGCCGATGATGCGGGCCTCCAGCGGGATCTGCTCGCCCCGCAGCCGGTGAGGATAGCCCTGCCCATCCCACCGCTCGTGGTGGTGGAGGATGGCGGGGACGATGTACTGCATGGCGTGGCTCTGCGAAACCAGCCGTGCGCCGATCATCGGATGCTCCTTGATACGCTCATATTCTTCCGCCGTCAGGCTGGCCGGCTTGAAAAGGATCGTTTCCGGTATGCCCAACTTGCCGATATCATGCAGCAGGCCGGCCTTGCGCAGCAGCTCCAACCGCTCCTGGCTCAAGCCCATCTCGCGGCCGAGTATCACAGCGTAATGGCTGGCGATCTCCGAATGCCCGTAGGTGAACGGATCGCGGATGTCCACCGCCTTGGCCAGGCAGGCCAGCAGTTCGTTGTTGACCGTCGAGATCTCTTGCTCCTGGTTGCTCAGCTCTTTGTTTTGCGCCTGCAGTTGCCGGACCAGGTTTTCCGTCTTAGAAATGTACTGGGCGTGGCTGAAGCGGATCATCCACATGGGCAGGATCATCGCCATGATGCCGAACAGACCGGCGTTGTTGTATCCCAGGATCAGGGTATAGCCGACAATGCCGAACCCGACATAGAAGATCAGGAGCCACTGGAATTTCTCTCTCCAGACCTGCAGCAGCGACTTTTCCAAGGAAATTCCGATCACGCCTGCCAGGAAGAATGTCGTGCTGAAGAAGATGATGGCCCCGGCCAGCACGGCCAGCGCGATCTGCGTCATCTGGGGCAGCTGCACGTACGGAACACCGAAGCCCTTCACCACCGCGATCACGATCAGACCGGCGATCAGATGGTTGCTCAGGTTGAAAACAAAACGGCGCAGGTGGGCTTTCTTCTTGAGCAAGGCGACCGCTGCCAGCAGCGTACTCACCGCGATAGCTCCCCAAGGACCGAAAAGGAGCACGGCACCGATGAAGGGTGCCGCGGAGGTGGAGACAGAAGCATCCCTGGAATAGATATCCAGCGCCAGGACCTCGGCCAACACCACGCACAGGGCGAACAAAGAAAGTCCAAACCAGTCAATTTGATTCGGCGGCTCCATGACAAATGCGGTCAGTGCGATGGAGAGCAGCCCGGTAAAAATGATGAACCAATTCAGGATGCCGGTATATTGAGCCGTAGAGGCGTTGCTTGCAGGGGCCTTGGATTTCGCCTTCTCCTTTCCGGGGCTTTCTGTTTGGTATGTCCCAGGGCGCTTGCCGGTCGCGGTGCGAATTTTCTCAATCTTGGGCGTGGAGGAAACCTCTCTGCTGCTGACCTGCGCCTGGCCAAGACCGAAGAACTCCTGCAGGCCTTCC
>JBFKII010000195.1:0-7976 GCA_041632295.1 Anaerolineales bacterium | reverse complement strand
GCCAGCTTCATTTTGCCATCGCGCGGGTGCAGGCTGCCATCGGCCAGGGCCTGTTCCGTGGCGGCGATCTCTTCGGGCTTCCAGCTGGTCACCAGGCGGAAGAAATACGGCATGGCTTTGTCCGGCACGCTCATCACCTTGCCGTACATATCCTCCGGCTCGGAGAGCAGCGGGATGTGGTTGCCCAGCGACTTGGACATCTTGACTTCGCCATCAGTGCCGGGCAGGATGTCGAGGATGATGGCGATGTTGGGCTGCTTGCCCAGCGCCCCCATCAGTTTGCGGGCCGCTGTCACGATGTTGAAAAGCTGGTCCGTGCCGCCTACCTGGACGTCGCAATCCAGGGCGTAGGCATCGTAGCCCTGCATCAGGGCATAAAATGTCTCGTGCAGGTAAACCGGGTCCCCCTTTTCAAAACGCTTGGCGAAGTTTTCGCGCGTCAGGAACTGCTGGATCGTGAAATTGGACGCAAGGCGAATCAACTCGGCGAAGGAAAGCTCGGAGAGCCAGGTGGCATTGTGCCGGATGGTGGTTTTTTCCGGGTCGAGCACCTTGTAGGCCTGCTGGGCGTAGGTGCGGGCGTTGTGGGCCACCTGTGCTTCGGTCAGTTGCGGGCGCAGCTTGTCCTGGTCGGAAGGATCTCCGATCATGGAAGTGTAGTTGCCGATCAGGAAAATGACCTCGTGGCCCAGCTCCTGGAATTGGCGCAGTTTGCGCATCGGGACCGTATGCCCCAGGTGCAGGTCGGAGGTGGTCGGGTCGAAGCCGCAGTAAACGCGCAGGGGCCGGCCCGTTTTTCCGGCCTCCACAAGGCGCTGGCGGAGCTCATCGGCCATGTTTTGCTTCAGCGTCTCATCGCCGTAGTGGGTGCCCTGCATCAGGTATTCGACTTGGCGGTCAATGTTCATGCTCGTGCTCCTGTCCAAATAAAAACGCCCTCATGGCGAGGGCGCGAGTTTCTCACCATGCATTCGGGTCATTCACGGGCGTAATACGCGTAGCGGTCACCGCCGGGCTGCGCCCGAAGGGCGGCTTTTTCAATCACTGTATCGATGATCTCCTGGCCGTGGGCAAAACCGGAGCGCCCCTTGACCTGCCCTTGGAGGGAAAGGGTGGTCAATGTGCGAAATTCAAAATGAGCCTTTTCGCCCAGCACCTGGACCCGGCTGGCGCCGCCCTGGACGGGGATCACGCGCAGGGAACGGACTTCATCCCAGTGCAGATCGACGTTGCGCAGCCCGTTTTTAAACCCGATCCCCCGGCTGTCGAGGCGCAGGATCGAGCGGCGGTCCATCCAGTTCCCGAGCGAAGTGCCGATAGCCGCAAATGCCAAAAACAGAAAAAGGATCAGTGCGGTGCCGGTGTAACGTGCCTGGTTGGCAACCAGGATCAGCCAGGTCCCACCGACCGTGACGGCCAGCAGCCAGGCGATCAGCTCACCGCGCCGCGGCAGCAGTTCCGGTCGATATTCCAGGGGGCTGCGCAGGTCCAGACTCACGGCGAAAATTATATCACCGAAACCCTTATGCTATAATTTCCGCCGTGAAAACGATGCTGTCCGCTCCTGTGCTGGTGCTGAATGCGAACTTTGCCCCGATCAACGTTTGCAACGTGCGCCGCGCCCTGGGCCTGATCCTGTCGGAAAAAGCCACGCTGGTGATGAACGGCCGCGGGCACATCCGCACGATCAACCGCGACCTGCCCTGCCCGTCGATCATCCGGCTGGCGTACATGGTGCGCCGGCCGCGCCCGACCGTCAAGCTCAACAAGCAGGAAGTATTTCGGCGGGACAACCACACCTGCCAGTACTGCGGCACGCGCCCGCAGCGCCCGACCCTGGATCATGTCGTCCCCCGGCACCTGGGCGGCGAACACTCCTGGGAGAACCTGGTGACCGCCTGCCCGGCCTGCAACCACCGCAAGGGCGGCCGCACAACGGATCAGGCCAACATGCGCCCGATCAAACAGCCGGTGGCCCCCCCGGCCTCGGCCGATTACATTTTCGGAAAGTACCTGAAGGGCAATGACGAATGGATGGAGTTCGTCAGCGGCTGGTAACCCGCAATATATTTTTTTAATTCACTAGTTCAGCAAGATATTTTGCAATATCATGGGGGGGGGAACGAAACCGGTTTCAGCGCAGTACCCATACAGCGACCTGCGGCGTGACAAAGGTCTCCAGGAGCGCCGCCAACAGCAACAGCGGCAAGACAACCGCGACCAGCACCCGGGTCCATTCCGCCAGCGCGCCGATCATCGCCTGGCCCAGCGAGCGGCCCTGGGAAGGGGCGATCAGGCAGGCGCCCAAACGCAGGATCCCCGCCCCCACCAGCACAAGCGCGGGGATCTCCATGATCCCGTGCGGCAGCACCAGCCCGCCGTAAAACGCCAGCGGTCCGATCCCCGCGCCGGCAAAAGCAGCCGCGAAATACCCGATCAGCACGAAAGGCAACAGGATGACCAGCAGGCCCAGGACGCCGAAAGAGAGCAACCCGAATCCCAACGCCAGGACAGAAGCGCGCACATTCTGGAACAGGATGGCCGGGACGCTGGCTGCGTTCAGCAGCTCGATCGAGCCCAGTCTGGAATTCGAATCGATCTCCAAATTCGACAGGTCGATCGCAGGCAGCGGCAGGGGATAGTCCTGCGCCAAACCGGCGCCGACTCCCAGCCCGGCCAGCATCAACCCTAACACCAGCAGCGCAGGGATGCGCAGCCGGCGCAGGGATTCCCCGATTTCCAGTCGGTACCATTCCCCCAGGCCGCGGGCCGGCCCCCGAAAGGCGGCGCCAAAAGCCATCAGGCTTCCGCGGATATCGAGCGTATCCAGTTCCCTGCCCAACATCTCCTCCCGGTTGAAATGCGATACCCCGGCTCGGATCAGGACCACCGCCAGGACCGCCAGACCGAGCACCGCCCACCAGAGCACCTCGTACTGGGCCCAAAACATGACCATGCTCTCGCCCTGGATCAGGAAGGCCATCGGGATGATGATGAAGGACGCCAGCAGGTTGGCGGCACGAACCGATGTCGCCTGGGTGGAGATCACCACCGCCCCAGCCACCATCACCAGGGCCTGGACAAACGTCAAAAGCAGGATCTGAATCAGCAGCACCGGGTCCGGCTGCCAGCCGATCTGCCGGTACACCCCCCACAGGTAGACCCCAATCCCCAAGTAGCTGGCCACCAGGGGCGGAAACATGACCGCCACCAGCTTGCCCATGTAAAGCTGCCAGTCCTCCAGGGGGCTGGCCAGCAGGGGTTCGATGCTGCGCCGTTCTTTTTCACCGACAAAGCTTTCCAGCGCGATCACAAGAGAGACGGAGATCGGAAAAAAACCGACCACCATAAGCAGGAAAGGGATCAAACGCTCCCCGACGATATCGGCGCCAAATCGGCCGACAAACGCCAGGGCCTGTCGGGCGGTGAAGTTCATCAGGGAAGGGAAAACGAGGGTCAATACCAGGATCGGAATGATGATCCGCCAATCCCGGAACTGGTCGCGCACCTCCCGCCGGGTGATGATCCAGGCCGGCCGGAGATTCTCCCGCAGGGTCTCGCTGTTCAGGGCCATCTCAGGCAGTTGCCTCCCCTTGGGCTCCGCCGGCGGGATTCTTGACCGCCTGCAGGTACACCTGCTCCAGGCTGCGAGGCACTTCCGCCAGGGACGCTACCTGAACCCCCTGGGACAACAGCATTTGCAGTGTCTCCGGGTTGCGGGCTTCCCCTTCCTCGGAGGTGAAGCGGATCCAGTTGTCGCCCGTCCCGGTAAGCGTCACACCGGGCGGCAAGTGGTAGACCTGCCCGTTCGGCGAATCGAGGGTGGTGGCCTGGTACTCCGGCGGGCCGAGGAAGGTCCTTTTCAGCTCACGGGGAGAACCCTTGGCGATAATTTTCCCCCTCCGGATGATAGCGATGCGATCTGCCAGCTGTTCCGCTTCCACCAGGTTGTGTGTGCAGATCACCACCGCCCGGTCATCCGTGCGCAGCTGATGGATGGCATCGCGCACCATGTGCGCACTCTCGGGGTCCATGGCGGAAGTCGGCTCGTCCAGCAGCAGTACCGGCGGGCGGTGGAGCAGCGTGCGGGCCAGGGCCAGTTTCTGGCGCATGCCCTTAGAAAATTCCCCGATCCGCTGCCGCCGGGATTCGGACAGGGAGAATTCTTCCAGCAGGCGGTCAATCCGCGCGCCGCGATCCGGCTCAGAGATGCGGTAGATCCTGCCGAAAAAATCCAGGTACTCGTAGGCCGGCATGCGGTTATAGAGCCCGTGGTTTTCCGTCAGCACCCCGACCGATGCGCGCACCCTGGCGGCCTGCTCGACCACGTCGTAGCCGGCCACCCAGGCGCGGCCACCACTGGGCGACAGCACCGAAGTCAGCATACGAACCGTTGTGGTCTTGCCCGCCCCATTCGGCCCGAGCAGCGCCAGCACTTCGCCGGCCCCGACCTGCAAATTGACCGCGTCCACCGCCAGAAACGTGTCGAAACGCTTGCTCAAGTTTTCTGTGCGGATCATTTCGAACGCCGGGCTTTCCGGCTCCCCCCGGCCTGTCTTTCCTTCCTGGCGGTGACAGCAGCTTTGGACTCAAAGCGGCCCTGGTGGCGCAGCAAAAGCAAACCGGCGGCGGCAAGCGCAACCACGGCCATGAAAGTCTGGTTGGCATTGATGCCCGCCAGCTGTGCCGAATCAAGGCGCAGAAATTCAAGCAGGAAACGGCCCAGCGGGTAAACCACCAGGTAGATCAAAAACAGATCGCCATCCCGCAGCCGGTCCGGGTATCTCCGGCCAAGCCACAGCAGGAAGGCCATGTTACCCAGGTTCCAGATCGACTCGTACAAAAACAGCGGGTGAAACCTGGAAAAAGCCTCAAAACCGGCCACGCGGTGCTGCTCGTCGATCGGAATCCCCCAGGGAAGGTCGGTCGGAGCGCCGTAAAGCTCCTGGTTGACGAAGTTCCCCCAGCGCCCGATGGCCTGTCCGAGGGCGATCGCCGGTGCGGTGATATCCGCCCAGCGAGCGAAGTTTTCTTTCCGCCGTCGTGCGAACCACCACAAAGCCAGCCCGCCGCCGATCACCGCCCCCGGGATCCCCAAACCGCCCTCCCAGATGGCGATCGCATCCAGGGGATGGGTGAGGTAGAAAGCGGTGGTTTTTCCAACGGCGATGGAAGACGGCGGGGGCGTGAAAATGTGCCACAGGCGGGCGCCGATGATTCCCCCGGCCAGCACCCAGGCGATCCCATCCCAGACAAATTCCGGGTTCTCGCGCCACCTTTTGGCCTGCGCGGCGGACAGCAAGGTGGCCGCCAGTGCGCCGGTCATCAATATCAGGCCGTAAACATGAACGGTCAGCGGACCGATCTGGAAGGACATCGGCTACTTCTCGCCGTCGGTGTAGGCCTGGCGGCGCATGGCGGCGATGCGCTGCAGGGCGGTGAAGTGAGAGCCAGCAGCCAGGATCGCCAAACCGACCACAGGAAAGTTGAAGACCAGCGCCGGGACCAGTACCAGGTAGCGTTCGAACCTTGAGAACAGCCCGACCTTCGTGTCGAAGCCCAGGGACTGCGCCCGGGCACGCACATACGAAACCAAAACCGACCCGGAAGCTGCCAGGTAAGCCAGCAGCACCCCAGTGGTGTTTCCCTGGACCGAAAATGCATAGATCAACCCGCCGAAAATGAAGAGTTCGGAGTACCGGTCCACCACCGAGTCGACGAATGCGCCCCACTGGCTCGATTCCCCCCGCAGGCGCGCCATGGTGCCGTCCAGGGCATCGACCGGCCCGAGGAAGAAGATCAGCCAGCCGGCGGTCGAAATCCTGCCGCTGGCAGCGGCCACGGCGGCCAGAATATGGCCGACCAGGCCGGTCAAGGTGATCATGTTCGGCGTCAGGCCAATCCGGTTGAGAAACAGGCCGATCGGGTCCAGGATGCCCTTTAGCCAGACCCGCACCATGTCGGTGAATGTTTGGCGTTCTTTCTTAATGGTCTGTGTCACTTAAACCTGCTTTGTTGATGGCCCTGCGGGCAGGCAGGGCCGGATTTGATGGTGGATTTCCCAAAAAACGAGGATTTCAATCGTCTTCTTCGGGGTCGACCAGCACGTCACGTTCCCGTCCACCGCCCATGGAAGGGCCGACAACGCCCAATTCTTCCAGTTCATCGATCAGGCGAGCGGCGCGCGGATACCCGATCTTCAACCGGCGCTGCAGCATCGAAGCGCTCGCCCGACCGGTCTCCTGGATGATGGCGATCGCCCTTTCAACCAGTTCATCCCGGTCAGCCAGCATGGCTTCTTCCTCCAGCATTTCATCCCAGGGGGCCTGGTCCTCGAGGTCCACCTGCGCCTGCCAGTATTTGACCACCGCAGCCAGCTCCGGATCGGTGACGAACACGCCCTGGGCGCGGATGGGACCGGCCGCATCCGGCTGAAGGAACAGCATGTCCCCGTCCCCCAGCAGGGATTCGGCCCCGGGCGTGTCCAGGATCACGCGCGAGTCGATCCCGGAGGCCACGGCGAAGGCCAACCGGGCGGGGAAGTTGGCCTTGATCAGCCCGGTGACAACGTCGGTGCTGGGGCGCTGGGTCGCCACCACCAGGTGGATGCCGGTAGCGCGCGCCAGCTGTGCCAGCCGGACGAGCGCAGATTCCGTCTGGTCGGGCGCGATCATCATCAGGTCCGCCAGTTCGTCGATCATGACGACAATGCGGGGCAGCGGATGAATCGGGGGGTTCTTGCGCCGCCGCATTTTGTTGTTGAAGGAATCGATGTTACGCGAGCGGTGCTCTTCCAGCAGCTTGTAACGCTGGTCCATTTCGGCGACCACCCAACGCAACACCCCGAGGATCCTCTCCAGGTCCGTCTCCACCTGCCCGAACAAATGCGGCAGGCCGTTGAAGCGCACCAATTCCACCTTTTTTGGGTCGATCATCACCAGGCGCAGCGTCTCGGGGGAATTGTTGATCGCCAGACAGGTGGTCAGGGCGCTGATGCACACTGACTTGCCCGAACCGGTCGTGCCAGCGATCAGCAGGTGGGGCATGTTCGCCAGGTCCGCGACCACCGGCCGCCCGGAAACGTCCAGGCCCAGGGCGATGCCAAGGGGGGATTTGATCTTGTGGAACTGCGCGGATTCGATCACCGGCCGCAGGCGCACGACCACCGATTCCAGGTTCGGCACTTCGATCCCGACGTAAGCTTTTCCAGGTACCGGCGCTTCGATCCGCAGCCGCTCGGCGGAGAGCGCCAGGGCCAGGTCCCGTCTCAGACCTGAGATCTGGGCGACGCGCACCTTCATCTGCCGCTCCCCCTCCGGCCCGGGCTTTTCGACAAAGCCGGGCTCCACGGCGAACTGCGTGACCGTCGGGCCGACCTGCACACCGACTACCTTGGCCGGAACCCCAAACTCGGAGAGGGTCTTTTCGATCATCCCGGCGGTAAGGTTGATATTGCGCTCGTTGGGGCGCGGCATGCGCCCCTGCTGCAGCAAATCCAGCGGAGGCAGTTCGGGATCGCGCGGCGGCGGAGGCCCTTCCGGCTGGGTCTCGCTGATCACCGGGAGCTTCTTACGAAATTGGGACGGCAGGCTGCGCTTGGATGCTTTCCCTTCCAGCTTGACCCCAGGCGAGGCCAGGGAGCGGCTGCCGTTAGACGCGGCCGGGTTTTGAGTCTCCACCGGGCCGCTTTCTTGCAGGGGAGCGGGGGCGGGTTCCAGGCGCTGGCCCAACCAGCGGACAAGCGGGCCCGCCAAATCCAGGCCGTACAGCGCGCTCCAAACAAAGACGACCGTGACCAACAGGGCACGACCGATCCCACCCAGGGCCAGGCCAGTCAGATCGGCAAGGCCCCAGCCAACCAACCCGCCGTCCAGCCCGGCCTCCGCGCGCGCCAGCTCAACGCCGCCGAATAAGGTCAAAATCGTGATGAAGGAAAATGCCGCCACTTCCAGCGCCAGCACGCGCGACCAGGGGAT
>JBFKII010000194.1:0-7993 GCA_041632295.1 Anaerolineales bacterium | reverse complement strand
GCTGCAGATTAGTACAAAAACATTCGCAGAAAAGACTCGCCCGAGGTCCTCGGGCGAGTCTTAATTTAATTTCACCCTTTGAAAACTGCCCGGAAGCCGGCCAGGGCATCTGCGCCGGAGGTGTGGCCGGTGGACAGGATCTCCGCGCTTTGCTGCCGTATCGCTGCCAATTGTCCGGTTTCCAGCGCGGCCAGCAGTTGGTGCCATGGTTCCCCGGCCTGCCCGGCATGCGCCGCCCGGAGCCAGGCGCCCGAAAGCGTGGTTGTACGGCTCAACGCCGGGCGGACAAGCCATTCCGCGTACTGGCGGGCCTGCGCGGCAGGGTACAACAGCCAGGCCCCATGGACCATGCCCATCAAAAAATCATCGCCGGAAGGGGTCAGGCCGGGTCCAAGCCCGGCGATCGAGCGAGAAAAGCCTTCGACCTCACCCCGGTTCCAAATCATCGGGACCGGGCCAAATTCGATCCCTGGCTGGATTTCCAGGGAGTCGAGCGCTGCCATGAAAAGGTTTTTGTGTTCACTTGTGAGTATCTTTCGATAGTGCTGCCAGGCCGGCTTCGCAACCCAGGGGCTTGCCAGGCGGAAATCGATCCGCCAGTTTTCGAGCTGGAGCAGCCCAGACTCGAATTGTATGCTTGCGTCTAGCCTGATTTTCGCCAATCCGGGCGGCCAGGAATCCAGCCGGGCAGCGAAAGGGGTCATCGGTGTGCCGGGTTGGACCAGGGAGAGCACCGACCCGGACGGGTCGGCCAGGTTGATGGAAGAGTCGAAACTGTGCAGCACCCGCCAGGGTCCACCTGCGGCCATTCGGTCCGGCCAATCCGAAAATGCCGTTTCCACCCGGAGCCCGGATCCGGGCATCAGGCTTTTTGAACGATGCGCCCGCCCGCGATCACGTACAGGGGAGGCTGGTGGAATCGCAGGGCTTCGAGCACATCCGGAACGTCCAGGACGACCAGGTTTGCGGGATTGCCGGCTGCCAGGACGTGATCAGGGATCCCCATCGCCTCCGCCGCACGGATGGTGACCATGTCATACAGGGTTTCCATCTCTTCCCGGGTGGTCATCCAAAGCATGTGCGCTGCCAGGAATGCAACCTCCAGCATATTGTTCCGGCCGAAAGGGTAGTAGGCGTCGGTGATATCGTCCTGCCCGAGAGCCACCAGGCAGCCTTCCGCGAGCAGCTCGCGCACGCGGGCGTGCAGCGGGCCGGTGTGCGGATCGCTGATGACGCCCATTTGGGCCTGTTTCAGCAGAGCGGCCAGCTTCTGAAAATACGGCTGGGGGTACAGGGCCATGGCGCGGGCATGGTGGGCCAGAGCACGCCCTTCCCAACCCAGCTCGATCGCTTTCAGGGCCATCATTTCGGTCGTGCGCAGTCCGGGGTCCCCGGCGTCGTCGACCAGCATGGAGACACCCGCGTCGAAATCGCGGGCGATCTCGAACATGGCATCCACGTGGGCCTGGGAATCCCGTTCGGTAAATTCGATCCAGGGGATGCCGCCCACCAGGTCGGCACCGCGCTGCATGGCCTGCCGCACCAGGTCGGCAGCGCCCGGCTCGCGCACCACACCGTCCTGCGGGAAAGCCACGACCTGGATTTCGACTCTGCCGGCAAACTCTTCCCGGACCTGAAGCAGGGCTTCCACCCCTTCCAACCGGGCTTTCCGGTCCACATCGGCAAAGGCGCGGATGTGGGTGTTGCCGTTGTGCAGTGCAAGATCACAGGCTTTACGGATATCTGGCAGCGCTTTCTCCGCCTGGTAATCGTCCTTCACCCGGGCAGCGGATTCTATCGCCGTCATGGCTTTACCCATCCCGCCGCCGTGGTAGTCCTGCATGGCGCGATCGTCGATCCTGCGCAGGGTGTACACCTTGTCGAGGTGCAGGTGGGGGTTGCAGAACGATTCGGTGACCAGGTTGCTCCAGGCATCGATCGTCTCGCCCGCCGGATGGGGCAGGTGATCGTCAACCAGATGAACGGCGCCATCCAGGATTCCGATGTCCCGGACCTGCCCGCTTCTTAGCCGGGCTTTTCGAATCAGGATGTCCAGCTTTTCCATTTGCTGCCTCACAATTTGGGGTTTGTGATCAGTTCAATTTCGGTGAGCGCCGGGCCTGGGCGGCCTGCTCAAATGCATAAGCAAATCCAAGGATCTCGGCATCCTGGAAGCGGCCCGCTATAAACGAGATGCCAACCGGCAGGCCGTGGACAAAACCGGCGGGCACAGTGACGTTCGGATAGCCGGCAACTGCGGCGGGGGTGGAGCTGCCGCCGGATCGCCGGTCGCCATGCACAGGGTCGATCAGCCAGGCCGGTGCATTGCTGGGTGCGACCAACCCGTCGAGATTTTGTTCGCACATGGCGGCATCGATCCCCAGTTCCCCGGCCAGCCGTTTGCTGGTTTCCAGCGCTTGAACGTATGCAGGTTCGCTCAGCGGGCCTTTCGCCTGTGCCTGGAGTAACAGTTCCTGGCCGAAAAAGGGCATGACACGTTCGGCGTTGGACTGGTTGTAAGCGATCAGATCGGCCAGCGAGCGAATTCCTGCCGGGGTCTTTGCTTTTGCCAGGTATTTGTTCAGATCGGTTTTAAACTCATACAACAGGACTTCCAATTCGTGCTCATGGATTTCCTCCCTGGTTTCCAGGGCAACCGGGTCGACCAGCACAGCACCCTGGGCGGCGATCGTGCGCAGCGCGTTTTCCATGACCTCGTCCACCTTCGGGTGTACGCCAAAAAACTGGCGCAGCACCCCAACACGCCGGTCGTGCAACGAATCGGAGGACAGATACTGCGTATAGTCAATCGCTCCGGCCGGTTCGCTGGCTGGGTCATTGGGGTCGTGCCCGGCGATCGCATTCATCAGGATCGCCGCATCCCGCACGCTGCGGGTCATTGGTCCGGCGGTGTCCTGGCTGTGCGCGACCGGGATGACTCCCGAGCGGCTGACCAGGCCCAGGGAGGGCTTGAATCCAACGATGCCGTTGACCGAAGCGGGGCAGACAATCGAACCGTCGGTCTCGGTGCCGATCGCCGCGCTGCAGAATTCCGCGGCAACTGCGACCGCCGACCCGGAGCTCGAGCCGCAGGGGTTCCTGGCCGGGTCGTACGGGTTGCGGGTCTGGCCGCCGCGGCTGCTCCACCCGCTGACCGAACGGTTCGAGCGGAAATTGGCCCACTCGCTCAGGTTGGTTTTGCCCAGAATGAGGGCGCCGGCCCGGCGCAGCCGTGCGACCAGGAACGCGTCTTGCCTGGCGTAATGGTTTTCGAGGGCCAGAGAACCAGCTGTAGTCATCATGCCGTCCCCGGTGTCGATGTTATCCTTCAGCAGAATCGGAATTCCGTGAAGCGGGCGCCGCGGACCCTTGTTCGCCCGTTCCTGGTCCAGTTTGCCAGCCAGTTCGAGAGCTTCCGAATTACGCTCGATCACTGCGTTCAGACAGGGGCCGTTCCGGTCCCAGCGTTCGATCCGCTCGAGATATTGCTCGCAAAGCGCTTGGGCGGATAACGCTCCCTTCATCATGGAACTTTGCAGCTCCGGAATGCTCAATCCCAGCATTCGTGTATCAGGGGACACCCGCCATGTAGCACAGGCCGATGGTGCCTTCGCCGAAATTGGTGCCCAGGGTGGGGGAAAGGTCGGTGATCAGCAGCTCGTCGGGTTCCAATTCAAGCTGGATCTGTTCGCGCACGCTTTCTGCCACCGCGATTACGTTGGCATGCATCACAGCCACGCGCAAAGGGCGCAGGCCTTCAGTGCGTGTAGCGAGTTCCTGCCTCAGCCGGTCCAGGGCTTTGCGCCGCGTGCGCACCCGGTCAAGCGGCTGGATTTCCCCGTCTGCGATCTGCAGCAGCGCTTTCATGTTCAACATCGCGCCCAGATAGCGCCGGGCGCCGCCGATCCTGCCGCTTCGGTGCAGGTATTTGAGCGTGTCCAACATTCCGAGCACCCCCACTTTGTCCAGCGCATTTTCTACGATCTGTGAGCACTGGGCCAGGTCAGCCCCGGTGTTCGCCAGCCGGGCTGCCAGGATAGCCAGCCAGCCGCAGCCCATGCCGCTCATTCCTGAGTCGATCACCCGGATTCCGCTATCTGGCCGTTCATTTTTTGCCATCCGGGCGGATTCCACCGTCCCGGATACTTTTTTGGACATCAACACGGCCAGGACGTCGTAGCCTGCAGACAGGTGGCGGTCGAATATGGCACCGAATTCCCCCGGCGGTACCTGGGCGGTGGTGGGATGCTCATTCGCATCCCTCAACTTTTCATAGAAGGCCTGCGGGTCGATGTCCACACCATCGCGGAGAGAGCGCCCTTCCCAGACCAAGATATTGGCAGCCACCGTGATTCCCAGGCTTTTCCCAAGCTCGGGGGGGATGCTGGCGGTGCTGTCGGTCACGACTGCAACAGGTTTTGTCATTTTGTTTCCTTTGAAGATGAATTTTGGAAATTTCGCACTGCCCTGCGGACAAAGCCGTCAAAATTGCCCGGTGGGCGTTTTAACAGTCCTGCCAGCGGTGCAGCGCTTCCTACAAAATCGTGCTGGTCATAATAATCGAACATTTTCAGGAGCGCATCGCCCCGGTACCCTGGCTGGCGATTTCCGCGGTTTCTGGCAAGCCAGTCGGCCTGTGAAATGCGAACCGCCTGTACAGGCATTCCAAGCATTTCGGCAAAGCATTTTGCCATCATTTTCGAGTTTACCCGCTCAGGGCCACAGCAGGTGTAGGCAGCCGCTTTGTGTCCCGATTCGGTAAGTACAACGGCCGCCGCCTCGGCGACGTCCTCCAGATCCACCAGGCTGAAACGCGCCTCCAACCGGTAAGGCACTTCGATTACCCCCTGCTGAATCATGTTGCCCGTTTGCCCCAATGTGTTCTGCATGTAGGCGCAGGGCTGCAGAAAAGTGAAAGGCAGGCCGGATTCGATCAGCGCCTCCTCGACCCGCATCTTTTGCCAGTGGTGGGGCATGGCTTCCACCTGGGGCCATAAAACAGAATGGTAAACGAAATGGTCAATCCCGCCCTGTTTCGCGGCCCGGATGGCATTGTGCCCGATTTGCAGTTCTTGGGGGTGTACGTTCGGGCAAATGTGGTAGATCGCCCGGACCCCCTGGGTGATTTCTTCAAAAGCCTGCGCATCCTTCAGGTCCATGGCGACCGTTTCGTGGGCGCCCAGGGTTTCCAGGGCGGCTCGCTGCGATTCCCTCCGGACGGCCGCCCGGACCGCACAGCCCCGCCGAACCAGCGCCCTTACCACCGCCAGCCCGGATTTGCCGGCCGCGCCGGTGACGAGGATGGGCGAGGAACGCTGGTTCACCGGATATCCATTTCGTAAAGTGCGGCGGTGTAATCCCGGTCGGTGATTTCGGCGGTCCACGAAAATCCGTGTGATTCGTAATACGCGCGCAATCCGTAATTTGCAGCCAGGCAGTCCAGGCGAAGCGCTTCCGCACCAGCTTTCCGGGCCTGATCAAGGGCCCAAACCAGCATGTGCTTTCCAATTCCCCTGCCGTGAAAATCGTTGCGTATGGCCATCTTGTGGACATATGCGGCTTTTTCTGGCCGTTCTTTCCAATAGGGATCGGACCATCCCAGGGCTATGGTGCCGACCGGCTCAGCCTTATCGATCGTCCGGGCGATGTAGACCTCTGCCGACTCAATGCGCATCCCCACCCTTCTCCGGAAATGCGGCGGGTGCGGGCATGGCCACTGCTTGATGCCGCGCTGCTCCAGCCAGCAGGCGGCTTCATCCAGAATGGCCATTACGGTCCCGAGATTATCCGGTTGGGCCAGGGAATAGTAGATCATTTGGATTCATTTTTATTTTTTCCATTCCCCGTGGCGATCGCCCACAGCTTGTGCGGGCTGAGGGGGATCTCGTTGATCTCCACCTCGTAATTCAGTGCGTTTTCGATCGCCTGGGCGTATAGCGCCCCCACCGGAATTGCCCCGGCCTCCCCTGCGCCTTTGGTCCCCAGCGGGTTGAGCGGCGAAGGTGTTTCTTCATGGCCGATATCCATCGATGGGACTTCCATCGCGGAAGGGATCACAAAATCCATGAACGATGCGTTCAAGAGCTGCCCGTTCTCGTCCCAAACCAGCTCCTCGAAAAAGGCGTTGCCGATCCCCTGCGCCACGCCGCCGTGTATCTGGCCGTCCAGGATCAGCGGGTTGATCACCCGCCCGCAGTCGTGCACCACGACGAGCTTTTGAATATCCACGTTGTAGGTCCCCGGATCGACTTCGATGATCATGGCATGCATCCCACTGGCGGTGGCGCCGCGCTCCGGACCGAAATAGTTCGTCGCTTCGAGCCCCGGCTCAGTGCCGGGTTTGACCGCCCCCCGCAGCGGGTTGGCCATTTGAGCCAGCTCCCCAAGCGTGATGCTGCGTGAGGGCACGCCTTTGACGTGGACCGATCCGTCTGCGATCTCCAGGTCCTCTTCAGCCACTTCGAAATGCTCTCCGGCGTGTTTTAAGACCTTCTTTTTGACATCTTTAGCTGCTTCGTTGATGGCGTTGCCGGCCACCACTGCCCCTCGGCTGGCAAAGGTACCCGTCCCCCAATGGAACTGGTCGGTGTCCCCGGTGACGATCTCTACATCGCTCACGCCCACTCCCAGGTGCTCTGCTACGATCTGTGCGTAAGAGGTGTAATGGCCCTGACCCTGTGTGCCGATCCCGGTGGCCACAGCCACCTTCCCGCTGGCCTGGATCTGGACCCGTGCCCCTTCGTAGGGCCCGATGCCGGTCCCCTCGACGTACGAGACGATCCCGATGCCCAACAGGCGTCCTTCGGCGCGCGCTTTAGGCTGGATCTCGTCGATGAATTCGCGATACCCGATCATGTCCATGATCTTGTCGAGGGCGGGCTCGTAGTTTCCGCTGTCGAAGACCAGGGGGGCGAAATCCTGGTAGATGATCTCGTTGTTGTATGGGAACTGCTCAGGCCGGATGAAATTGCGCCGGCGGATCTCGGCCGGGTCGATCCCCAGCTCTTTGCCGGCCAGGTCGAGAAGGCGCTCCAGAACGAAAACACCGTGCTGGCGGCCGGCGCCGCGATAGGGCGTGACGATCGGCTTATTGGTAAACACCGCCCTGAATTCGCTGTAGTAGTGCTCAACGTCGTAGCAACCCAACAGGGTGCACTGGCTATTGATCGGGACGGTCAGCCCGTAAGGGATGTACGCGCCGGTGTCGTGCAGAAAGACATCGTGCACTCCAAGCAGCCGGCCTTCTTTTGAAAATGCCGCTTCCGCCCAGTGGACCTGGCCACGCTCCTGCGTGGTGGCGTAGAAGTTTTCGGTGCGGTCTTCGATCCATTTGACCGGCTTACCCAGCTGCATCGAGATCCATGGCAGCAGCATCTCCTCCTGGTAAAACATCATGATCTTCGGTCCGAAACCGCCTCCGATGAACGGGGCGATCACCCGTACGCTGCTCTCGCTCAGGCCCAGCATGCCTGCCAGGCCATTGCGGATCACTACCGGGGCCTGCGTGGTATCCCAGATGGTCATGCGTTGGGCTTTTGGATCCCAATCGGCTACGATCCCGCGGTTTTCCATGGCGGCAGCCGTCCCCCTGTCGTAACTGAATTTGCGCTTGACGATCAGATCGGCAGCGGCGCGGGCTTTTTCATAGTCCCCTTTTTCCTGGATCACATGTGCGGCCAGATTGCCGGGCAAGTCTTCATGGACGGCGGCTGAATCGGATTTCGTGGCTTTCTCCAGCCCCACCACCGCCGGCAGGAATTCGTAATCCACGAGCACCTGGGCGGCAGCATCTTCGGCGAGGTAGCGGCTTTCCGCCACCACCACGGCGACCGGCTCCCCGACATGGCGCACCTTGCCGCGTGCCAGGATCGGCTGGGTTTTCCCATGAAAGGTCAGGCGTTCAATCGGAGGCGGTGAAACCAGAAGCGGACCATGGCGAAAGTAATCGCCCAGGTCATCGGCTGTGTAGACCGCGTGGACGCCCTCCATCTCG
>JBFKII010000193.1:0-8003 GCA_041632295.1 Anaerolineales bacterium | reverse complement strand
GCTTTGGGCTAGGTTTTTTTGCCATCCGGATGACGCGCCTGCATCCGGGTCGCACCGCCCCCAGCGGTTGAAACGCAGAGCCGCAGAGCCGCAAAGACGAATAGGAGTAGATATCCACTCCGCAATTGCGCTTTTTCTCCGCGCCCCTGCGGTTTTGGGCGATGTTTTTTTTGCCATCCGGATGGCGGGATTGCACCCGAATCAGCCTGGTGGCCACGGTAAAAATACACAGCGGCGCGAAGACGCCAGGGCACCAGAGGCTGAATTTCCCTCGAATAAGTATTTTTTCCTGTTTCGAAGAATCGATTGTTTCGAGGGAAGAGCAGCCTGGTGGGTATGGCACAAATGAGCAGAAGATATTTCGTGACGTTTGCCCCGAGATTTTCAGGCAATCTATACCTGTCGAACCCGGCGGCATTTGGTTAACCTCCCCTCACACAGGCCTGAGAGCCTGTCTGAAACGCTGCCTGCCGGGGGCAGGCCGGCGTGACACGATACTGATGGAAGTCGAAACGACGATCGCTCCGCATCCGCAGGCCAGCCTGGCGCTGGTCGGGCATCCGAACGTTGGGAAATCAGCCCTGTTCCGCTGCATGACCGGCCAGCACGTCATCGTGGCCAATTATCCCGGCACCACGGTGGCGGTCAGCCGCGCCCGCATGCAGGCGCTGCCGGACACCGAGTTGATCGACACCCCCGGAGTGGTCGCATTGCCGACCAGCTCCGAGGACGAACACGTCACTGCCCGGGTGCTGCTGGAGGATTCACTCCAGGCAGTCCTCCAGGTTGGAGACGCCAAAAACGTCCGCCGCACCCTGCTCCTGACCATCCAGCTTGCCGAGATGGGTCTGCCGCTGGCCCTGGTCTTGAATATGAGCGACGAAGCGCGCCAGGTCGGGGTGGAGGTCAACCCGCGCCTGCTGTCGGATTACCTGTCGATCCCCGTCCTGGAAACCATTGCCACGCGGGGAGTAGGGATCCCGGACCTGATCGCCGCCATGCGCTCGCTGGAGCCCCCCCAGTTCCGGCTGGCCTACCCGCCCGAAATCGAGCACGCCCTGGCCGAGATCGCCCCGCACCTGCCGCGGGCATCGATCTCCGCCCGGGCTCTGGGCCTGCTGTGGCTGAGTGAAGACGCCGTGGCCGCCTCCTGGCTGCGAAGACACCTCCAGCCCGCGGATTACGAGCGATTGTGCGCCCACCGCGAAAAGCTCCAGCTGTCCTTCATCGAGCCGCTCGGCACGGTGATCCAGGGGGTGCGGTTGGGGTATGCCAGCCGGCTGGCCCGGGAGACCGTGCAGGAAAGCGGCGCGGGGTGGCGCGCCTTGCGGGTTGCGCTCGGCCGGGGGGCGATGCATCCGGTCTGGGGATGGCCGATCCTGGCAGCGGTCCTGTACGCCATTTACTGGTTCGTCGGAGTCTTTGGGGCCGGCACGCTGGTCGATTGGATCGAGGGCTATCTCTTCGAAACGCTGGCCAACCCGTGGCTGGCGGAGCGGATCGCCGGACTAATACCCGTACCTTTCGTGGTCGATTTCCTGGTGGGGCCCTACGGCCTGTGGACCGTGGGCATGACCTATGCGCTGGCCCTGATCCTGCCGGTTGTTTCGACCTTTTTCCTGGCTTTCAGCCTGCTGGAGGATTCGGGCTACCTGCCGAGGCTCGTGGCCCTGAGCAACCGGGTATTTGCCTTCCTGGGGCTGAACGGGCGGGCGGTCCTGCCGATGGTCCTCGGGCTGGGCTGCGTTACCATGGCGGCGCTGACCACGCGCGTGCTTGAGAGCCGGCGCGAGCGTTTTCTGGTCACCCTGCTGCTGGCCCTGGCGGTCCCGTGCTCGGCCCAGTTGGGGGTCGTTATGGGCCTGCTGGCCAGCATTTCCCTGAAGGCGACCCTGATCTGGGCGGGGGTGGTGGCCGCCGTGCTGCTGGTGGTTGGCAGGCTGGCCGCCATGCTGGCGCCAGGGGAGCGCACGCCGCTGATGGTGGAGCTGCCGCCGCTGCGCTGGCCGCAGATGTCCAATGTGGCGGTCAAGACCGTCGCCCGGGTGGAGTGGTACCTCAAGGAGGTGGTGCCGTTTTTCCTGCTGGGCGCAGCCTTGATGTTCGCCTTCGACCGCCTGGGCTGGCTGGCGGGGATGGAGAAGTTGCTGCAGCCCCTGGTGGTGGACTGGCTGGGGCTGCCCGCCCAGGCCAGCAATGCATTTTTGATGGGCTTCCTGCGCCGGGATTTTGGCGCCACCGGCCTGTTTCTGATGGAATCGCGCGGTTTGCTGAGTCCGGTCCAGGTCGTTGTGGCCATGGTGACGGTGACTCTGTTCATCCCCTGCGTGGCGAGCATCCTGGTCATCGCCCGAGAGCAGGGCCGCAAAACGGCGCTCGGTATGGTCCTGCTGGTCTTTCCGCTGGCGTTTGTCGTGGCCGGCCTGCTGGCCCGGCTGCTGGCCTGGACGGGGTGGCTGTGATGGCCCCGCCGTCACTGACCTGCCCGGTCTGCGGGTACGAGTACGACCCGAGCGGCAGGAATGCCTGCGGCTCCTGCCCCTTGAACAGCGGCTGCCAAATGGTTTGCTGCCCGCACTGCGGCCACACCACCATCGATCCCAGCCAATCCAGCCTGGTCCGCCTGGTCACAAAATTCCTCGCCGCCGGAAAGCGTGTGGCACCCGGCGCGGTCGATACGGTCCCGCAGAACACCGCCGCCAACCATACTCCGGCCGGAACGCCACCCCAACTGGTGGAGAAGCCGCGCCCGGTATGTTCGCCCGATGTCCCACTCACCCGGCTGGATCGCGTGCTGCCGGGCACCTGCGCCCGCGTGGAAAAGCTCGACCGGCGGCTGGCACCGGACCGGCAGGTCCGCCTGCGGGCCTACGGCCTGGTACCTGGATTCCGGATTGAGGTGATCCAGCAGACCCCGGTGACGATCGTGCGCATCGACCACCTGGAACTGGCGCTGGAGAAAACCCTGGCCGCAGGGGTATGGGTGCGCTGCGATTTTGGAACCGATCCGTGATCGGGCAGGAGAAACCGGAGCGGCAGAATGTTTCCAGACATGCCGTGGTTGGCCTTTCCGGGCAGTTTCAGGACCAGCCGCCCACCTTCCCTTGACAACCCAACGGGATGCCATAGAATCCGATCATATGTACGCGGAAAAAGAACGCCCTGCGCATTTTATGCATTGTATGTATGCGAGAACCGCGCCGCTCGCCGATGTTTCCGCGCCGATCCCCTGAACACACCCTCCCCCGGATAACCGAAGCGAATGGCTGATGAGCGTCATTCGCTTTTTGTTTTTCACTGGATCATACAGGAGCTGATTGCATGGCCAAACCAATCTCCACTTCCGAATTATCGAATTTGATCGGGAAACCGGACACCTCCCTGCTCGACATGCGCCCGACGGCCGCTTTCAACGGCTGGCGCCTGCAAAGTGAACCTCGAGGCGGCCATATCCCCGGCGCCGTACCCTGTCCGGAGCGTTGGACGCGGCACCTGGAAGGCGAAGCGCTGGCGGCGATTTTGGCAAAAGCCGGGGCCAGGGCCGGCATGACGGTCGTGGCCTACGGCGATGCCGGGGCGGATTACGGACTTTTCCTGGCGCGCCTTTCCGAGCTGCCCTTCTCCGCGGTTTATTTTTATGAACCCGGCTTTCAGGCCTGGGCGGCGGATGAACAGCGCCCGGTTGACCGGCTGCCGCGCTACGAAAAGCTCGTCTACTCGGGCTGGCTCAAGCAGCTGCTGGACGGCCAAAATCCACAGACCTTTCCCGGCGGCCGCTTCCTGCTGTTTCACGTTAATTTCGGGGCCCGGTGGGAGTACGACGCCAACCATCTGCCCGGCGCGCTTTACCTGGACACCAACCTGCTTGAATCGGAAGTGGACTGGAACCGGCGCTCCCCGCAAGAGTTGTCCCAGGCGCTGGCCTCCCTGGGGATCACGCACGATACGACCGTGGTGCTGTACGGCCGCGACTCCGAGCCCTCCATGGCCGACGAGCACCCCGGCCGCAAAGCGGGCATGATCGCTGCCACGCGGGCCGCCATGATCCTGATGTACGCTGGTGTCGCAGATGTGCGCCTGCTGGACGGCGGGTATGACGCCTGGGTGGCGGACGGCTACCCGGTCGAAACCCGGGACAACCTCCCACAGCCGGTGCCCGAATTCGGCCTGCCGGTGCCGCAGAACCCGCAGTACATCGTCGATATCGAAGAAGCCCGCCAGATCCTGGCCCGCAAGGATGCGGAACTGGTCAGCATCCGCAGCTGGAATGAATTCATCGGCCAGGTCAGCGGCTACCACTACATCGGCCCGGTCGGGCGGATTGCCGGCGCCGTCTGGGGGGACTGCGGATCGGATGCCTACCACATGGAAAATTACCGCAACATGGACAACAGCATGCGGAACTACCACCAGATCGCGGCCAATTGGGCCCGTACGGGCATCACCCCGGACAAGCGCATCGCCTTTTACTGCGGCACCGGCTGGCGCGCCAGCGAAACGTTCTTTTATGCCTATTTGATGGGCTGGGACAAGATGGCGGTATACGACGGCGGCTGGTACGAATGGAGCGCCGATCCGGATAACCCGACCGAGACCGGCGTGCCGGAGGGTATGACGCCTCCCAGTGGGGCCTGAAATCGCCGTTTTTCACCCACACGGCTGCAGCGGCGCCTTACCCACGGTCTGATTCCCGGATGAGAATGCCGCGCCTCGCCCCGGGACCAGGCCTGATCCGAAACTTGGGTTCGCAGCGCCTGTCCATCGAGTTGGGTTTTTCGATCGCTACCCGCGCAATGCAGCCGCGATCTTGTGGAATTGCTTGAAATGTGAGCGTTCGTGGTTTGCCAGCCACTGCGCATATGTGTAAACGGTGCGCTCGCGCGGCCTGCCCGCTCCGGTAACCACGGCACTCCGATTCCAGTCCTCGGGCGGCAGCGGGGCCAGCACGGCGAGCAGGTCCCGGCGTTGCAAAGAGAAGGCCCGGAACAACGCCTGGAATGGAAGGCTGAGATAGTCGGTCTGTTTGATCCAGGTTGTGGGATTGACGGCCTTGAAAGTCGGCCTCTCCTCGCCGAGGATGAGCTGGATATATTTGCCCCACACGTCTGAGCAGGCAAGCAGGTGGGCCAGGACATGCCTTCCAGACCATTCGCCTTCACCGGGGGCAGTCACCAATTGATGCGCGGAAAGTCCTTCCGTCATCTCCGCGATGCGTGAGGGAGAGGCCGTGAGCATCTCGAGCAGTTCCTCGATGGTCCGGGGGGTGTCGTACAACAGGGGCCTCCCTCGTCGTTCCTTAAATTCGTTTTCGGGGCGGTAGGTTGATTTGTGCCCCAGGGTGCAGAAACGCAAGGCCCAATACCCTGGCCCGGGATGCCTGATCGCGTCCGTTCCTGGCGCAGGAATGCGACCGGGATGCCGCAGATGACGTATTCTCCCCCACCGGGCGTATGGAGACCGCTTTGATAATAACAGCCCTCGGAAATGCCGGTGTCAGCGGCGCCGATCGACCCGCAGGCCCAGCGTGCGGGCCAGCGAAACAGCCGTCTGCAACTCCTGGGCGTGGATGCGGCGGTCGATATCGGTGTAGCGGTTCCGCCACTGCCCGGAGGCGACCTTCCCCGCCGGGTGGTACTGGCCCATCACGTTGACATAGGTCTCCGGGGAGATCTCCTCGGCCAGGAAGCGCAGGATCTCGGGTGTGCCGGCCACCTCGCCCGGCATGACCAGGTGGCGTACCAGCACGCCGCGCACCGCCAGGCCGCGGCTGTCAAACTGCAGCGGCCCGACCTGGCGGTGCATCTCCCGGATCGCCCCGCGAGCTGCGTCCGGATAATCCTTTGCTTTGAGGTACTTCAGCGCCTGCTGCGGCTCCCAGATTTTGAAATCCGGCATGTAGATATCAACCACCCCGTCCAGGAGCTGCAGGCTGTGCATCGAGTCGTAGGCAGACGTGTTGTAGACCAGCGGCAGCCGCAGCCCGGCCTCTATGGCGATCGGCAGGGCCTCCAGCACCTGGGGCACGACGTGCTCGGGGGTGACGAAATTGATATTGTGGCAGCCGGCCGCCTGCAGCTCGAGCATCATCCCGGCCAGGCGCTGCGGGGTCACCTCGGCGCCTCGTTTGGCCTGGCTGATGTCGTAGTTCTGGCAGAACACGCAGCGCAGGTTGCACATCGAGAAGAAAATGGTGCCGCTGCCGTTCCAGCCTCGCAGGCAGTCCTCCTCACCGAAGTGGGGGAAATAGCTGGCCACCTGGGCGTACCGCCCGGTGTGGCAGGCGGCGGCCTGGTCGGCCAGCCGGTCCACGGCGCAGTCACGTGGGCAGACGCGGCAGTCTTTTAGCGCTTCCAGCGCCGCCTCCACCCGGCGCTGCAGTTCGCCGGAGCGGTGCAGCGCCAGGTATGCGGGCTGAAAAGCCTGCTCATGATCGAACTGCTGCCGGGGGCTTGGCGGAAAAGGGACCATGCCCAATTTTACTATCACCTCCTTCCCACGTGAGGTCCCCCAGGTCGCAGCCTTTCAATTTCACTTTGGCAGACAGCGTTTCGAGGGCCATTTTGGGCGCAGGATATAATTTCACTGCCGGGCACACGATCTCGAGCCACAAAGCAATTGACCGATTTCCACGCGCACATTCCCCGCACAAAGCTAATGCGGCCGCAACTCCGGCCGGATTTCAGTCCCCGCCCGCGCCTGAACCGCCTGATTGAAAGCCGGGTCGCATCCCACCGCCTGACCCTGATCAACGCGCCAGCGGGGTACGGAAAAACGACCGCCGCACAGGCCTGGGCCGAACACACCCGCTCCTTCGAAGTGCTCTGGCTCAACCTGGACCCTCAAGACAACCACCCCCTGGAATTTCTGGCCGGCCTGATCGCCGTCTTCCGGCAAATTCAGCCCGACTTCGGGCGGGCGCTGCTGCCCACCATCGCCGGACAAACCGCCGCCAGCCTGGACCCACCTCAGGCGTTTGGACTGCTGATCAACGAACTTCTCGAAAGTCTATCTCGGCCGCATTGCCTGGTCCTGGACGATCTGCACCACCTGACACGGCAGGACCTGGGTTTCGGTCTGGACTATTTCATCGAACACCTGCCTCCCTTTCTGCGCCTGCTGGCCACCGCGCGGGTCGAGCCCCCGCTCTCGCTGCCGCGCATGCGCGGCCGGGCCCAGCTGGGCGAGGTACTCCCACCCGATTTGCGCTTCACCCGGCAGGAAACGGCTGCATTTTTTTCAACCGGACTCAAACTCGACCTCCCGGACCAATCCGTCCGGTCGTTCTACGATCGCAGCGAAGGTTGGATCGCCGGTCTGAGGCTGATGGCCGGACACCCCCCATCCGAGGTGGACCCCCCAGCCGGCCCCTATCCGGTCAACGAGCGGGCCAGGGAAAATGTGTTTGCCCTGCTGGCAGCCGAGGTGCTGGATAAGCAGGGCGAGGAGATCCGCAGCTTCCTGCTCGAAACCAGCATCCTGGATGAACTGACCCCCGCTCTGTGCGCCCAGGTGACCGAAAGCCCAGACGCGCCCCTTCTCCTGGAGGAGGTGTACCGGCGCAACTTGTTTTTGAGCGCGGTCACGGACCGAAGGACAGGGGAAACCGTTTTCAGCTACCACGATCTTTTCCGCGAATTCCTGCAACAGCAGCTCCAACGGGAACGGCCGGGAGATAAAAAGCAACTGCACCGGCGCGCCGGCCGGAACCACCCCGACATCGGGCGCGCGGTCCATCATCTGCTCGCGGGGGACGACTACGAGGCCGCCGCCGGCCGGATCGCCGCCGATGCGCCCGGGCTTTTCGAGCGCGGCCGCTACGCACACCTGCGGATCTGGATCGAGCAACTGCCCCAAAAGACCCGCGAGAAACGCCCCTGGCTGGTCTACTTCCTGGGGGCCTGCCAGTGGGTGGCGTACGACCAGCATGCCGCGCTCTCGACACTCGAGCGCGCCCGAGAATTGTTCGAATCCCTGGGAGACCCGGCCGGAACGGGCGAAACCCT
>JBFKII010000192.1:0-8021 GCA_041632295.1 Anaerolineales bacterium | reverse complement strand
GCTGGGGGCATGACCCTCCGGCCACCACGCATCGATTTTTTCGGTCCAGATTCGAAAAGCGGTTGGGGCGTCGCAGTTCACCGCCACGCTGTGGATCACGCGGTCGGCTGGCAGGGTTTCAGACATCCTTTTCCTCTCCGAGCTCTTCCTGGACCAGTTGCTGGTAATTTTGGAGTGCCTGCTCCCAGAAACTGTCCAGGAAATCGCGTGCGGCCGCAAAGCCATCCGGGTGCAGGCGAAAAATATTTCGGGTCCCATTCGGGTGGAATGCCACCAGCCCCGCACCCTTGAGAACCCGCAGATGCTTGGAGATGGCCGGGCGGCTGACCGGAAAATGGGCGGCGATCTCGCCGACAGGACGAGGCTGCTCTTTCAAAAGGACCAGGATCTGGCGGCGGATCGGGTGCCCGAGGGCATCCATCACCCGTGGTTCCGTGTGCATGCCATAATGGTAACTTTAAAGTTACCATTCGTCAACTCCCTCAACCCGATTTTCTTCTTACAGCTTTTTGGTGGATACCCCAATAACAATCTCAGTTGCCAGGTGATATTTCCGTTTTATTTCCAATTTAACCGAAACTGAAGGGATCAAAGCCCTGGGACAACTGGTATAGTTGGACTCCAAATACAATCCATTAAGATGATTTTTTGCCTCTTGAACCCCTGCCATGCGGTTGGAAGAAAGCGCAGGGAGTTCTAGGCTCCACGAGCCTTTGGTTTGCCTGCAAGGAGGGGAAAAGCCGATGGAAAACAAACAAATCTGGGGGCTGATCCAGGATTCCTACCGGGAGCTGGTCCCGGCCTACTTGCCGCTGTTCGACCGCTTCTGCTCGGAAAACAGCCTGGACCGAACGGCGGTGGGCTGGCTGCTGGCCGCCCTGACTTTCGAACCCGACACCATTTCGCCAGCCCGGCTGCAGGTGCGCGGGCCCTACACCGCTGCCGCCTGGTACCTGGCGCAACTGTCGGCCCTGGCGGAGAACGGTTTCCTGGTGGAAGCCGCGCCTGGCGAGTTCCACCTGACCAAAAGCGGCAGGTCCAGGATCCTTCAACTCGTCCAGGAAGTGCGTTCGGCCATGGCGGATGCAGATCCCCTTTCGCTGATTTCTTCCACACGCCTGTCAGCCCTGCTGGATGCGTTGGTCCAAGCCAGCCTGCAGACGCCTCCCCCGCCGGATCGTTGGTCGATCGAACTGGCCTGCAAACTGATGCCCGGCATCTCGCCTCCCCTGCCCTACGCTGAGCAGGCCATCTCGTGCTTGAACGGCTACCGGGACGATGCGCACCTGGCTGCCTGGCAGCCTGATGGCATCAGCGCCCCCGCCCTGGAAACTCTGACCCTGCTTTGGCGTGCAGCAGCGGACTCGCTGGAAGCGCTGATGGAGCAGCTCAAACGGCGCGGCCATCCTGCGCAAGTTTATTCGGATGCACTGCAGGAGCTGCGGGAACGCAGATTGATTGCGGGTCCGGACACGCGCCCTGAGTTGACCCCGGCGGGTGAAACATACCGCCGTAAGGTGGAGATAAATACCGATCGCTATTTCTTCTCCCCTTGGGGCGCTCTCGACCCGGATGAAATGCACGAACTGGCCGGTTTGCTCACCGAACTGAAAAAAGGATTGGTCTCAAAGCGCGGCTGAGCCAGTCCTGCCTTGTGCCCCCTGACAAATGGTGGCTTGCTTCGGCTGGCCATGCCCGGATGCTTGACCCAACCGGCTTTTGCAGAATCGGCAAAAACCCGGCATAATGGAGCGCGCCGGGGTACCCAGCCTGCGTCCCCCGGCGAATCTGACTTATAGGAGCTATGATGACCCCCACCCGCGTACTGATCATGGGCGCCGCCGGGCGCGATTTCCACAACTTCAACACCTTTTTTCGGGATAACCCGGACTACGAGGTGCTTGCTTTCACAGCTACCCAGATCCCCAATATCGAGGGCCGGCGCTACCCGCCGGAGCTGTCCGGCGAGCGCTACCCCTCCGGCGTGCCGATCTTCCCCGAGACAGACCTGCCTCGACTGATAGATGAAATGCAGATCGATCAGGTGGTTTTCGCATACAGCGACGTGCCGCACAGCTACGTGATGGACCGGGCCTCCGCCGTCCTGGCAGCGGGGGCCGATTTTCGCCTGATGAGCTGGCGGGAGACCCAGATCAAATCCAGCAAGCCGGTGGTCTCGATCGGCGCTGTGCGGACTGGGGTCGGCAAGAGCCAGATGACCCGCCACGTCCTGCGCACCCTGCGCGATCTGGGCCACCGCGTGGCCGCCATCCGGCACCCCATGCCATACGGCGACCTGGTCCGGCAGGCCGCCCAGCGCTTTGCCAGCCACGAGGACCTCGACCGCTACGAGTGCACCATTGAGGAGCGCGAGGAGTACGAGCCGCACCTCGACAACGGCGCGGTGGTTTTCGCCGGGGTGGATTACGGCCGCATCCTGGCGGCCGCTGAGCAGGAGGTGGACATCGTGCTGTGGGACGGGGGCAACAACGACCTGCCGTTCTACAAGTCCGACTTCCACATCGTGCTGGCCGACCCCCACCGGCCAGGCCACGAGTTGAGCTACTATCCCGGCCAGGTCAACGCCCGCATGGCGGACGTTTTTGCGATCAACAAGGTGGACACCGCCACCCAGGAAAACATCCTCCAGGTGCGGCGCAACCTGCGGGAATTGAACCCGGGCGTGCCGATCGTCGAAGCCGCTTCCCCGATTTTCGTCGACGACCCGGCCGCCATCCTCGGCAAACGCGTGCTGGTCGTGGAAGATGGCCCCACCCTGACCCACGGGGAGATGGCCTTCGGGGCCGGCTGGGTGGCGGCCCGGCGCTTCGGGGCGGCCGAGATCATCGACCCGCGGCCGTTTGCGGTGGGCAGCATCGCCGAGGTGTACCGCAATTACCCCACAACCGGGGATGTGCTGCCCGCCATGGGCTACGGGGAGGCGCAGATGCGTGAGCTGGAGGAAACCATCAACCGCTCCGGCGCTGACCTGGTGATCATCGGCACGCCGATCGACCTGGGCCGCATCCTGGACCTCAACCACCCCACCCAGCGCGTGCGCTATGAGCTGCAGGAGATCGGCACCCCCACCGTGGCCGGGATGCTGCGGGAGAAGTTCGGGAAATAGCGGCTCAGGCGGAAAGCAGGGCCAGCATCTCGACCAGGAGCACAGCCACTTCTCCAGGCCGGACGAGCATGTGGAAGTGGCCGGCTTCCAACCGCACCACTGGCCAGCCAAGGGCCTCAGCCTGGCCTGCCGGGATGTCGTATGCCGTGCTGAAGCGCAGATAGCCAGAAGGCACCGGCAGCAGGTCCCCCTGCCCCGGGATAGGCTCGGTGAAAAAATCCAGGGCGTGCGGCCGGAGCTCTGCCAATGTGCGGCGGCGCCGGCCCGGGTCCGGGATCAGCGCTTGAAGGTCGCGGTCCGTCCATTCCGGGAAAAGCCCCCCACCCCGCAGGTGGTGCTCCAATTTCTCAGCCCAGTCGGGCGACTCGCTTTTCATTTGATCCAGGCGTGAAATTCCATCTCCCGGCAGGCCTGCGTCCACATAGAGATGTCCGCTCACCGCTATTTTCAGATGCGCCTGGATCGCCGGCAACAGCGGGCCGGCGCCGCTGTGCCCGACCAGCAGGCAGGCCGATCCGGCCAGGGCCCGATCGATCGCCGCGGCCGCAGATGCGGCGTGCTGCTCCCAGGACGGGCGGCCGTCACCCGAATCAACCAATTCCGGCACGACAGCGTGCTGGCCGCGTTGTTCGAGGGCCTCCGACACCGGGATCCAGACGGACGGCCCGGTCAGCGGGCTGTGGATCAGGGCAAAGGCGGTCAAGGGTGCGGCTTGTGCTCCCCCGGGCCCACTCCACCGGCAAAACGTCCCACGAATTCCCGCTGCGCGCCCGTCTCCGGGTGCGAGCCGGCGCGTTCGACTGCATCGATAGCCTTTCCCAGCGGCATGCCCAGTTCGATCAGCAGGCAGATGGCGGTGGTCCCGGTGCGGCCGATCCCGGCGCCGCAGTGCACCAGGAGCGATCCCCCCTCCCGCAGGCGCCTCGCCAGGCCGGCGATGAAGACGTGAAAAGCGGCTGTTTTCAGCGCCGGAGGGGTCCCGAAATCGGGGATCGGAAAGGGGCGGTGCTGCCAGAAAAGTTCCCCGCCGGACAGCGCGGCGGCATATGCCGGCGATTTCTCAGCGATTTCGCCGTCCGGGACCAGGCAAGCCACGGCATCCAGCCTCAACCTGCGCGCTTCGGCGATGAACTTGGGCCAGGGTTCGGAGGTGCCCGGCATGCTGTGCAGGTACAGGCGGCCGGGGATCTCGGCGGGCAGCGGGACCGGTCTGAACACCCTCAGGCCCCTGTCAATCTCCGGGGTCGCCGGCGCTGACCACCACCTGGTTGCGCCCGTTCCGCTTGGCCAGGTACATCGCCTCGTCGGCGGAACGGACCAGATCCCTAATCGCGGGCATTTGTTCGTTGAGCCCGGCGACACCGAAACTGGCGCTGATGGCGATCCCTTTTGGCGCACCATCCACGGTATCGATCTCGATATTTTGCATTTCGATCAAGCGGCGCAGGCGCTCTGCGACCACCAGCGCCCCCTCTGCGGGGGTGTTGAGCGCGATGATCATGATCTCTTCCCCGCCGTAGCGCGCCACCAGATCGGATTTGCGCACGGCCTCCTGGATCAATCCGCCCAGGGATCTCAGGACCTGGTCCCCACTCTGGTGCCCATAGCGGTCGTTGATGCTTTTGAAGTGGTCGATGTCCAGCAAGATCAGCGACAGGCTGAGACCGTATCTGCGGGCGCGGTCGAACTCCTCAACGAGCCGCCGGTCCAGGTAGCGGCGGTTGAACAGGCCGGTCAAGGGGTCGGTGATGTTTTCGTTTTCAAGGACGACCACGCGCTGCAGGTCGATGGCGGTCTGCAGGGCCAGCGCGGTGGTCAGCCCGACGAAGATCGCCCCCAGCAGGAAAATGGTGGGGACGACCAGATCGGCGACGGTTGCGATCCGGTTCCGGAAGATGTAGGCGTACAGCAGGTAGCCGGCGATGAAGATGAAGATCAGCACCAACAGCACGTACCATCGGCGGCGCAGGATCCCGTCGGAGAGCAGCCGGATGATCTGCATGACCGGCATGAGGGCGGCAATCAGGATCGCGGCCCCCAACAAGGTGAATGTTAGGGCCAGGGTTGGTATCATGACATCCTCTCTTTCCCCAGTCCCCCCATCATTTCTTTTTCTTGGCCGCCTCGATTCCTTTTTTGGCCAGCTTGATCGCCAGCCCCCCACCCGGCACCAGCAGGTCGACCGTCTCCGTGCCGACATCGAAAAGGAACTCTGAGTTCAGCACCTTGCCGACATACTGCTGGAATGTCTTCCCGCCGGCCTCCATCTTCCCGGTCACTGCGTCGAATTCGATAATCGCCTCTTTGGCTTTCGAGATCCAGCGGTATTGAAAAGCGTACACCGGCCGGTAGAACAGGTCGATGCGGGACACCTCGACGCGGTCCTCCAGGATGCGGTCGGCCTTGATGCTGCGGATCACGCCGATCAGCACCTCGCGTACGACCGCCGAAGCGCGCGCTTGCGGCGGGACCACGACAGCCCCTTCCGGACGGAATGCATCGAGGCGGTCCGGCTCAATGCGGGTGGCGGGCTGCTCGGTGTAGCGGATCAGGTCGGGCTGCTCCTCCCCGGAGTAGCCGTCGATCAGCGCGTTTTTGTGCAGGTGCTCTTCACAATGCTCCAGCGCGCTCAAGGCGATCTTCCCGGCCGTGACCGGGTAGTCGACGCCGTTGATCGTGACGGTGCGGGTGTCCGGACCGCTGACCGGCACCTGGTACTCGCGGCTGCGTTCGTAGACGTAATCCGCCGTGCACTCGACATGCCAGAACGGCTGGTAGCGGTGCTCCTTGTAAAGCAGCTCAAAATCAGCGTCCTGCGGGCGCTGGAGGAAGGATGTCAGCTTGACCAGCGAACCGAAAGCGTCCAGCTTCTGGCTCCAGGCGCGGCCTTCGGCCTGGTCCATCGTCAGGGTTTCAACCAGGGCGTAGGCCTGTTCGTCTGCGAGCGCGATCTCCATGGCAACCTCCCAGCGTACGAACTTTCATTCTACCGCAGTTCGCTGGGCTTCACGGTTCGTAAGGCAGTTTTATTGACTCTGCCCCCCAGTCTTCTATAATCTGAATCCGATGATCAAACCGAGCTTACGTTGGCTACTGGCGCTTTCGGCAGCCATGCTGGCCTGTGCCACGTTCCTGCCGGCCAAGCCCACCCCCACTCTTTCGCCTCCGGAGCCTTCCGAGCCGCCGGGCGATGGGGTGATCGCCTACCTGGGCACGGACGGAAATCTCTACATGGTCGACTCCTCCGGCCAGAACCAGAGTGCCGTCACGGAAGATGCACACCCGCGCAGCAGCGGCGCGGGCGCCGTCACGATTTACCAATCCCCCACCTGGTCGGCGGACGGCCGCCTGCTGGCGTTCACCCGGTTCGATATCGACTCGGGCAGCTCGACCGCTCGCCTGATGGTCTACGACCGGAATGCCTCTGATACCCTGGAGATTTTCTCCAGTACCCTGGAGACACCCTTCTATTTATATTGGTCCCCGGACAGCGAGCGGATCACCTTCCTGACCTCCTTTCCTGGGACCAATGATCTAAACCTGCGCCTGGCTTTTGTCGATGGGGCCGAGTCACAGGTCCTGGACATGGGTCAGCCATACTACTGGGTCTGGTCGCCCGACGGAGCTCAGATCTTCACCCATGTTGGCGGAGCGGAGCAGTCTAACCCGGAGGCCAGGGTGGCGATCCTGTCTTCGAGCGGGGAGCCGTTGCGCACGTTCGATTTCAGCCCCGATTTTTTCCAGGCCCCTTCTTGGTCCCCAGATGGGGCCCAGCTGATGTTCGGCCTGCACGGCGATGAGCGGGGCAGTCTGGTGCGCATGGACCGCGAGGGGACCAACCTGCAAACCCTGGCGGAATACGAGGCCACGATCGCCTTCAGCTGGTCTCCGGACGGGACCCATATCGCCACGCTCTCGACACGCCTCCTGACGGGCGGTTTCCGCGGCACGCTGCAGGTGCTGTCCTCCGAGAGCCCGGGGGACCCGCTTGCACTGGTCCCGGATACGGTGGTCGCTTATTTCTGGTCGCCGGACAGCCGCAAAGTGGCCTATTTTGCGCTCAACACCGGCGACGCGATCGACGCGCTGGCCAGTGCGCAAGCTCAGGGCAGCAGCGAACTGACCCTAAACGTTTTGGATGTGGAACGCGGGACCACCCGCCTCCTGGCGACGTTTGAACCGACGCGCGATTTCCTGACGGTGATCCCCTTCTTCGACCAGTACCACCACTCGGATACGATCTGGTCGCCGGACAGCCGCCGGCTGGTTTACACGGCGAGGGAGGAAGGCGGCGGGCAGGGGGTGTGGGTTGTGACTGCCGATGGCGGCGATGCGCCGCTACGTGTGGCGGACGGCTCATTGGCTTTTTGGTCGTGGAAATGAAATTGATTTACCTGAAAACATTATTAATTAATTGGCCAAATCCTCTCAGTAAATAGAAAGCACCGGTGATCATCCCTAACCAAGCAGCACCTCTTAATATGAGGGGCATAATTATCGTACTTACAAAATCAGAAGCTTCTTTGGTGCCTAGCTGTCTTTGAAGTTCTGCCTGAGCTCCACTGGTTGCAAAAGTTTCTCCGGGTTGCGAGAACACAATCAGCACGAGATATGAAATCACGATGACGAGAATTGCACCCCCAATTCTTTTGATAATTGTTTTTACAACCTCATTTTTTGTTAGATTTTTGTCGCTCATCTTGACCTCCGATTTGAATAGCAAGAAACAGGCTTGTTTCTCGACACAGTTTCCTCATTGGCAGGAAAAGAAAACAGGTCCAGTTTCTCATTATCTACTTGATCTATTGGTTGCTTATCCATCCGAGAAATCCGACGAGAAAATCAAAGCCGCCGACGAGGATCGCACCGTAAAAAATAATATACGTTCCGCCGG
>JBFKII010000191.1:0-8156 GCA_041632295.1 Anaerolineales bacterium | reverse complement strand
CGACCAGCTCTGGTACGCCTACTGTGACGGTGTGCGCTGGCAGCGGAACCTGGTGGCGACTGCCCAAAACATGGGAGAACAAGGGGGCTACTTCGCCCTGGCCCTGGCGCCAAACGGCTTCCCCAGGATCGCCTACACCTCGGGGACAACCTTAACCGATCAGACATTGCACTATGCCGCCTGGGACGGCGCCCAATGGCAGATCAGCGATACCGGCGCGCCGGCCGATCACGGGCAGGTGGCGATGGCGCTGAATTCCACGGGCCAGCCGCACATCGTTTCACTCGATTCTATGGAGAATAAACTGCTGTACACGTTCTGGAACGGGTCGGCCTGGCAGACCGACTTGATTGCTGAAATCAATACGCCGAATGACGCAAATCCTTCCCTGGCCATGGACGCGGCTGGACAGCCGCACGTCAGCTTTGCGGACCGGCTGGCGGGAGAGATGCTGTACGCCACCGATGACGGGCAGGGCTGGGGCACCATGGTGGTGAATAACGTGAACGATAATCCGTTCGAACCGTACAGCGATATCCAGATCGCTCCCGGAGGGAACCCGGCCATCGCTTACAACTGGGGGTTTTTCTCAGATGAAATCCATTACGCCGAATATGACGGGCAGAATTGGGTCGATGACCTGGCGCTTGACCTGGGGTTCGATGAATCTTTCTGGCAGGTCAGCCTGGACTTCGACAGCGGCGGAGACCCACATATCACCTTTGCAGCCCAGGTTTCCTCAACCAATACTTTCAACCACCTCCGCCGGGATGGCGGGGGCTGGCAGACCGAGATCCTGGACAACAACGGCAGCGTCGGCCCCTACAACGCCCTGGCGATCGATTCGCAGGACCGCCTGCACGCCATCTACTACCACGAAAACTACGGCGACCTGCGCTACGTGACCTGGGCGCCGGACTGGCAGACCGCCGCGCTCAGCAGCGGTGTGGTGGGTTCGCCCGCCGTGCAGATCGACGACTCCATCCCTTCGATCGGCTACTACGACGTCAGCGCCGGGCTGCTGCAGCTGGCTGAGTGGACGGATGCCTGGGATACCCACACTGCCGGGTTTTTCGGGGATGTGCAGGGTCTCTCACAGGCTGCTGGACAAAATGGGAATCATATCGCTTTCTACGACGCCAACAGTGCGCGCCTGCTCTATGCTCGCTGGAACGGGTTTACCTGGGCGGTCCAGCCGCTTGACGAGAGCGCCGACGTCGGGCGCTACAACGACATTGCCCTGGTGGGCGGCTCCGACGCACTCGTGCGAGTCGCCTACTGGGACGCCACCTTCAACCGGGTTAAGGCTGCCGCGTTGGGCGGGGTCTCCCCCTCCCCGACAACTTACGCCAACAACGCCGGCCCCGCCCTGGACCCCGACAGCGGCTATACGCACATCACCGTGCTTCCCGACGCCCTGCTGGGGATCAGCTATTATGACGGCGTCGCCGACGACCTGCGCTTCGCCACCCTCGACACCGCCACCGGGATGTGGACAGATGAACTGGTGGATGGTCCCGGCGATCTCGGCCGCCACAACGACATCGCCACCGATGGAACGGACGGTTTCCCGGTGATCGCCTACTATGATGCCACCGTCGATGCCATTCTGCTGGCGCATCGGGACGCCTCCTGGCAGTTCCAAACGGCGGTCGCCAACGCCGGCGGCGTGCAGGACCTGGCGCTCGACCTGGGGCTGGGCTCAAGGAACCGGGCGCGGATCGCCTACGTGACCGGGAGCGGCGAGATCCGGCTGGCGGCCCTCAAAAACGGGTCCTGGACCGTGGAAACCGTACACATCGGGACGGGGCAGCTGGGCCAGGTCTCCCTAGACCTGGACGACCGCGCCCACATGGCGTTCGACGACGGCGGATCGCTGTTTTATGCATTCCGCACAGCCACACTCGATGTGGACATCAGCCTGCCCGGGGGGCTACCCTATCCGAGCGAGGGTTATTACAACCCGCTGGACGCCTGCCAGGCGGTCCTGGGGCTGTTCACCGGGACCAGAAGGCCAACCGCCGGGTTTTGGACCCCCGATAACCACGTCTCCCCGCAGGGAGATCAGGCGATTTTCCGCTCGATGGCCGGCATCTTCGCCAACACCTCCGGCGGCCAGACCTACATCGGCCTGTACGGCCAGCACGGGCAGGAAATGGGCCAACTCGGCCTGGCCGACCCCGCTCTTATGTGGGACGCAGGCGGCACGCTGCAGAACTTCCTGCCAGGGCTGGAGGCTTTCGTCAGCGGCCGTGGGGCTGAGGTCCTGGTCACCCAGGAGATGGTGGACGACGCACTGGATATCTGGCAGCGGTTGGCGGCAGCCGGCAGCCCGGCTCTGGCCAACACCATCAACACCGAACTGGCAAAGTATAACAACCTGCAGGATTTCGTTGGGATGAGCTTCGACGAGTGGGCACTGGCGATCGGCGTCCAGCCGCCGGAAACCGTGTTCCTCCCGATCGTAATCCGCGACTAGGCAGTTCGACTCAGACTGGATTGATCGGAAAAGGGAGCCTGGGTGCGCGAAATTCCTCAGGCTCCCTTTTCGATCCATCTGTATCGGTTCGGAAACAAACCCTAATCAGGGATAGCTGGCGTAAACCTCCGTGGCGCCGTCCGCGGTGAACGCCAGCACATCGTACGGCTGCAGCGCAGCGCCTTCCACTTCCATTCCGGGGGAGCCGATCGGCATCCCCGGCACGGCAAGGCCGGTGATCGCCGGCCGCTCGGTCAGCATCCTCTCGATATCTTCTATCGGCACGTGTCCTTCAATGACGTAGCCATCCACGATGGCCGTATGGCAGGACTGGAGTTGGGCGGGCACGCCGTACTGGAGCTTGATCGGGGCTGGGTTGGTTACATCTTCAACCTGCACCCGGTATCCGTTGGCCTGCATGTACCCGATCCAGTCGCTGCAGCAGCCTCAAGTAGGCGCCCGGTAGACCACAACCTGCGGCCCATCCTGGGGCTCGCCCGCCGGCGCGCAGGCGGCTAAAGCGCCAGCTGCCAATATCGCCAGCAATAGGAGGAAAAGGGTTTTCTTTTTCATATTGTTTATCCGCGCCCAAAGCGGCGCTTTCCTGTTAATTTTCACCAGGATAGCCTCCAACGCTCAAAATACCAGGGCAAACTGCCCTTGAATTTGGAGGACAAATAACCTGAATTTTGGGATGGCCGTCCCCTCGAATGGAGGTTTCGCCGAAATCACCCCTATTCCTTTGAATTACAAGCCGGTGAATTATTAAAATCAGCCGGAAAAGTCCATCTCAGGAACGTTTATCCTGGTTTCGCGCCGGGATGCGGCTTATATGAAAAACAGATCGTATCGGCCGCTCAGCCTCGCCGCCCCCCTTTCAGTCCAGCTTTCAAGCGTGCCAGGCCTTCCCAATCCCCTTTCGCCGCCAGGCCTGCCTGTTCGGGCCAGGTTTCGGGGTTCATATACCCATAGCCGGCCGAATCGAGCAGCCCTTTCAATTTCTTCTGGCTCGCGCGGGCCAACTGTGCATAGGTGAGCACGCCGGCACCATTGAGCACAGCCTGCACTTTGGGGCCGATCCCCTCCAGCTTGCGCAGGTCGTCTTTGCGGCGGGGCTCCGGCTCGGTGCCGGATTCGGCGGCAGGCGCGGCGACGGTTTCCGCTTCCGCCTCAACATTCTCCAGCGTGATCTTTGGGCGAGCCGCTGGGGTAGGGCCGGCCTGGAGCCTGTTCCTCCGGTCCACAAACCGCTTCCACAGGATCACCAGCAGAAAACCCAGGAGCAGGCCCAGGCTCCACCAGGGGAAAGAGGAAGACCTTCGAGATGTGGCGCGCAGTATTGGCATGGGAGACTCCTCAAGCGGGGACCACCGGCCCGGATCGCGGCCGGAAAAAGCTGCCCCGAAAATCGTTTCGTCCGATATGTCGGGTGCCATTTTACCCGCTTGCTTCCTATAATACCTTTATCTTGCCAAGAAATGAAGAAGGAGCGTCCCTGATGTCCGACCATGATATCGGTTTCCTGCACCCCGGCGCGATGGGGATCTCTCTGGTGGCATCGGCCCAGAACAGCGGCTGCACCGCCCACTGGGCCAGCGCCGGCCGCAGCCCCGCGACCCGCGCACGAGCCGCAGCGCACCGTCTCAGCGATGAAGTCGAGTTGCCCATCCTGGTCCGCCGCTGCCGGACGCTGGTGTCGATCTGCCCGCCGCACGCCGCCGAACAGGTGGCTCGCCAGATCGCCGGGCTGGAATTTGACGGCCTGTACGTGGATGCAAACGCCATTTCACCCCACAAAGCGCGCTTGATCGAACAAATCGTGACGGGCGGCGGCGCAGATTTTGTCGACGGCGGGGTGATCGGTGGGCCTGCCTGGGAGCCCGGGCGCACTTGGTTGTACCTGTCCGGCCCGCGCGCCGCACATGCCGCGGACTTTTTCCGGGAGGGCCCGCTGGAGACCGAAGTGATCGGCCTCTCCGCCGGGCAGGCTTCCGCCTTGAAAATGTGTTTCGCCGCCTACACCAAGGGTAGCACCGCCCTGCTGTGCGCCGTCCTGGGCGCCGCGGACGCCCTGGAGGTGCGCAGCTGGCTGGAAGCGCAATGGGGGCGCGGCGGGTCAGATTTTGGCGAGCAGGCCCGTGAACGGGCGCGCCGGGTGACGGCCAAAGCCTGGCGCTTTCAGGGCGAGATGGAGGAGATTGCCGCCACCTTTGCCGCCGCCGGGATGCCGGATGGTTTCCATCAGGCTGCGGGCGACATCTACCGCCGGCTGGCAGGGTTCAAGGACGTAGAGACCCCCGAGCTTGAAACCGTGCTGGCAGCTTTGAAACACCCCGCCAGGGCATGAAGGAGGTGTGAGCATGCAGCTTCAACCTGTAAATTTCGAGCAAAAGTTTGCGCTGTTTGATGACCTGTGGGCGCCTCGCATCGTGGCGCAAATGAACGATTACCATTTGAAAGTGGTCAAAGTGGCGGGCGAATTTGTCTGGCACAGCCACCCCGAGACGGACGAAGTCTTTATCGTGCTGGAGGGCGCGCTGCGCATCGACTTCCGGGATGGTGCGCTGGACCTTCGGGAAGGTGAAATGATCGTCGTACCCAAAGGGGTCGAACACCGACCCATGGCGAAACAGGAATGCCGCCTGCTGCTGATCGAGCCGGCCGGCACGGTCAACACCGGCGATAATCCGGAAGGCGGCGGTTCGACCGGGGATTGGATTTGAAGCCGGGGGGATCGGCGCAGGCTGGGCAAATTTCTCAGTTTCTGCGGTCAGGCGAGTGATTCCAGCAGGTCGCCCGCCCGCTGGAGCGAACGGGAAAAGTCCACCTTCCGGGCATACCGGGCGCAGTTCGCCCGCACCGCAGGGTCATTCAGCAAATCCCGGAGGTGTTCCGCCACCCGGTCGGCCGTAAAGCGGGCCGGGTCCAGCCGGGCGCCGACGCCCAGGCGCCGCAGGATATTGGCGTTGTCCGGCTGGTCGTGCGCCAACGGCATCACGAGGTGGGGGATTCCGGCCCGCAGCACCTGCGCCGTGGTGCCGATGCCGCCGTGATGGACCATCAGTGCCGTCCGGGGCAGCACCTTCCCCAGCGGCAGCCACTCCGCGTGGATCAGGCGATCGGGAATGCGCTCCGGAAGATGTTCTCGAAAGCGCGTCAGCAGGATGCCGCGCTGCCCGAGCGTCTGGCAGGCTTTGGCTGCGGCTTCAAAAAACGCCTTCCCGTGCTGCATCGCAGAGCCAGGAGTGAACACGATCGGGGGCGGCCCGGCGGATAGGAAGCGTTCAACCTCGGGGGGCACGGCCTGGTCTGAGGGTTCGTAGCTGACAAAGCCGGTCAGGGAGAGATTCGCAGGCCAGTCCGGCTGGGGGGTGCTGTACCATGTCGGCCAGAGTCCCAGCACCAGGTCCGGTGAATGCATCCAGCGGCTGAAAAAATGGGTGGCCATCGGCAAGCCGAGTTCCTTGCGGAAGCGATTGAATCCCGGAGCCAGGGCCCGGTCCACCACCAGGCGCTCGATCGCATTCAGCCACCATTTGCGAAAGGAAAGCGGCAGCCAGGTGGGCAGGCGAAGGCCCCCGGTCTCAGCAGGCAGGTGGGCGCTCAAGAAGAGCGCAGACTGGAGATGGACCGTCGCCAGCCGGAAGCCGAGTGCCTCCTGGGCCAGGCGCGCAGCGGCAGCCAGGCTGCTGGAAACCAGGATGGAGCGCTGCGGATCAAAACCCGCCAGAACGGCGTACACTGGGCGCAAAAACCCCACGATCGCCTCACGGGCGATGAAATGGAAACCTCGCACCGGGTGCCACAGGTCAGGATCGGTCATCAAACGTTCGAACTGCTCCCGTTCGCCGACCGGCACGAAATGGAGGCCGGCTGACTCGATCGCCTCCCGGAAATAGGGGTTATAAACGAACGACACCCGGTTTCCGCGCCGTTTCAGCTCCGCCCCTAGCGCCACCAAGGGATACACGTCGCCTGCGCTTCCGACCGTGGTCAGGACGTAGCTTGCCATCGCACCTCGAGTTTTTCTAGACGGAAAGGGCGGGATCGGTTGCGTCCGATTTCTCGACCGCCTGTGCAGAGTGGAATGCGCGAGGCAGGCTTCGGGACGCCGTCACATCCGGCGAGATTTATCTGCCGCGGCCTTCTACGGCGCGCTGCCGCGCACCAAATCGCAAGCCCGTTTGTGAAATTTAACACAACAGGGTCTATTCCGCCTCTTAAAAGACCTCGATCTCCACTAACCACTTCACCCACTGCCAGCCGCGGCGGGAGGGCACTACCGCCCGCAGCGGAAAGCCATGGCCGTGATCGAACACCTGGCCGCCGGCATGGGTTGCCAGCAGGATCTCATCCGCCTCCGGCAGGATGAAATAGGCAGCATACCCGGATACCGCCCGTAGGGCAAAACCAAGGGCGGCCTCTTGTACCCCTGCATCTTGCAGAAGCCTGGCCAGCGGCACGCCTCCCCAGACCTGTGTGGTGTACCAGCCATCGGTGCAGTCCAGGGTGGCGATCTGTTCCTGCCGTCCGATCACCTTGATCTGGCCGTAGGTCCAACTGCGCGGGCGCAGCACCGCCCCACTGAGGGCCAGCCGCCAGCTGTCGATTTCGATCGGCGTCCGCCCTTCCCCCACCATCATATTGATCGGATATCCCAGCCCGCTGAAGGAGCCGATTTCACGTGAGCCGGTTGGGCTTTCGGGCCGCGCCGGGTCCGCCCGCTGGCCCGCCAACCGCCGCGAAGCCAGCCACAGGGCGGTCGCCGACCCGCCCACAGCCAACAACTTCAGGGCGCTGCGCCGGGAAACGAAGTCTGCCCGGCGCGGCCGCGGCCAGCGCTGCCAGAGATGGAACAGGAGCGGGATCCACAGCCCGAGGGCCAGGTACCAGTGCCAGGATACGGCCGTCTGGTACCACCACACCCGCTCGGGCCCGGCATACCAGCCCCAATACAGGGCCAGGAAAAACACCGCCAGCACCCAGACGGCCATCAGCAGGGAGGCGGGCACCACCACGCTGCGCTGGAAGCGGCGGTCCAGGCCCCGGCGCAGCGAACGCCAGGCGATCAGCGCTTTCCAGGGCGCCAGCGCGAACAGGGCCCAGGCGGCACCTCGGTGCAGATCAAACATCCAGCCCGGCATCGGCCAGACCAGGCCGTACAGCCCGGTCAGGGTAAGCAGCACGATCACCCCCAGGATCGATCCGTTGGTGAAGCGCAGCAAGTTGGCGCTTGTGTTCATGTTTCCTTCTGAGGAGATGGCATTCTGGGAGACGTCGCTGGCAGGCACTCGGCCCGTTGAATCGTAACCATAGCCGGAATCCAGCGCCCGGTCAAGGAATGCAACAATATAAGTCTGCCTCCTTCCAACGCAGCCCGCTAAAAGTGGACTTTTCATCAGGGATTCCAACATCTTTCCCCACCCACCGGCGAGCCTGCCATTCGAGGGGTGTTTCTCCCATTTGATTCGGCGCCCATTCAATCCTCACGTCCTCAGACCGGCAAACACGGATAAAACGGTCGTTCGCAGGCCTTTCGTCCGGAGGGCGCCGGCACGCCCCGGGCTGGATGCGGGCGGCTTTCGGCCTCCTGGGCTGGCCGTCCGGGAGGAATTGCCCATGGCCATCAGCGCCCTCGCGCCTTTGGGCTGAAAATGCGCCTTTCGCCCACCCACTG
>JBFKII010000190.1:0-8156 GCA_041632295.1 Anaerolineales bacterium | reverse complement strand
TCTGCGGGTAGCGGGCGAAAACCGGTTCGTCGATCTGGATGTAGCGGCAGCCCGCCCGGGCCAGGGCCAGCACCTCCCGGTTGAGGGCTTCCGCCAGCGCGCGCGCCAGGGCGGGCTCATCGCCGTAATGGGCATCGAAGGTGGAGTCGATGATCGTCAAAGGGCCCGGCAGGGTCATTTTCACGGGCCTGTCCGTCTGGGATTGGGCGGCGGCCCAATCGTGGGGCAGAAACGGTTCCCCAGCGCGGACCGGGCCGGTGATGGTGGGCACGGGGATCTCCCAGGCGCCGCCGCGCATGACTTTGTTCGTCAGCCTGGTGAAATCGAAACCGCTCAAGTGCCGGCAGTGGTAGTGGATGTAGCTGTCCCGCCGCACCTCGCCGTCGGTGACCACGTCCACCCCGGCATCCACCTGGTCGCCGATGATCTCACCCGCCGCCCGCAGGTAGCGCTGCTCCAGGTCCTGGGGCGCATGCTCGATGAAATCGTCGTAGGCCTGGGTAAAACCGGGATCGTTCAGGCTTGCCTGGCGGAAATAATCTGGGGTAGGGATGTAGCCCGGCTTGGGATAGGCGCCGATGGTAGTTGTTTTCAGCGACATGGGCCCTCATTCCATCCGGCTGGCCTGGTACTCGGTCCGCTCGAGCCATTCCGGGTGGATCTCCACCCCCCAGCCGGGGCCATCCGGCACCTGCACCGCGCCCTCCCGGACTTCCAAAACCGGTGCGTAAATACCGCGCTGCCAGGGATAGTATTCATCCGGCTCGATCGAGAACTCCACATACGGGCCGGCGTTGGGGATGGCGGCCATCATGTGCAGCGAGAACACGGTCACCAGGCTCAGGTTGGCAGAGTGCAGCATGCAGGGCAGCCCGGCACCGGCGGCCATTTCCGCCACCCGCAGGGCGCGCGTCAGGCCTCCGATGTAGCAGATATCCGGCTGAACGATATCAAAGGCCCGCGCCTGGATCATCCGACGCCATTGGGCAAGGTCGCAGTCCTGCTCACCGCCGGCCACCTGGATTTCCAGATCCGAAAGCGCCTGGCGGACTTCGGCGGTCCACTCAAAGCGCCAGTACGGGCAGGGCTCTTCGAAATGGCGCACCCCGGCGGAGTCCAGCAGCCGCCCGACCTCCACCGCCTTGCCAGGGGAGTAGCCGCAGTTGGCATCAACCATCAAAGCGGCCCGATCCCCGACGGACTCCCGGACGGCTTCAACGACCGCTCCCGTCCGCCCCGGCCACTCATCTTCATCGTGCCCGCATTCCTTCCCGATCCGGAATTTGAACGCCCGAAAGCCGTCCCGGTCCGCCAGCCTAGCAAATCGCTCAGCCTCTTCCCAGGGCTGGATGTCGCGCCGCATGCTGGAGGCGTACACCGGGAACGCGCCGGGCTTCCCGCCCAGCATCTCGCAGATGCTTTTACCGGCCAGCCTGCCGCGCAGGTCCCAGACCGCCGTGTCCAGACCCGCCAGGGCCCGGCGCAGGTAGGAGCCCGGAAATTTGAACTCCCGCTCGACCACCAGGTCGTTGATCTGGTCCAGGTCCTCGATGCGCCGGCCCAGTGCGTGCGGTGCGATCTGGCGGTGCAGCACCAGGCAGGAAATGTCGGCGTTGTAGTTCGAAACCTGGCCCCAGCCATGCGAGCCGTCTTCGGCGTTGACCCGGACCAGGCCGACGAATTCATTGCAGAAAGTCTCGACGCTGACGATTTTCATCTGGGCAGGCTTGACAAACCGTTTGCCATTCGATATTTTGGGGGCGGGGATCGTTCGGAAAAAAACCGAAATTGTCACGCCGCATTGTGGGCTGGCTACAACACCAATTTTACATGCCTTTGGGGTGCAATCAGGCAAATTGCCCCCAAGACCACCGCCCAACCGGGGCAAAGGACGGAGATATGAATTCAACAACGATCCGGAACTGGTCGCTGAAACCCCGCTCGATCGAAATTCAATGGGGAGACGGCCACACCAGCACCTTCCACCACATCTGGCTGCGGGATAACGCCCCGTCCAACCGCCACCCGAGCGGGCAGAAACTGGGGGATATCTCCCAGATCCCGGCGGGCATCGCCCCCACCTCCCTGGACGTGGGTGAAAAGGTGCGCATCGAGTGGTCCCACGACGGGCAGGTCGACGAGTTCGATCCCACCTGGCTGCGGGCCCATGCCTACGAGCCGGAGGAGGTCTGGAAAAGGAGTCGGCGGCCGATCCTGTGGGATACAGCCTCGATCGACGGTGCCCCGCTCGATTTCGAATTTCCGGAGCTGCAGGACAGCCAAGCGGCTTTGAGAGGCATGCTACAGTCAGTGCGGGATTACGGCTTTGCCATCCTGCACCAGGTGCCCACAGAACCGGGCAGCATTTTCAAAGTCGTCGACCTGTTCGGCTACGTCCGGGAGACGAATTACGGCCGGCTTTTCGATGTCCGCGTGACCCCCAATCCTTCCAATTTGGCCTTCACCGGGCTCACCCTCGGCGGCCACACGGACAACCCCTACCGCCATCCGGTCCCCACGCTGCAGCTGCTGCATTTCCTCAAAAACAGCGTGGAAGGCGGCGACAGCACGCTGGTGGATGGGTTCCACGTGGCCGGGTTGTTCCGGCAGGCCTGGCCGGAGGGCTTCGAGCTGCTGGCCGGCATGCCGGTCACGTTCCGTTTCGCCAGCGAGGATGCCGACCTGGTCTACGAGTCCACGATCATCGAGCGGGATGTGCGAGGGGAGGTCAGCGGGATCCGCTTCAACAACCGCTCGGTCCAGGCCTTCAACTGCCAGCCAGAGACCATGGAAGCGTATTACGAGGCCTTCCGGGCGTTCGGGGAACTGCTGGAGGATCCCGCCAACAAAATCACCTTCAAACTCGGCCCCGGGGACCTGATGATCTTCGACAACCAGCGCATCCTCCACGGCCGGATTGGGTATCAGGCCGGGGGGGAGCGCCACCTGCAGGGCTGCTACGCCGATATGGACAGCCTGCTCAGCAAGCTGGCCGTCCTCGAGCGCCAGGGCGAAGAGGCCTGACATGGGCGGATCAAAAACGGATATCGACCGGATTTTCGAGGCCATGCGCCGCGGGGCGGAGATGACCTACGGGGAGCGGGTGACTATTCTCCAGCACAGCCTCCAAGCGGCCCTGTTTGCCATCCAGGATGGCGCCGATGATTGGATGGTGGCGGCGGCATTTCTGCATGATTACGGCCATTTCATACACGACCTGGGTGAGGATGCCGCCGACAAAGGTCTGGACGCTGTACATGAGGAGATCGGCGCCGAAGCTTTGAAAGATATTTTTATCCCCGAGGTGGTCGAGCCGATGCGGCTGCACGTGGCCGCCAAGCGCTACCTGGTCGCTACTGACCCCGCCTACCGGGCGGAGATCACTCCCGCTTCCCTGCAGAGCCTGGAACTGCAGGGGGGACCTTTCAATCCGGCCGAGATCGCCGCTTTCGAGGCGAACCCGCATTTCGAGCGGGCGGTACAGCTCCGGCGCTACGACGAGGCGGGCAAGGTGCCGGATATGGCTATCCCGGACCTGGAACAATTCCGTCCCTACCTGGAAAAAGCGCTGAAACGCTAGCCAACCTGCCGGTAGAGCAAGTGGGCGGGCAGCAAGTCACCAACCTTTGGATTGGAAAAGCAGATCCCTGGCCACGTGAAAAGGGGGCAGCACGCTATTTCTGTTTTGGCCAGAATTGCATACACACCCTAATTTTTCGATGAAACCAGCAGCGCGTCCACGATCTGCGCCCCGGAGGCGGTGACCACCAGGGGGTTGATGTCCACTTCCGCCAGCAAATCCCCCGCCAGCCGCACAAAAGCGGCAAATCGAACCATCAATTCCGCCAGCGCGTCCAGGTCGGCTGCCGGCCCGCCCCGGAAGCCTTCCAGCATGGGAAAGCCTTTGAGCATGCCCAGCAGCCGGATGGCGGTGGCCTCTGTCAGGGCCGGCAGCGCCGCGACAACATCCCGGTACAGCTCCAGGTGGATGCCGCCGAAGCCGAAAAGCAGGATCGGCCCGAACTGCGGGTCGCGGCTCATGCCGAAATACATCTCGACGCCGCGCGCCGCCATCGGCTGGACCAGGGCGTGCGGCCCGAGGCGAAGGCGCAGAGATTCGTAGGCCGCCGCCAGGGTCTCCGGATCCCCCAGGTCGAGCCAGACCCCACCAACGTCGGTCTTGTGCGGCACATCGGGATGCGCGGTTTTCAGGGCCACCGGGTAACCGCAGGCCTGCGCGGCCGATAGGGCCTGAGCGAGCGATTCCACCGCCTCGGTCCGGATGACCGGCAGTCCGCATCCGGAGAGCGCCTGAAGGGCTTCGGGTCCGGACAGTGGTGTGCTGGCGGACTCGATCCGGCCTCGCAGCTCCCGGACTCCGTCCGATATCTGGCTGTCGAACTGCGGTGGGGCTGCCAGCCAGGCCGGATCGAACTGTGAGAAGGAGGCCAGGTGGCGGATGGCCTTCAGCCCGGTCTCAGTGCCCATCAGGACCGGGATTCCGCGGGCCCGCAGCGCAGCCATCAGCTTCTCACCGGCGCCGGAGGAGACGTTGACTAGCGCGACGAGCGGGTTGCGCAGCCCGTCCACGGCGGCCAATGCAGCTTCCGCATATGCCGGGGACAAATTCGAATATCGAGCCAGATCAACCGCCAGCAGGTTCAGGCCGGTCCCCGGGTCGGCGTCCAGGGCCTGCAGGCAGCGCTCATAGGTGCGGACCACCTCCCGCCCGGTCCCAAAAGCGTCCAGCGGGTTGGCCAGCGGCACGCCCGCCTCCACGATCTCCGCCAGGTTTGCCTGGGTCTCGGGCGAAAACTCGGTCAACGCCAGCCCCAGATCCTCAGCGATGTCGACCAGCATGCTGCGCTCGCCCCCCGATTCCATCAGCACCGAGCAGCGGTGGCTGCGGACCGTACGCACACGGCTGAAGAGTTCGAGCGTGTCCATCATCTCATCGAGCGTACGGACCTGGCAGGCGCCGTAATGGCGGAACACCCCTTCGTAGGTCTGGGCGCTGCCGGCCAGCGCGCCGGAGTGGGCCTCAGCCAGCCTGCGCCCGCGCTCGCTGCGCCCGGTCTTCAGTACAACAACCGGAATATCCTTGCGGCGGGCGGCCTCCAGCACCCGTGTGAACCTCTCGGGGTCACGCACGCTCTCCAGGTACAGGGCGGCCGCCCTGGTTTGTTCATCCGCGATCACGTACTCCAGGTAATCGGCGGCGGTCAGACAGGCCTCGTTGCCGGCGGAGACCAGGTAATTGAAATGCACGCTCCGGTTGTTCTGGGAAAGGGAATCGAACACAGTCCCGCTGTGGGTGATCAGGGCGATATTCCCTTCGTCCGCCCCCGCACGAATGGGATACCCCGAGATGGCCAACCGGCGCCGGCTGTTGTAGAGCCCCATCGAATTCGGACCGCAGATCAGGATGCGGTGCTTACGGCCGAAATCGGTAATTTGTGCTTGCAAATCGGGGTCCCGATCCGGCCCGGTGTTGGGATCTCCAAAAAGGACCGCCGCCGGAATCCCCAGGGCGGCGGCCTGTTCGAGCAGCCCCAGAAGGTGCCGGTTGGCCACGGCCAGTGCGATGCAATCCGGCTTTGCCGGCAGTGCATCCAGGCTGGGGAAGGCAGGCAGGCCGTAAATTTCCCGCTCGCGGGGGTGAACGCCGAAAAGGTCTCCGGTAAAACCGGCCGACTGCAGATTGCGCAGCACCTGCCCGCCGAAACTACCCGGGCGGCTGCTGGCCCCGACCACCGCGACAATGCCCGGCCGGAACAGCGGCATCAGGTCCGGCATGCTTCCAGGGCCTCCAGCAGGGCGACCAGGCATTCATCCCGTTCCAGGGCGATATCGGCTACCGAGCGGCCGGCCGCCATGCGCTCGCAGCCGGCGACGATTTGGTCGCGCAGTTCGGGAGTCAGCTCAGGGGCCGCCATGTAGGACCAGGGCAGATCGAGGGCCGGGCCGAAATGGTCCAGGAAGTGGCGCATGCCGCCCTCTCCGCCGGCAAGGTGGTAGGTCATGAAGGGGCCCATGATCGCCCAGCGCAGCGCCGGTGCGTAGGTCATGACAGTGTCGATCTCTTCGACGGTCGCCAGGCCGTCATTGACCAGGTGCAGCGCCTCGCGCCAGACCGCCTCCAGCAGGCGGTTTGCCAGAAAGGCAGGGTACTCTTTCTGCAGGAGCAGCGGTTTTTTACCGCCCAGCTTGAAAAACGCCAGCGCCCAATCCACCACCTCCGGGGCGGTCTGCGCTCCGGGTACGATTTCGACCAGCGGCATCAGGTAGGGCGGGTTGAAGGGATGGGCGACGATGCAACGCTGTGGGTTGTGGCAGTCCGCCTGCAGGTAGGTCATCGGGATGCCGGAGGTGCTGGAAGCGATCACTACCTGGGCTGGGGCCAGGGCATCGATGGCTGTGATCAGGTCTTTTTTGGGGGCTTCGCGCTCTGCAGCGCTTTCGAGTACGAAGTCTGCGCCCGACAGCGCCTGTTCCAGAGTGGCGGCAAAACGGATGCTTTCGGGATTTGCACCCTGGGCAAGGCCGATCTGGGCCATGACCGGCCAGGCCTGGTCGATGCGCTGCTTCAGCCCGGCTTCGACACCCGGTTCCGGGTCAAACACGGCCACGTTCATTCCCAGCCGCAAGAAATGGATCGCCCAGCCGCCGCCGATCACACCGGCCCCGACCAGGGCTACTGCGGACACATCTTCAGGTTTCTTCAGCGCGATCACATCCAGCCTCTCCGATCGGACGCCCGCCCCGCTCTTCGGGCCCCGGTGGGCATCGCAGGGAACTCCCGGCGATGCTTTTTAGAATGCCACGCTTTCCAGCCCCTTCAGGCCCAGCATCTCCCTGGCCTCGTCCGAGCTGGCCGTTTCGATTGAAAGCTCCCCAAGGATCCGCCCGACCTTCTCCACCTGTTGGGCGTTGGATTCGGCCAGTTTTCCTTTTTCCAGGTACAGGCTGTCCTCCAGACCGACGCGCACGTGGCTGCCCATGATGGCCCCGGCGGTGACGATCGACATCTGGAAACGGCCGCTGCCCAGCACCGACCAGTGCACATCCGCGCCGATCAGGCGCTCGACCGTCCGTTTCATGAAGACGATGTTGTCGATCGCCTCGGCCCCGATGCCGCCCATGGTGCCCATCACAAACTGCAAGAAGACCGGCGGCTGGACCAGCCCCTTGTCCAGGTAATACGCCAGTGTGTAGATGTGCCCGACGTCGTAGGCTTCGAACTCGAAGCGCGTGCCGGTCTCGTTGGTCAGGGTCTTCAGCATGTATTCGATATCCGAAAATTTGCTTTCGAAGGGCTCGTGGCGGGTGCTTTCCAGGTAGGGCTCCTCCCAGTCAAACTGCCACTGGCCCTGGTATTTGGGGATCATCGGAAAGCCGCCGTAGTTGATCGTCCCCAGGTTGAGGGTGCACAACTCGGGCTGGAGCAGCTGGATAGGCCGCAGCCGCTCCTGGACGGTCTGGCCGGTGCCGCCCCCGGAAGTCAGCCCGATCACGGCGTTGGTTTGCGCCTTGATTTCCTGGAGATACTCGCGGAACACCTCAGGATCCGCACTCGGGCTGCCGTCGTGGTCGTTCCGGGCGTGCAGGTGGATGACCGCCGCGCCGGCCTGGTGGGCTGCGATCGACTGGCGGATGATGTCTTCCCTTTTATAAGGAAGAAAAGGGGACATGCTGGGGGTGTGCGAAGACCCGGTGATGGCGCAGGTAATGATGCGTTTCGAGCTCATGGAGGCCTCCTATTGTGGAGGGGTAAAAGAGGGTGGGTATCCAATTATAAAATCAAACCGGGGTCGCGGTCCCTGATTTGTCGCTGGTGTTAGGGGCAAGGTGCTGGTCCGGTACCAGGACCTCTAATAAATCAAAGCCGCAAAGGCGTTGGGAGCGTTCAGGTAGCGGCGGGGACTCGGATGTTCGCCTTGGCGTCCTGGCGACTCGGCGTTTTTCTGGCCACTTTTACCAGACAGATTCGGAAGCAGGCCCGTCATCCGAACGCAAAAAAACCTAACCCAAAGTCGCAGAGACGCAGAGAAAAGGCTTTCTATCCGGCATTTTGTTGCCCGATTTTTGGAGAGCCATTTCCCTGGCGTCTCAGCGTTTTTCATGCCGCTTTTTCCAGACCGTATCGAATTTAGACC
>JBFKII010000189.1:0-8187 GCA_041632295.1 Anaerolineales bacterium | reverse complement strand
GTCGCCCAGAGCCGCCGGGACGAGGCGGATGTTCTTGACCAGCCGGAAAAGCCCCCCCGGCTCGACGGAAGCGGCGTGATCGCTGCCCCACATGGCCCTGTCCAGCGTGATGTGGCGCTCGACAAAGCAGGCGCCAAAGGCCACCGCGATCACCGAGGGCAGCAGCCCGACCTCGTGGCCGGAGTAGCCAATTGGCGTATTGGGAAAGATCGTGCGCAGGGTCTCGATCATCTTTAGATTGAGCTCTTCTTCCGGGCAGGGATAGGTGCTGGTGGTATGGCAAAGCAGCAGGTTCTCCGCCCCCGATACCCCGATGGCGGTGTAGATCTCCTCCATCGTGGACATCCCAGTTGAGATGATCAGCGGCCGCCCGGTCGCCCGCACTTTGCGGATCAGGTCGACGTCAGTCAGGGACGCAGAGGGCAGCTTGTAAACCGGAGGGTCAAAGTGCTGCTCCATAAAATCAACCGAGGGCTCATCCCAGACGGAAACGAACCAGTCGATGCCGACCTGGCGGCAGTGCGCATCGATCTCGGCGTACTGATCGGTGCCGAACTCGACTTTGTAGCGGTAGTCCAGGTAGCTGATGTAGCCCCAGGGCGTCTCGCGCATCTTGGTCTGCTGCTCGGGCGGGGTGCTGACCTCCGGGGTGCGCTTCTGGAACTTGACGGCGTCTGCGCCGGCCCATTTGGCCATCTCGATCAGCTTTTTGGCAACAGCCACATCCCCGTTGTGGTTGATTCCGATTTCGCCGACGATGTAAGTATCATAGCCGTCCCCGACCAGACGGCCACCGATTTTGATCTCACGGGTCATGGCTGTCCTCCTGGTTGTTTCGAATAAAATACATGTAATATTGCATTATTTTTGTACCTGCTATATATCTAGCATTATCTCGCCCTGAAGCACGAGCGCAGCCTGGCCGCCCACCCGCACGGCTTCGATCCCGTCCCCACTTTCGACGATCTCCACCTGCGCGGCGCCCGGGCGGCCCATCCAATGGCCCTGCTCCGCCGTAAAGGCGGGGCTCTCGATCAGCCCCTGCCGCCAGAGGTACGCCGCCATGCACCCGGTGGCGGAGCCCGTGAAGGGGTCCTCGAAGGTATCGGGCGGCAGGCCAAAATGGCGGGCGTACGTGTCTCCCTTTGGGGTCGCCCCACCCAGGCAGAACAGATGAGGGCTGAAAAAATCCCCTGCCTCGAGCAGCCGCCGGTACACCGGGATGTCCAGGGTGGCTTTTTTCAGCGCGTCGTGGCCCGCAAGCGGGACCATCAGCATCGGCGTTCCCGTGCTGACCGTCTGGATTGGGCAACCCGCCAGCGCATCCTGCGGCTCCAGCCCGAAAGCCGGCAGGACCTGCTCGGGCGGGTACGTTCTCCCAAATTCCGGCTTCATCTGGGTCATGGTGATCTGTTCGACCAGGCCGTCCTGCGAAAGGATCTCCACCGGCACCAGCCCGGCCTTCATTTCGAGGCGGATCTCGGTGCGCGGGCCCGCCAACGCCAGCCGTCCGGTGACAGCCAGGCCGAACACGGTCGCGATCGTCGGGTGGCCGGCCATCGGGATCTCCTCCGCCGGGGTGAAATAGCGCACCCTGAAATCCGCCCGATGCGAGCGGCAGACGAAGGAGGTTTCGGAAAGGTTCATCTCCAGGGCGAAAGCCTGCATGGTGGCATCGTCCAGCGAGTCGGCATCCAACACGATCGCGCAGGGGTTGCCGCCCAACGGCCGGTCGGTGAAGGCGTCGACCTGGAGGAAGGGAAAGGTCCGCAATGGCACAGGGATCCGTCCGTGGGCTAGCGCCGGCCCTCAGGCAGATAACCGGGCAGCGAGATGCCTTCTTTCAGCCGGGGGTCGGCCTGCGGCGCCCCCCAGTGCCAGTTCAGGGGCAGCACCCCGGCCCAGACCGGCAGATCATAATCCGGCTCGTCATCACCGGGCGGGCCCGTCCGCACCTTGACGCTGGCCTCCTCGATCTCTACCACCACCACGCTCGTGGCCTTGAGCTCCTTTTCGGTCGGTTGGCGGGCGTCTTCCCAGCGCCCCGGCAGCAGCTGGTCCGAAACCGCCTTGAGCGCAGCCAGCTTGGCCGCCTTTTCTTCGACGAGTCGGCCGCGCCCGAATACCAGCGCTGAACGGTAGTTCATCGAGTGGTGGAACACCGAGCGCGCCAGCACCAGCCCGTCCAGCACCGTAACCGTAATGCAGACCGGGCCGCCCTCCTGGACCACCTTTAGAAGCCGGCTGGCTTTTGCGCCGTGCAGCACCACCTGCTCGCCAATGCGGGCGTAGAGCGTGGGGATGACAAAAGGCTGCCCTTCGACACTGATTCCGACGTGGCAGATAGTCCCGGCGTCCAGCACGGCGTGCACGGCCTCACGGTCATAGCGGCCGCGCTCCGGAAGGCGCTTCAATCGGGATCGTTTGGTCTTCGGATAGGCCATCATACCTCCTGTCGGCCCTGGACTTCGCAGGCGCTCACCGGTCCAGGTACAACCTCAGCTTGCGGAAGGGGATCAACGCCAGCATGACAGCATGCGAATAATAAGCTGCCCGATCGATCAAACCGTCAGTCAGGATGCCGATGGCGCCGTCCTCCTGCTTCGAATTGCTGCGCTCGAAGACGCGGTCGTCCGCTTCCCCGAGCTCCACCCCCTGGCGCACCAGCCGGGCGACATCGGGAGGCAGCTGGAACGCAGCCGTGCGCGCCTCCCCTTTCAGCCCGACACCGACGACCACCACCCAGGCAAAGGCCATCATGCCGGCCTCCCGGTCCTCGACGCCGCCTTCGATCCCCACCCAATAATCCGCGTCCGGCGCCAGCCGGCGTGCGGCTGCAGCCCGGTTGCGGGCCCCGCGCAGCGTTTCCCGGTCACTGCCCGGCTGTTCCGCCACCCCCGAGGGCGCCTCCAGGCCGGTGAACCGGGCGTCGGGGTCGAGCATGGCCGCAAAGCCGCGCCTGGCGGCTTCGATCTTGACCGGGTTGGTCGAACCGACGATCACTTGCATGGTTTCATTCTCCTGCGGAGGCGCGCCCCGCCAGGATGCGGTCGCAGACCTCGCGGACCGCCCCGTCGCCCCCGCGGCGGGCCAGCACCAGGTCGGCCTGGGCCAGCGCGGCCGGGTGGGCGTCGGCCACGACCAGCGCGCACCCGACCAGCGGGAAGCAGGGCAGGTCGTTGACATCGTTGCCGACGTAAATCGTCCGGGATGGGTCTGCACCACGCTCGGCCAGGATGCCGGCCAGGGCTTCCCCCTTCCTGCCGACGCCATGCAGGTAGGGCAGCTTGAGCTTGCGGCAGCGGGCGGCGACCACCGGGTTCGGCTCCGTCGAGAGCACGAACATGTCCACGCCGGCCTCTCGCAGCAGTTCGATCCCCATGCCGTCGCCGCGGTGCACGCGCACCGACTCGACCCCATCCTGGTCCACGAACGCGGTGTTGTCGGTGAAAACCCCATCGAAATCGAAGACCACCAGGTCCACCTGCCCGGGAAAGAGGCGCCGGGCCCGGGGTCGCCGGCCTTCCGGATGCACGATGTCCAGCGACGGGTCTTTCAGCCGCCACTCGGCGCGCTCCCAGTCCAGCAAGTTGTCCAGGTCGACCAGGTAGCGCGGGTCGATGTGGACCGGGAAGATCCGCTCCCCGCTCATTGAGCCGTCCTCGATAACCGCGGGACGCACAGCATCGATATGGCCGGTCTGCCAGTAGGTCGGCGGGAGCGCCTGCCGCGGCATGTTGTAGGGCTCTTCGAAGGGCGAGTCGAGCAGCGGCTCCAGCGCCCCGTTTTCCGCCAGCCGCCACATTTTGTAGGGGTTCTGCCCGGACGGGACCACGCCGCGCACCGAGCTGGCCTGTGGGTTTTCCACCAGGACGGCCAGCGCCTGGTCAACCAGACCAGGCGGCCGGAAGGGGCTTGTCGGGCGCAGCTGCACCACGACTTTCGGCCGGTAGCCCTCGTTTTCCGCCAGCCAGCCCAGCGCATGCCGGAAGACCGGCAGATCGGTGGTTTCATCCTGGGCGAATTCCGCCGGCCGCATGAAGGGCGTTTCAGCGCCGTAGGTGCGCGCCACCTCGGCGATGGTGTCATCATCCGTCGAGACGATCACGCGAGTCACCCCATCGGCTGAGAGGCCGGCCGCGATGCTGTAAGCGATCAGCGGGTGTTCGCCCAGGGGCTTGATGTTTTTACCGGGAATGCCCTTGGAACCGCCGCGGGCGGGGATCAGGGCAAGGACTGGAGGGGAGGGCATAGGGAGGGGTGGGTTCAGGCGAGTTTCGGAGGCAGGTGAACGTCAAAGCGGATACGTGGGCAGAGGAAGACCGAATGCGGGTGCTGCATTTCCTTTTTCGTGAGCAGCCTAAGGCGTTCGTACAGGCTGAAATACAGGCGCCTATGGCGGCCGGTGGTCAGCGGGATCGGCTCGTGCCAGACCGAGTAGCAACCCAGCTTTCCGTCCAGCCGGTGGTAAAAGCCCTCCACAGGGTGGGTCAGAATCAGCACCTGCTCCTCGAGCGAGTCAAATCCCTCGGCCAATCCGGCCGGCTCGCCGCTGTCCGCCAGGTCGATCTCGGCGGAAGCCCACGGCGAGCGATGGCTGACATGGTAGTGTGCGTAGGCCTCCGCTTCCCAGTCGTAGCGGCAGTCCAAGCGGTAAGCGGCGTGATGCCAGGGGATGCGCCACAGCCAGCGCGCCGGGTAGACCAGCCGGGAGCCGATCGTGGTCCCAAAAAACCAGACACAGTGCTCGCCGCGCTCCCGGTCCACCACGTAGACCCGATAGTTGGTCTGCCCGAAGCGCCAGCGCAGAAACGGGGCCAGCCGGTGGTAGCGGAAATCCTCGTCCAGGAATGGCACGGCGCTCATCAGGGCAAGCTGCTGGCCCCCGATCGGGAAGGTGGGGATTTCGAAGCGAGCGGGGATGTGCGGGCGCAGGCGCTCCACCGGCAGCGCGTAGCTGACGATGGCGAAATGCTGCAGGTCGGAGCGAATGTCCAGCAACCCGCTGCGCTTTGCCTCCAGTCGAGCCTGCAGAACCTGTTGTGCTTCGATGGCCACTCCGGCACCCGTCCAGGGCGGCTTACCAGGCGGTCCAGCCGCCGTCGACGACCAGGTTGCCGCCGGTCATGTAGCTGGAGGCATCGGAGGCCAGGAACAGCAACGCGCCGTTCATCTCGTGCGGTTCGGCCATACGGCCCAACACGGTGCGGTAGGAATAAGCGGCCGTAAACGTCTCGTCATGCTCGTTGTACACCCCGCCCGGCGTCAGGGCATTGCAGCGCACGGCGGTCCCGGCGTAGTACGTGGCGATATATTTAGTCAGCCCGAGCACACCCGCCTTGGTCACGGAATAAAAAACCGGCTTATAGCGAGGCGGCTCGCCGGGCCTTTCGTAGATGCGCTGGTCCGGCCCGGCCAGACCGTACGTCGAGCACAGGTTGATGATCGAACCGCTACCCTGGTCCCGCATCACCCCGGCAGCGGCCTGGCAGGCAAGAAACATGCCGGTCAGGTTGATATCCAGCGCCTGCTGCCAGGCCTCCAGCGGGTACGTCTCGAAGGCATTGGCGCCCTGCTCCCCGGCCTGCTCCGGGTCGAACTTGGGGTCCCAGGCGGCGCTGTTCACCAGCACATCCAGCTGCCCCCCCTCCCGGACCGCAGTCTCGACCATCCTGCGGGCCTCCTCCGGCCGGGTGACATCCGCCTGGACGGGCACGGCCCGGGCACCGGCGGCAGCCAGTTCCTGCGCCTGGCGTTCGGCGCCGGCTGCGTCCAGGTCGGCGACCAGGACCAGCGCTCCGGCCTCGGCCAGCGTGCGCGTGAACTGCCGCCCGAGCAGGCCAGCGCCCCCGGTGACGAGGGCGACCCGGCCGGTGAGGTCGAAAAGATCCTGGATGGACGGCATGGTACGCCTCAGCTACCTACCGGCCCGACACCCTCCGCCAGGATTTCCGCCGGAACCCGGCCGTCCTCGCCGGCGTGCTTTTCCAGGCTGACATACCCCTGCCCAACCAGGAAGTTGAGGATTTTGTGGGCGTTCTCCTCGGGGGAGGTGTGCTCCGTGCTGAGGGTCAGTTCGGGGTTGGCCGGCTCTTCGTAGGGATCGTCGATGCCGGTAAAGCCCTTGATCTCGCCGCGCCTTGCCTTGGCGTACAGGCCCTTGATGTCGCGCGCCTCGCAGATCTCCAGCGGCGTGTTGACATAGATCTCGATGAAGTTCTCGCCGACCATTTTGCGGGCCTCGTTGCGGGTCTTGCGGTAGGGGCTGATCGCGGCGCAGATCACCGCCCCGCCGTGGCGGGCGATCTCGCCTGCCACGAAGCCGATGCGCAGGATGTTGATATCCCGGTCATCCGCGCTGAACCCGAGCCCTTTGGACAGGTGCGTGCGGACCACATCACCGTCCAGTACGGTCAGGCTGCGGCCGCTTTCAAGCAGCAGGGAGGTCAGAGCTTCGGCGGTGGTGGATTTGCCCGAGCCGGACAGGCCGGTAAACCAGATCACGAAGCCCTGCTTGTGCCGCGGCGGGTGCCGCTGCATCAGGATTTCGGCGGTTTCCGGGCGGGTGAACCATTCCGGCAGCAGCCGGCCCCGGGCCAGGTAGTCTTCGCGCACCTGGGTACCGGAGATTTCGCTGATCTCGGCTTTTTCCGGCACCTTATCGACCGGCACGTACACCTTTTCCTTGGTCAGGTAGACCATCGCCTGGAAAGGCACCATGCGGACGCCGATCTCCTCTTCGTACTGCTTCATGAATTCCTGCGCCTCGTACGGGCCGTAAAAGGGGCGCCCCTGGCTATCGTTCCCCGGACCGGCGTGGTCCCGGCCGACGATGAAATGGTTGGCGCCGTAATTGCGGCGGATGATGGCGTGCCAGAGCGCCTCGCGCGGCCCGGCCATGCGCATCGCCAACGGCAGCAGGCTGAGCACGGTGCTCTTGTGATCGTAGTAGTTCTCGTACAACGCCCGGTAGACTCGCACGCGGGTGTAGTAGTCGACGTCCCCCGGACGGGTCAAGCCCACCACGGGGTGGATCAGCAGGCTGCCGCCGACCTCTGCCGCGGCCTGTTTGGTCAGCTCCTCGTGCACACGGTGCATCGGGTTGCGAGTTTGGAAGGCGACCACGTCCTTGTTGCCCATCTTTCCCAGGACTTTCCGCACCTCGTTCGGCGTATGCCGCAGGTCGACGAAATCGTGGTACTTGGGCATATTTAGCACCTGGAGCTCGCCCGAAATGCAGAAATCGCCCCAACGGATCATCTCCGAGACCATCGGGTGGCGGTGATCGGTGGAGGAATACACCAGGCGGGCCTCCATGTTCGGATCCCAGCGGTAGATCTCCTCGAGGCGTATGATGGCCACCAAGTTGTTGCGGGAATCGCGCAGACTGACCCATTCCGAGCGGGTCGGGATCTCATCACGGTCGATGGTCAGGGTGACGGGGATCGGGAAAAGCGTCCCATCTGCCAGGCGCATTTCAGTCAGGACGCGCTGGTAATTCGCCTGCCCCATGAAGCGGTCCAGCGGTGAAAAACCGCCCGAGGCCAGCAGTTCCAGGTCGCAGAGGGCGCGCTGGGAAATCTGGATGCTGGGGTAGAGATTGGCCTTGTTGACCAGGTCTTCGCGTTCTTCGCCGGTCTTCACCAGGTCGACCAGCTTGCCGCCGTAGGGCGGGATAATGGCTTCCTTTTTCGACATCAGTTCTCCTAAATGAAAGACCCCTCAACCGGGGGAAGGGTGGGGTCGGATATTCGCAAAAAGACTGGCATCCGGGCGGCTGCCTGAATGCCAGTTCTTGTGAATTGTAACACAATAGGGGTTTCAGCGAACGATCAGTATCGAGCGCTTGGAATGGTTGACGATCGAGCGGGTGACGTCGCCCAGCAGCCACTCCTTGATGCGGTTTTGGTCGCGCGCCGCACCGAGCACGATCAGGTCGTAATCTCCGGACTCGGCTTCGGCCAGAATCTCCTCCGCCACGTCCCCGTGGGTCAGCTCAATGCGGGCCTGGACCTGGTATTCGTCCAGCATTCTGGCCGCCTCCCGCAGGTGCCGGGCGAAGGGGGTGTCGGTCTTCAGCACCGCCTCCAACCCCTCCTCCATGGCTTCCATGCCGGTGTACATGCTGGGCAGCGGGTTGGCCACGTGCAGCAGGGTGACACTTGACCCCGCGGCCCTGGCCAGATT
>JBFKII010000188.1:0-8202 GCA_041632295.1 Anaerolineales bacterium | reverse complement strand
CTCAAGATGACGAAGCACAAAATCCGGGCGCTGCCGGTGTGCCAGGAAGGCGTCGTGGTCGGGATCCTGACAGAGACCGACCTGCTGGTGCAGCTTCAAGACCTGCTGGGGGCGCGGGAGCCCGGTTGGCGGGTGACAATGCGTGTTCCGAATGTATCCGGTGAGTCATCCAGGTTGTCCAACCACTTGAACGCGAACGGTTGGGAAGTGATGGCCCTCGGCAGCGTACGCGCCCCGAAGGATCCGGACCATTGGGACCTGATATTGAAAGTCCGTGGCGAAGGCTCTCGCGAAGCCCTGATGGAAACGCTGAGTAAGATTAATGGACAGGCGGTACTGGATGTGCGCAAGACCGAACGCCCCGCATAGGGGCTGAGGTCGGGCGGCCCGACACGCGGGCAAGGAGCATGGCGATCAAATGGCACAGGTTTACGCCGGCGCGTTGAGCAGGGGGGAAAAACAGCGCCTAATTCTGCTGGGCGCCGGGTTGTTTCTTTTGCTGGCTCTGGTGCTGGCTGGCAGCCTGCTCCTGCTGCTTCAGTTCCGGGACGTGCGCTGCTATCGACTCCAGCAGCCATTTACCTCCGCAGAAAGCAAAATTGTCAGGGGAAATTTGCTCGACTGCGCAGTGGTCAACTGCCGCATGAAGGTTAACCTGGGAAGCCAGGAGGTCTTTGCCTGTTATTTCCGGCTTGCCAGCCAGCCGCTGCCGATCTTTCCCGATGAAGGGATCTTGCCCCCCGTTATCGGAGTGAGTCCTCCTTGATTGGGTGCGCCCAGCTTTTTCGCTTTCCCACGCCCTCAATTCATGGCAGGTTCAGTGACAACGTTCTCTGAACGAACACCATCCGACCGTTGATAGTGTCACACACGGTCACCGAAATGATGCGCTGAACGAGGTATAGGATCTCGGAGTTGTACATGTGGGAACAGCCGCTCTGTGCGGTCTTCTCCGGGCCGAGATGAAAGCCGGTCGAATACCAGTTGAAAACGCTGTTAAAATCGTCCTGGGATCGGAACGAGGCATCCTGGCGGTAGAAAAAATTCGGGAAAACCCGGATCACATCGTGGTTGGTGATTTTTTCCGCCCCCGGGTAGTGGACCGCCTCCCGGTCCTGAATGACTATAATCGTCAGGAGCCCGAATAAACCGGCGGCGATCGCCACCGTCAAGGTGATCGCACCAGCCCAGATCCATTTCGTCTGCTTGAAAAGACGCATCACAGCCCGATTGTACCAACTCCCTTTATGAAATATCTCGAAATTGCAACCCCGGCAGTGCTTCCCCTCGGGAATTGCCGCTTTCACCAGGACGGACAAGAGCGGCCGGCGCTGCTGGTCGCCACTTTGCAACACCCGCCGGTGCAGCTCGCCACCCAGGGCGGCGCGTCTTTCTCTGTCACCGGGCCGCGTGCCCACGTCGCCCACGAATACGGCTCGCGCTTCTACCACCACTACGGCCTGACGCCCTCGGACGTGATTGAGATCGAACTGGCTATCCCCTCGTTGATGGGCCTGGGTGCAGACAGCATGCTGGGGCTGGCAACCGCCGGGGCGCTGGCCCGGCTCCATGGCCTGCCCGAGGGTGCGCATTCCCTGGCCGAGGTGGCCGGCCTCCAGGCAAGCGAGCGCCTGCACGTGCCGGCCTTCGATGGGGGCGGGCTGCTGGTACTCGCTCCTCCCCAGGACCCCGCCGGCAACTGGACCGTGCTCCAGCGCGTCGATATCGAACACCCGGAGCGCGATGCCTGGGCCTTCGTCTTCTACTTCCCGCTTCCTCCGAACGATGCGGATGATGGCTTTGAGTCGTCGCGCATGGAAGCGCTGTACCGGGCAGTTCGAGCCCCAGGCGACCCGGTTGCGCAGCTTTCGCCGGACACGCTGCCGGCCATGGTCGCGAGCGATGACATCCGGGCATTTGCCGAACTGGTGGTGGCCGCCCAGCCTGCTGGAAATGATCTAATCTCAGCGGCTGGTCCGGAAGGCGATCAGGCCGCCGGATCGATTTTTCAGATCATGGAGCAGGGCGGCGCTCTGGCCTGGGGCCAGGCGCTATGCGGCTTTTCCCTGTGGTGCCTGGTGCGCGGCGGGGATAGCAGCCGCCGCATCCGCAAAGCGATCCAGGACCATGTCGGGTTCTTCGGCGGACGCGTGATGGCGACCGTGATAGATAACCGCGGGGCGAAGATCGTCGAACGGCCTGGGAAGCTGGGGATCGGTCCCGGGATGCGGCCCCGTCCGGGGGTATCCTCCCAGATGGATGATTAGGGGATCGGACCGGTCCCTGGCACGCCGGTAGCTGGTCTTCAAGCAGCTGAACCGAGTAGCCCCTCGTCCCAGGGGAAATGGGACATCAGGACCGCGCCGGACTCCGTGATCTGCACCTGCTGTTCCAGCTTGACCCCCTCCGCCCCATTTTCCTCGCCAATATAGCTTTCCACGCACAGGGTCATGTTCGGCTCGATGATCCCATCGTAACCGGATGAGTCGAAATCCATGCTGTGCATGATGTACGGGTATTCCCCCGTCATCCCGACTCCGTGTACCGACACAAAATAGCGGTTTGCAAGATAGGGATCCGGAATGCGCCAGGATTTCTCCGCATATTCGCGGAACGACATTCCGGGTTTGAGCAGGGCCAGGTTGAACTGTACCTGGTCATAGGCCATGGCATACAGCTTGCGCTGTTTGGGGCTGGGCTTGCCTGGTCCGCAGTAAAAGGTGCGGGAGAAGTCGGAATAATATCCGTAAGGCCCGATCACGTCCGTGTCCAGGGCGACCAGGTCGCTGGATTCGATCTGCCGCCTGCCGGTCTCGTTGAACCAGGGATTGGTCCTGGGGCCGGAGGTCAGCAGCCGGGTCTCGATGTACTCCCCGTCCTGCTCGATGATCGATTTATGCAGGTGGGCCCAGAGCTCGTTCTCGCTGATGCCCGGGCGCAGGGCGTCCAGCATCCGGCCGACCCCGGTTTCCACCGCCTGCATGGACCACTGCATGGCCTTGATCTCCTCCTCGTTCTTGATCGCCCGGGCGCGCTCGACCGGTTCCTGGGCGTCCAGGGAGGTGTAGCCCAGCTCGCCAAGAGCGAAGGCACAGGCCCCATTGAAGCGCTCGAGGCCGATACGGGCGCCCGGGCCCGCGTGCCGCCGGATCAGACCCCCGATCTCTTCGGCCCAGGCCCTGGCCCGGTCGTAGACCAGGGGGCCGGAGGCGGCATAGGAAACGGTGATGCCCGGCCGGATCTCATCGATCGTTTCCAGGCCTTTGGCCAGGTGGTAGCAGCCCTCAAATTCGAACAGGATCACCGGCCCTTCCAGCGGCAGGAACAGGTAGCGGGCCGGGTTGCGCAGATGGAAAGGGGTCATGTTGCGGGCGTCTGTGGCGTAGCGTATGTTGATCGGATCGGTCAGAACCAGCGCCCCAAGGTCGCGGCGGGCCATTTCCTTGCGCAGGCGGTTGAGGCGCCCCAGGCGCATCCGGACGGGGTCCACGTCCGGCGGGTTGCGCTGCCGCCCCCAGGCCTGGGATAGGTTGCGCGCCCGGTGCCGCAGGTCTCCCCGGGGCCGCTGCCCGGGCAGCGGCTCGGCCGTGTTGCCGGGCGCGCTCGTGTCGCGCAGGATCCGGATGCCCAGATCGGCAGCGCAGTCCAGGCCCTCATCGGTGACCACCACCTGGTCGTCGGCATGCAGGATGGTCACGCCGCGGGCGGCCATGTTTTCGAGGTCTCGTCTTGTGTAGATGGTCTTGGGCATGGCTTGTCCTCTGGATTGTCTGCCGGGAATCCGGCTCCCCTGCGGCTTCGATTAAAATAGGCTGAGCCGGCTTGAACCCCTGCTGCGAAACGTTTGCGATAAACGCTCGCGCCGGCCGGAAAAATTATACGCCCAAATCGGGCCGTGAAAGAAACAACATGACTCTCCGATGAAATCCCATCCGCGTCGCACAGCGCTGAAAGTGCTTTTGGCGCCGGCCGGGTTGGCGCTGGCCGCGGCGGCGGTGTTCGCCGTGCAGCTCGGCCTGGACAACGATCCCGGCTGGGGTCTGCGGCGCTACGCGCTTTTGGGGGCGGGTCTGTCTTTGCTGGGCTGGGTGGCCTGGGACCGAATCGAACCCCAGGCAGGTCCCCGGTTCGAGGCGGCCCTGCAGGCTTATCTGCGCTGGGGGCCGGTGCGCCTCTGGAGCGGTGCACGTGCGCAGCTGGTGCGGTTGTGGGGTTGGGGGGCAGGGCGGCCCGCCTGGTTGCGGAACGCGACCTGGATGGGGGCGCTGGCCTGTGGGCTGGCCTATCTCTGGCTGTTCACCGCAGGCACGATGACCGACTGGCCCCAGGGATCGCGCTATTTCGACCGGTTGGGTAATGCGTTCCGAGCCGGTCAGCTCCATCTTTTGGAAGCCCCCGGGCCGGAGCTGCTGGCTTCGGAAAACCCCTATTTTTATCTCGAACGCGGCGATATCCCTGTTTTGTGGGATTCCCTGTTTTACAAGGGAAAATACTACCTGTACTGGGGCCCATTTCCCGGCTTGCTGGTGGCGGGGTTGAAATTTTTTTACAGCGGCCGCATCCGCGACTCGTTTTTGCTGCTCGTGTTCATGGCGGGCACGCTGGCCGCCGGAAGCCTTCTCCTGCACGCCATCTGGCGCCGTTTCCGATGGCTGCCGCCCGGCACGTTGATCGTCGGGCAGCTGGGGCTGCTGGTCAGCGCACCGCTGATATGGTTGCTCTCGCGCCCGCACGTGTACGAGGCGGCCATCGCCGGCGGGCAGTTCTTCCTGCTGGCTGGGCTGTATCTGGCTTTTACCGGCCTGGCGCATGCACGGGTTTCCCCGACGCGCCTGACCCTGGCCGGTTTGTCCTGGGGTCTGGCCGCCAACACGCGTGTCAGCCTGAGCCTGCCGATCGCTTTTCTGGCCTGCCTGGTGGTCTGGCGGCTCTACCGCCGGTTCCGGCCGGATTGGCGGTCGTTCATCGGTCGCAGCGTGGCATTCGGGCTGCCGCTTCTGGCCGGGGCTGCTATCCTGATGGTGTACAACCAGGCGCGCTTCGGCTCGCCTCTGGACTTTGGCTACCGCTACCTGATCACCGGCCCCACTATCCCAGAAGACCCCTCACGCACATCCAGCCTGGATTACGCTGTCCCGAACGCCTACCAGTACCTGCTCCGGCCGCTTGAATTTCAGGGAGAATTCCCGTACGTGCGCGTGGCCTGGGTGAAGAACGACACCTGGCCTGCCTGGATCGATCTACCCCCGGACTATTTCTACACCGAACCGGTCGCCAGCCTGCTGATGGCAGTGCCGCTGACCGGGCTGGCGGTGCTTGCCGGTTTCCGTTGGATCTGGCTGTGGCTGAACGGCCTGTCGCCGTCCCCACCGCCGGTCCCGAAGGCGGACCGCAGCCTTTTCAACTGGCTCATGGCCGGGCTTGCCGGCAGCGCGCTGCTGTCCTTTGGCGTCATCCTGGTGTTCATCAACAACTCGTTGCGCTATGTCCTGGACGCCGCGCTGACTGCCACGCTGTTTTCCGTCCTGTTTCTGGCCGCCTGGCGCCTGCGCATCCGGGACCGCACCGTGGAGCGCGCGGCATGGGCCTTTGCCTGGCGGCTGTCCGCAGTTCTGACCCCGGTATTCGGGTTGCTGATCGCCATCACTGGCTACGCCAACGCTTTTGAGGAGCGCAACCCCGAACTCTTCAGCCGCCTGGTGGACTGGTTCCCATGATCTCGTTTAGAAAGGATTCGAAATGATCGACAAGCACACCGATGTGGTCGGCTCGCTGCTCCGCCCCCCCGACCTGCTTCAGGCCCGGCTGGACCTGGCAGCCCGAAAAATCGCTCCGCCGGAGTTCAAGCGGGTGGAAGACCGGGCGGTGGACGATGCCGTCGAGCTGCAGGAATCCGCCGGCCTGGAGGTGGTCACGGACGGCGAGATGCGGCGCACCTCTTTCCAGAGCCAGCTCCCTGAGGCGGTGGAGGGTTTCGGCGAGTGGGATCTGGACGCTTTTCTGTGGGGTGAATGGAAAGGGGACCAGGCGGTCGGAGACTGGAACAGGGAGCGCCCCAACCGGCTGGGCGCCACCGGAAAACTGCGGCGCCGGCGCCACCTGTCGGCCGAGGAGTTCACCTACCTGCGCGCCCGCACCGACCGGGTGGCCAAGATCACCCTGCCCAGCCCCAGCCTGTGGGCCAATTTCTGGTCTGCATCCCTCTCCGGCCACGTTTATCCCACCCTGGACAGCTTCCTTGCAGACGTGGTCGATATCCTGCGGGAGGAAGTGGAGGAGCTGGTGCGGCTGGGCGCGACGTATATCCAGTTGGACGCTCCGCATTACCCGCTGTTGCTGGACCCGCACACGAGAGCCTTTTACGAAGGCCAGGGCTGGCCGCTGGAGAAGTACCTGCAGCGCGGCGTGGAAATGGATAACGCCGTGATGGGAGATTTCCCGGGCGTCACGTTCGGGTTCCACCTGTGCCGCGGCAACCAGGGCAGCCGCTGGCTGGTGGAGGGCGGCTACGATCTGATCGCCGCCCCGATATTCAAGCACATCAAGGCCCAGCGCCTGCTGCTGGAATACGATGACGAACGCTCGGGATCGTTTGAGCCGCTGCGGGACGTGCCGGGGGATAAGATCGTGGTCCTCGGGCTGGTCACTACCAAAACCCCCCGCAGAGAAAGCGTGGCCGAACTGGCGGCGCGCATCGAGGCGGCCGGCAGGCATTTTCCGCTGGAGAACCTGGCGCTGAGCCCCCAGTGCGGCTTTGCGACTTCGGTGATTGGAAACGCCATCAGCCGGGAAGACCAGCAGCACAAGCTGCGCACGATCGCCGAGACCGCCCGCCGGGTGTGGCCCGGCGGCTGAGCCCACGGCCGGCGATTTTTTAAGGATTTCCAATATTCAGTCAAGAATTCACCATATTTGCCCGGATGTGGTCATGCTTTTTGTTTCAGGTGACCGATCCCTGAAAAAGCGAACGCCGCAAAAGCAATCGCCGCGATACAAACCTACCGGTCGAAGGCTTTTTCTGTGCGTCTTCGGGCATCGAATAGATCGGATGTCTGGTCCGCAAACGGATCGGTCCGTTTGCGCCCCTGAAAAACGCAGAGTCGCAGAGTCGCCAGGACCCTAGGCTTGAGAGGTCCGATTTTCCGGCAGGCATTTACTTCGCGTCTTTGCGGCCTTGGGTTCGGTTTTTTAGGCGTCTCGATATTTGGCTTGCCTGCGGATCGGGCCGCCGTATTAATATGCCCCCGACCAGCCCAAATTTTCCACTTTCCACTGGTACGAAAATTGAGCCCTTTACTGTGGGAAATTTATTTAAAAAGAGAAGAGCCCTCCGTGAGGAGGGCTCTTGGTTTGATTTGGGGCGAATTCCCCGTCTGACCGCTATGGAACGGTCAGCGTGACAGGCACAGGTACCAGCGGGTTGAGCGGGTCGTCACTGATCACACAGAGTGCGGCGTTGTAGGTACCGCTGCCCAGCCCGGACGAGTTGAAGGTTACGGTGACATTGGCGGTCGCGCCGGGGGCGAGGGCTCCATTGGCCGGGCTCGCGCTCAGCCAGGGGATGTTCTCGGCCACATCGCAGGTGACCGCTGCGCCGACCGATCCGTACAGCTGGAAGATCAGGTCAGGGGCCACTCCGCCTCCGACACCACAGACCGAAGCCCCGGGCATCCAGGAGGTACAGCCGGTTCCAAACAGGTTGGCCGGGTCCTGCCAGTGGTAGGGGCTGCCGGTTTGCACGGTACGGGTGCGCCAGAAGTACTGCTCCGATCCCGGGTTGAAGGGATGGTTGGCATAGACCGATACCCAGTACGTGCCCGCAGGCAGCGGCACCGGGGAGGTCAGGTCGAGCGTGACGTCACCCTGGACATCGCTGGTGGCCACGAGTGCGGTTTCACTGGCAACCACGGCGCCCGGGGCGCCGCTGTTGTCGGCGTAGAAGAACACGTCGAAGTTAGCAGCCGGGCCGCCCTGGCCGCCGATACCGCCGGCGGCGTACAGACCATCGATGAAGACCCGGTCCAACGTCCAGCCTCCAGCCGGGACCACGAAGTCATCGGCCGCCTGGCCGGTGGCTCCGAAGTCGGTGAAGTTCTGCGAGGGGGCATGGCTGCCGCCGGGATTATCGGTCTGGTCCCACAGCAGCGTGCCGCTCTCGAAGGCGGGCCGGTTGGTCGGTGAATGACCGACCGCATCTGGAAT
>JBFKII010000187.1:0-8206 GCA_041632295.1 Anaerolineales bacterium | reverse complement strand
CAGGTCATACTGGCCGGCCAGCACGGCCTGGGGGTGGTCTTTGTGGTCGACCCGCTCAACGGTCTCGATCGGCGGGAATTTTTTGGCCTACCCCAGGGCTGGGAAGGCAGCTTCGCAAATCTGGACGTCCGGGCGTCGTTCCGCCATTTCACCCTCTGGCTGCTGCGCACCTTCCGGCCACAGTATCTCGGCCTGGCATCCGAGATCAACACCTATGGCGATGCCCACCCCGAGGACATGCCCCATTTCCACAGCCTGTATCAAGAGACATATGCCCAGGTAAAAGCCGAGTCCCCGGATACCCTGGTGTTTGTCACCTTCCAGTGGGAGAGCCTGACCCAACGGTTTCCGCAGGTTTTTGAAGGCAGCACGACGGGTCTTCCGAAATGGGAGCAAGTCCAGGCGTTCGAACCGAATCTGGATATCTGGGCGATATCGACCTACCCTTATTTCATTTTTTCCGGCGGCGAGCCGATTCCGCCGGATTATTACACTCCCCTGGCGGATCAAACTGCTAAGCCGCTCGCGGTCGCTGAGGGCGGTTACGCTTCCCGACTGGTCGGCAACCTGACGGGTTCCACGGAAGCCCAGGTGCAGTTCCTGGAGTCGGTACAAAACCAGATCGGGAACCGGCTGCGATTGTGGGTCAACTTATTGCTGACGGATTTCGATCTCGATGCGTACCGGCAGGCCGCTCGGGCACAGGGGCGCGATCCGGGCGACCTGGACGGCCTCGCCTGGTTTGCCGGGGTCGGTTTGCGGGAAAACGACGGCCGCCCCAAACCCGCTCTGGAGCTGTGGGCCTCGTTCCTACACCGGCCTCAAACTCACGAAGGAGACTGATATGCCTGAATTTCAAATCGACCGCATCAAAACCGCACTGCAAAAACCCTGGGCTGTGGCCTGGCCGGCCTGGATGCCGCGCATGGCTTTCGCACCCAGGCATTCCGGGCCGCGCGGCGACGTGCTGGTGGTGGTCTTCCTGCGGGGGGCGGCGGATGTCCTCAATATGGTCGTGCCGCATGGGGAAGCGGCCTACTACGACCTGCGGCCCACCCTGGGGATACCACGGCCGGACGACCCGCGTGCCGGAAACGGGGAGCGCGCCCTGGACCTGGATGGTTTTTTCGGGCTGCATCCGGCGATGGCCCCCTTGCTGGAACCCTGGTCGGCAGGCCACCTGGGCCTGGTCCACGCGGTCGGAGCGCCGGACGAATCGCGTTCGCATTTCAAAGCTATGGCCCTGATGGAGCGCGGGGTTGACGACGAGAGCGGCCCCGGCTCCGGCTGGATCGGGCGCCACCTGGCTTCCTTGGACACCGGCAACCGGTCTCCGCTTCGGGCGATCGGCCTGGGCCAAAGCCCACAGGTCAGCCTGCGCGGCCCGATCCCGGTCACCGCGTTGCAATCCATCGCCGATTTCCACTTGGGGGGCGATCTGAAAGCCGCGGGGCTCATGCGCCGCTCCCTGGCCACCCTTTACCGGGGGGACGGCCCTCTGGAGGCGATCGGGCGGGAAACGCTCGACATCCTGGACACGCTCCAGGCCCTCAATCCCTCGGCTTACAAACCGGGGGGCGGTGCGGTGTATCCAAATACCGATTTCGGTCTCGGGCTGCGCCAGATCGCTATGCTGGTAAAAGCGGAAGCCGGCCTGGAGGTGGCCGCCATCGACCTGGGCGGCTGGGATACCCATTTCGGCCAGGGGGGCAGCCAGGGCTTGATGGCCAGCCTTTTGTCCGATCTGGCCGGGGGCCTGGCCGCCTTCCACGCAGATCTGGCGGATCGGATCGACAAACTGACGATTGTGGTGATGTCCGAATTCGGCCGACGAGCTTACGAAAACGCCAGCCTGGGCACCGACCACGGGCACGGCTCTATGATGATGCTTCTGGGAGGCAGTGTGGCCGGTGGGAAAGTGCACACGGATTGGCCCGGGCTCCAGGATGGGCAGCTTTTTGGCCCCGGTGACCTGGCCGTCACGCTGGATTACCGCCATGTGCTCGGGGAGCTGGTCGCCAAACGTCTGCACAACCCCGCTCTCGGCACGGTATTCCCCGATTTCGAGGTCCGCCCTCACGGGCATTTCCGGGAACAATAAGATTTCCGCCCCACACGGCTGGGGTTCAACCCCATTTCAGAATTCGATCAGGAACCGGGTGAACCCGCAAGGAAATACCGGATTGTTGAATCGGCCAGATTAATCCTCGAATAACGCCGCAACCATTTGCCATTTTCGGGTGTATATTTGGTGAGAATGGCTTACATTTCTTTCGATTTCGAAGAGAAAATCCTCGAGTTGGATCCGACCGACCCGCGCGTCGCCAGAGCACTGCTCCAGGCATATCTGGCACCCGTGGCCGGCCTGGCGGAGGCGGTAACGGGCGAAAGCCCTTCTCGCCAGGTTGACCGGATCGCGGCGGTCTTTGCCACTGCCCTCACCCGGCTGCCAACGTACACTCCGGAGGAAAATCCTTCTTTCCAGGCCTGGCTGTACCGGCACGTCTGGCATGTGCTGACCGGCAGACTCCCGAGTCGCCAGCGAAAAGCGGTCTCGGCGGATATGCCGATGGTCCTGGCTGCACCGCCGCACGCCTTGAACGTGGCGGAAATCGCACATGTGCTCAACCAACGGGAGAACCGGATCGCCACCCAGGTGGAAACGCTGACCTCATCCGATCCCTCCGATCCCTCCGAACCGGCTGAAATCAATCCCATCGACATTGATCTCGAAGTTGTCCTGGATAAAGTCCACCTCTCCGACAGGCCGCTGCCCAGTGATCCGACCAGCCGGCGAAAGCTTTTCCCTCAGTGGCAAGAATTTTCCTGGCTGGTCTTGGCCGGGTTGGCAGTGTTGGCGGTCATCCAATTTTCCAACCGAAACCTGGCGACCGGGGGCGAACAGGCGCTCTTCCCCACCCGCACCCCTCAACTGCCACCGATCCAGCAGATCGCCGACCTGCGCACGGTTGAGGCCCCGGAAGCCGAAAGATCTGCTTTTACAGAGTACATTTACAACTCGGAGCCAGTTTTATCGGACAATGGTCGATTTGTCGCATTTGCATCCAACGATCCATCACTGGTTCGGGGGGATACCAACCTGGCTTCGGATATCTTTGTCTTCGACAAGGACCAGGGAACTATCGAACGCGTCAGTGTTTCTTCTGAGGGCGCACAGAGCAATTCGGACAGCTACACACCTGACATTTCGGCCGATGGGCGTTTTGTCGTGTTCGTCTCGAATGCGACGAACCTGGACGGCAAATCGCCCCCACCTTGCCAGCAACGGGCTTACTGGGGAAGCTGCTCGTATATTTTCCGCCACGACCGGATGACCGGCGAGACAGTCCAGGTAACCTCCTGGAGAGATGGCAGCACGTTCGAGCACCCCAGCGTGCTTCCCACGATTTCAGGCGACGGGAACGTGGTGGCTTTCTGGGCATTCCGCGGCATCGGCTCGGTGGACTCATGCGAAGAGGTGGCAGGAGATGAGATCGTTTGTGCCGACCTGACAGTAAGAGATTTCAAGCAGGACATCACCCGGCGTATTGCGGTAGGAAAATCTTTCTATGATATGGCCACTTATCTCAGCATGAGCGGTGATGGTCGTCTGATCGCCCTCCAGCTTGGCTTCCGGGACCGTTTCTACCAGCGGTTGCAAAACCCAAATGAATTCGAAGCCGTGCTATACGATTGGCAGCGGGACGAAATAAAGCTGCTCAACGTAGACGAAAATGGCAATCCAGGAAATGGGAATTCATACATACCAGTCATTTCCACCGACGGCAACAAAGCAATTTTCATTTCCGATTCCAGCAACCTGGTGCCCGGCGACGAAAACGATGCGAACGATGTGTTCGTTTTTGACCTTGAAACTGGACAGATTGAAGCGGCCAGCCAGGGGAGCGACGGCATCCTGGGAAACGGAAGCAGCGGGACAATCGGACCGCCAAACTGGAACAGCCGTATCCATATTTCCGCCAATGGGCGCTATGTAGTCTACATCTCTGCCGCAGAAAATCTCGTCGAGAACCCCAGCGCAGTCTGGTGTGGGGATATTTTTTTCCAGTTCTGGGATTGTTACGGGTTGTACGTCCGTGATTTGGAACAGGGGACCAACTCACAAATCGCCATTCAGACCCCCTGGAACACCACCGGCGTGACTCTGATCTCTTACCCGTCGATCTCTCGTGATGGCCGCCACCTTAGCTTTATGTCTTACGAGATCGACAGTTCCGGATGCGTACCCAACAACTGCAGTGATATCTGGATCCTGGATAGATTCACCTCCGAAATTTTCTCCGCCAGTCACGAAAAAGCCGAAGAGGCAGATCAGGGAAAATGGCATTTTCAGGCCACACTTCCGGGGCACAACGGATGGGTCAACTCGGTGGTCTTCACGCCCGAAGGTTTGCTGGTAAGCGGCGGTCAGGATGGCAGTGTCCTCGTGCAGGATGCCTCGGGTCGGGAAGTTCAACGGCTCCAGGAGCAGGACCAACCCATCAACAGCGTTGCGGTTTCCCCGGATGGGAAATTTCTGGCAGCCGGCTCGGTGGATGGAAGCGTGGCGATCTGGGATCTCTCTCGAACCGAAGTGATCCACCTGCTTGAGAGTCAATCTGGGCAAATTCTGGATCTGACGTTTTCGCCGGATGGCGAGGCCCTGGCCGTTGGCTCCCAAAAAGCCTTGTGGATCTGGGAGTTAGACGGAGGCCAATTTTTCCGTACCCATAACATCTCTCAGCAGAATGTCCGCGCTTTGGCATACTCGCCTGATGGCCGGATCCTGGCAACCGTTTCCAAGACTGAAATCTGGCTGCGAGATACGGGTGACGGAGGCGTGATCCGGCGTGTGGGAGGCCATACATTGAACGTGCTGGATGTCGCCTTTTCCCCGGATGGGAGCCTGCTGGCATCAGCTTCCGCCGACGGGGACCTGCACTTGTGGCGCATTTCCGGCGATGAGTCTGATCTGACGGTTGAATACGATCTGACCCTGCATCACGGCGATTGGGTGCACGCCCTGGCTTTCTCCCCGACAGAACCAATACTGGCCAGCGGGACTTTCGACAGCACCATCCATCTTTGGGCGCTCAAGGGTGGCATGCACATGGAAACTTTGCACCGTAGCAATCAAGACCAGGTGCTCAGCTTATCGTTCTCCGAAGATGGGCATTATCTCGCCGGTGGGACCGTGCGCGGCGTGCGGCTTTGGAGCCGCGGTAAACAAGCCGCGGTCCTGGACGATCGTTCCGATTTTTTCAACCGGCTGGCTTCCAATATCATGATAGAACCGGTCAACCAACTGCCCACCGGCCTGCGGAGCTTTTCTCTGCCTCTCGATTTTCCCACCACCCTCCAGGAAACGGCAGAACAGGCCCCGTTTGCGTATGCTGAACTGAAAGATGTGGATGACAGGTTGACTTTGTCCTCGACGGCATTTTTTAGAAAAGAGACCAACGGTTTTGACGGCGTGATCCAGGTATATCTGTATTCGACCAGCTTCCAACCGGCTGTGTTGGTGCTGTCGCAGAGCGAAGCCAACCCTAAATTTTTTGACCTGCCGATCGCGCAAAGAGCACGAGTCCGAAAATTTCCACTGGTTCGGGAGGACCTGGTGGGGGAGTTAGTACTGGGAGGCTGGAGCTACTCCGGGCCGATCCCTGTAAACGGGCAATTTTCAAGTGTCGAACGCTTCTGGAATGAAAATGCGGCCTCGTTTTGGCTTCGCTGGTATAAGGATGGCTGGTATTTTTCCTTGTTCTACGACCAGCCGTTCGACATCGAGTCCGTTTCCGACCCCGAAAAGCTTTCCCTGGACGAGTTCCTCAACCTGGCTTCGACCCTGATTGAGCCCTAACCGCCCAGCAGCACCGCTGCCGCCTGCAGCACGGTGTTGGCCCCATTTTCAATCGCCTGTCGGGTGGCGTGCTCCTTCGGGTTGTGGCTGCCCCCTGTGGAAGGGATGAAGATCATGCCGGCCGGGCATACAGCTGCCAGGGCCTGGGTGTCGTGCCCTGCGCCTGAAAACAGTGGGATCGACCGCAGCTCCAGGCGACGGCAGGCCAATTCAAAGGCCTGCTGAATTTCCGGAGCGCAGGCCGCCGGGGGGACACAGGCCTGGCTGGTCTCTTGCAGACTGAGGTTGTGCGTTTCGGCGGTGCGGCGGGCAAGCTGGAGCAAGGAATCCTCCAACGAGTCCTGTCTGGCCTGGCTGGGCGCACGGAATTCCATTCCCAAATTCACCCGGCCGGGCACAATGTTGTGCGCCCCCGGAATGACTTCCACCCGGCCGAAATTCACCACGCAATCCGGATACGCACCTCGCACGGCATCCGTGGCCGCGAGGATCAAAGCTGCAGCCCCTAACCCCGCGTCCCTGCGGCTGTCCATGGGCGTGGTTCCGGCATGGTCCGCCCGGCCCAGAAAAACCAACTCGTACGACCCGATCCCGACCAGCGCCTCTACAATTCCGATCTCGGCGCCGGCTTCGATCAGGCGCGGGCCTTGCTCGATATGCACTTCCAGATAACCTGCGAGCTCCTCGGGCAATCTTCTGGCGGCCCGCGGGTTTGTCAGCCCGGCACGCGCCATTCCCGCTGCAAGCGCTTCCCGGCCGCCGCGCGGGTTCTCCAATTCATCTGGGCTGAGAATACCTGCCAGCGCCCGAGAACCCAGCAATCCGACCAGGGTTCCCTCTTCGTCGGTAAAGTCGATCGCTTCCAGGTGATAACGGAATGTAATCCCGGTTTCACGGAAGGTCCGCAGCACCTCGAGGGCGGTCAGCACCCCGACGGCGCCATCAAAACGCCCTCCGTTGGGCACCGAGTCGAGGTGCGAGCCGATCAGCAGCGTCTTCGCGGCCGGGTCCGGGGCAGGCAGCCGTCCGGACACATTGCCGGCCGCGTCCATTTGGAATTCCAGGCCGGCATCCAGGACTCGATTCTTAAACCACGCCCGCGCTGCCAGATGGGCATCCGAGAGGGCAGGCCGGTGGACGCCACCGTCTCCAGTTGCGCCGATTTCGGCCAGCGCTTCAATATCGCGCATCAGCCTATCGATGTTGACCCGCAAATTCTCCATTTTTTCTCCCAAGCTTCGTGCATTGCTGCAAAGAACCACTCCCTCACAGGGGATTCCATGCTTCCGTCCCGATGCATGCGAACCAGCATCCCTCGGTACAGACCAACCGGGGGAAAGGAACTCCGAATTCCCGCCCATCCGCAAACCGGTGGCCGGAAGCTGCCACAAAAATTATAATTCCTTGATGCGGACTGCTTTTAAAAAGGTTTGGAGAGACCTGTGGCTGAACCACGGGCGCACTGTGCTCGTGGTGCTCAGCATCTCCGTCGGCGTGCTGGCTCTCGGTTTGACCCAAACCAGCAACCGGCTGCTGAACGATTTCATCGATGCTTCACGCCAGGCAAGCCAGCCGGCCCATGTCCGGATGGCTTTGGATGTCCCTTTCAGCGATCCGATCGTAGAGATCATCCAAAATCTGCCCGGGGTGGACCAGGTGGAAGGCTTTTCCAGGCTAAACATCCGCTGGAAACCCGAGCCGGGTTCGGATTGGCAGGATTCGACCGTAACGGCGCTGGAAGATTATGAAAACCAGCGCTTCGACCTGGTGGAATTCATTTCTGGAACCTGGCCTACAGAGGACTCGGTTGCAGTCGAGTTCAACCACCTGCCGCATTACGGCTTGCCGGAAATCGGTGGCACGATCTACTTTGAAGGCGCCAATCGTACCGTTCCCATGACCCTTTCCGGAACGGTACGGGACCCGGGCCAAAGCCCGCCGCCCTTCAACCTGTTCGGCCAGCCTGCTTTTTACCTGGATATGGCCGGCTGGGAGGCGATCACCGGCAGCAACGCCTATACCAACCTTCGTTTCTCCGTTCCAAGCTATGACGAGGAGACCGCCCGGGAAGCGGCGGAAGTGGTTGAGGATCGTCTGGTACGCCTTGGGGTGCGCTCGGCGGTGTCCGCTTTCAGCATCGATATCACCGATCCCGACCGGGCACAGGCCCAGGAGTTCCTGGACGGCTTGGGGATTATCCTGGTCACGATGGCCTTTATGTCGCTTGGTTTGAGCATTTTCCTGGTGGTCAACACCATCAATGCCATTATCACCAACCAGGTGCGGCAAATCGGGATCATGAAGACGGTCGGCGCGATCCGCAGACAGGTCTTCCTGATCTACCTT
>JBFKII010000186.1:0-8217 GCA_041632295.1 Anaerolineales bacterium | reverse complement strand
AGCAGCGCCCGCGCCAGGACCCATCGAACCTCCGGGCTTTCGTCGCCGGCCATCCGGTCCAGGAATTGCCAGGAATCATCCTGTTTTTTTGCAGATCGACGGACCAATCCGGCCGCGGCCGCGGCGCGTAAAAATGAGTCCGGATCGCCCGCCAGGGCGAGCAGTTCTTTTTCCTGTAGGGGGGAAAGCGCCTGCCCGAGTTGAAGCAGGGCGCCGGCCGGGAGTTCGTTTTCATCCAGGCTGCGAATTTGTTCCAGGGCGGCATGCACCGCCTCCGGATCCCCGATCCGCAGGGCGGCCTTGATGTCGGTCAGGATCTCGCGGAGCAGGGCTTTCACCGCCCGGCCACCTCAGCCAAGCCCCAGCGCTTTATTCAAGGTCTGCAAAGTCTCGTCCCGGTCGCGAAAGTGGATGGCCTGCATCCCGAGCCGGCGGGCGCCCTGCACATTTTCCGGGAAATCGTCGACGAAGATCGCCTGGTGCGCCTCCACCTCGCAAAGTGAGAGCGTTTTTCGATAGATGCGCGGGTCGGGTTTCATCACCCCCTCCTCCGCGGAGACCACGATGTGGTCGAAATGGGGTGCGATGCCGTACGTTCCCTGGAGCGCAGCCCGCATATCGTCGAAGGCGTTGGTGATGATGGCAGTTCTGAATGCCGGTCTCAAATCGCCGATAAAACGGACCAGCTGCCGGTCGACCACATCCCCGGCGAAGAAACTTTCACGGATGGCGGCGATCTCATTCCCCCCGACTCCCAGTTTTTTTCCGACCTGTGCCCAATGGACGTCGGTGCTTATCTCCCCTCGCTGAGCGGCGTGGCCGGATTCTCCGTTGAAAACCAGATCCTCGAGCTGAGAGACGGTCAGTCGAAGACCGTCTGCCAGCAAAGTGCGCGGTTTCCGATCTTCGGTGCGCAGGAGCACGCCGCCGACATCGAAAATCACGGCCCGAATCGATGATTGGATCATAGGCTGCATGGGATGGTTCGTTCTTCTTCTGCCTAAAACGGGCGGTCGTGGACCGGGTCGGTTTCGTCGTACAGGGTGAGGAAGCTTTCGTAGCGGCTCCCGGCGATCTCGCCGGCCTCCACCGCCTCGGTGATCGCACAGCCGGGCTCTTCGTGGTGCGTGCAGTCATTGAAGCGGCAGTGGGGGATCCGATCCCGGAAATCGATGAAGTAGTAGTCCAGCTCCTCGGGTGTCAGGTCCCAAAGTCCGAAAGTGCGGATGCCGGGCGTATCGGCGACGAAAGTCGGCTCGCCCCCCTGGCCCGCGATCGCCAGCCGGTGGAGGGTGGTAGTGCGCGTAGTGTGCTTGCCTTCTCCGCCGTAGCGCTCATTGACGCTGCGGATTTTGAGATTCAGGCCGGGCTCGATCGAGTTCAGCAGGGAGGACTTGCCCACGCCGGAAAGTCCGGTGATGACGTTTGATTTTCCGGCCATCGCTTTTTGCAGGGCTTCGATCCCCTCACCGGTTTCCACGCTGGTGAACATCAACGGGTATCCCAGCAGGTCGTTGTAAAGCGAACGGATTTCTTCCAGGGTTTCCGTTTCGCCCTGGTCGATTTTGTTGACCACCAGCAGCGGTTGGAGGTGGTAGTATTCCGAGAAAACCAGGTAGCGATCGACGAGTTCGGGCCAGAACGCCGGCCCACCGACACTGGAAGCGATGATCAGCTGGTCGACGTTGGCGACGATCACGTCTTCCAGGTGGGTGCGGGTAGGGGAGGGCCGCGAGAGCGTGGACTTGCGCGGCAGCACACCGGAGATCACCTGCGTGCCGTCGTCCAGGGTTTCGATGTGCACCCGGTCGCCGGGCGCCACCACGGTCGTTGTATTGCGGATCCCTTTTTTCAAGATGCCTTTGATGACCACATCCAGGACCTCCCGGCTCTCATCCAGTGAAACGTAATGGTGGCCGCTCAGCATCTGGATCACCGTGCCGATCGGCTGCCCGGCATAATCCGCCGGGTCGTATTCCGGAAGCGGTTCGTCCTCGTCCAGGCGTTCTCGCCAGCGGGACTGCTTGTTGCTCAGGCTTTCGTAATCCAGGATCTGGCGCTGGTCGAGGCGGTCCTCGTCAAAGCGCTCTTCGACCGAGAGGTTTTTTAACTTTCTTCTTTTTTTGCTTTTGGGTTTGGCCATGTTTATCCTTGCACTTGTTCGCGGAAATAAAAAAACTGCTCCATCCGGAGCAGCCGCAGACAAGCGCAGTAATGCGCCAGGTTCATGCGATCGGACCACTCCGGAGGCTGTACAAAAGGTTCGTGCGGAAATAAGCTGTCATTGTCCAAGCCTCCTTTCCGGAAATACCGGAGCGAATTCAATAAAAGAATACCGTGATCGAAGAGTCCTGTCAACGCAGCCGATTGAGCAAGCGTGGTTTGGGTAGGTCCCGGCAGGAAAAAACGGTTAAGATGGAATCCTTCGATCTGGTTGAATTTCAGGAGAAGCCATGCAGATAGAGACGATTGCTGTGCGGGGCGGACACCAGGAGGACCCCGCTTTCGGGGCGGTTGCCCCCTCCATCCATCTCTCGACCACGTTCGCCCGGGACTCGCAAGGGGGACTGGTCGGCCCCCATACCTACACCCGCTCCGGCAACCCCAATCGCAGCGCACTGGAGGAAACAGTCGCGGCGTTGGAAGGCGGTGACCGCGGGCTGGCATTCGCTTCAGGGATGGCAGCCATCCATGCCGTGCTGCAGACCCTTTCACCAGGCGACCATGTGCTTGCGCCCGACGACATCTACCATGGCTCGCGAGACCTGATCATGGACATGGCTCGCTGGGGATTGCAGGCTTCGTTTGCGGATTTGTCCAACCCGGAGGCCTTCCGAGCCGCCCTGCAACCCAATACCCGTATGATATTCGTAGAGACTCCTTCAAACCCGATGCTGCAAATTACGGATATCGCCTGGGTGGTGCGGGCTGCCGGGGAAGTCGGGGCACTTGTGGCAGTCGACAACACCTGGGCCACGCCGGTGCTGCAGCGGCCGCTCGAGCTGGGGGCCGATCTGGCGCTGCACTCCAGCACCAAATATTTTGGCGGTCACAGTGATGTGATGGGAGGTATGGTGGTCTGCAGGCAAGAGGGCAGTACCGCGGAGCGCCTGGCCAGCCTGCAGCACGGGGCGGGGGCGGTGCCGGGGCCTTTCGACAGCTGGCTGATCCGCCGCGGTCTGATGACTCTGCCGGTCCGAGTCCGGGCCCAAACCGATTCCGCGATGCACCTCGCCGTGTTTTTGCACCGGCATCCGGCAGTAGCACGAGTGCACTACCCCGGACTTCCTGGCCATCCGGGGTATGCCGTCGCCCGGGAACAGATGGCAGGTTTTGGAGGCATGCTTTCTTTCGAGTTGGCCGGCGGGGAAACAGCGGCGGCAGCGGTCCAGGGGAAGCTTCAGTTGTTTTCCCGGGCGACCAGCCTGGGAGGCGTTGAGAGCCTGGTGGAGCACCGCTACAAAGTGGAAGGACCGCACGGCCGCACGCCGAAAAACCTGCTCCGAATTTCTGTAGGGCTGGAGAATCCGGCAGATCTGATGGAAGACCTGGAAAATGCCCTTGAACCGTGATCAGGCATTTCGCTTGAGCCAGTCGCCATTCGGGATCGGGCTGCCCATGGGGCGCAGGTCGTCCGGGGCCCAGTAAATCCAGGCCTGCATCGGGCCGGAATCGGTCTCCACCTCCACGATTTCCCGGTAGTACATATCCGGATGGCCTTCCAGGGGGTCGAGCACCTCGAAAGCCCGGCCATCAAGCTGCAGCACTTCCCCCCGAATGGTTCCTTCCCCGCGGAAGGCGCCCGGAAACGAGCCAAAATCGTACAAGACCGAGCCCTTCAGCCGGGCGGGGATGATATTTTTCAGAAAGATCGCGATTTTGTTGAAATTGAAAATGTCTGCAGGGTCGGCATCAGGCTTTGGGGAGAGCAACGTGCCGTAAACGAACAGATTAGCGGAATCGGGCTCGGGCATCAGGGGCCATTTTACCAGGGGCCTTGATGCTATAATCTCCGTTCTATGGTTCTTGTGACCGGTGGGACCGGTTTTGTCGGCCGATCGCTGCTGCGCCAGCTGGTGGAGCACAGTTACCCGGTGCGGGTGCTGCTGCGGCCTTCACACCGCAACCCGGCACTGCCGGCCGGGATACCCCTGGAAGTCGCTGTGACCAGCCTGGACGACCCGCGCGGCCTGCGGGCGGCTATGGTCGGGGTGGATGTCGTCTACCATCTGGCCGGCAGTGAATGGCACGGCGCCCGCGCCAGGCTGGTGGAGACGGATATCCGCGGGACCCAGGCGCTCACCGAGGCCGCCGCGGATGCCGGCGTCGACCGGATTTTCAGCCTCAGCCACCTGGGTGCCAACCGCGCCTCCGCCTACACAGTCCTGAAAACAAAGGGAATCGCCGAAGAACACCTCAAGCGCGGCGGCCCGGATTACACAATTCTGCGCACCGCCCTGCTGTTCGGAAAAAATGACAGCTTTACGACCACCCTGGCGATGCTTTGCCAGGCCCTGCCGTACGTCTTTCTGTTGCCGGGCGACGGCCAGACCATGCTGCAGCCGCTCTGGGTGGAGGACCTGGTGACCTGCCTGGTGTGGGCTTTGGAGGAAGACGGCACACGCAACCACACTTTCGAATTGGGCGGGCCGGAGTATTTCTCTTTCCGCGAGGTCGTGCATACCGTTCTGCGTGTGATTGGGGAAGAACGCACCCTGGTCAGCACCCGGCCGCCTTTTTTGCGGGCCCTGACGGTCCTATTGGAAGCGGTCTTTCCTGGCCTGCCGGTGTCCGCTTTCTGGCTGGACTACCTGGCCGTCAACCGAACGACCGGGCTGGACACCTTGCCGCGCGTTTTCGGGCTGCTTCCTTCACGCTTCCCGTCCAAAATTGACTATCTGCGGACGACCAACTGGGGCCGGCAGTTTCGGCGCACCCTTTTCCGGCCGAGGAGCTCGCGCAATGGTCGTCGCTGATCCGCTGATCCGGGTGCTCAGCTCCCAGGAAGATATTCTGGCCGCCGAAGCGCTGCAGCGCCGCGTCTGGGGCACGGAGGATGTCGTTCCCTTCCACCTGCTGTGGGCGGGCATCCACCATGGGTCGCTCTTGCTGGGCGCGTTTCTTGAGGACCAACTGGTCGGGCTGGTCTACGGTTTTCCAGACGTCCATTACGAGGGGTCTGAGGCGGTGATCAGCCACCACTCACATATGCTGGGGGTCCTACCCGAATTCCGCGATCGGGGGATCGGCTTTTTGCTCAAACGGGCCCAATGGCAGATCGTGCGCAAGCAAGGCATCGAACGCATCACCTGGACATACGATCCGCTGCAGAGCCGAAACGCTTTCCTAAATATCTCCCGTATCGGGGCGGTTTGCAGTGTCTATCTGCCGAATTACTACGGCGAAATGCGCGACCAGATCAACGCCGGGTATCCTTCCGACCGTTTTCAGGTCGATTTATGGGTGAACACCAGCCGGGCACGCGACCGAATGAGCCGCAACCCGCGCCGCTCCCTGGAATTGGGCGATTATTTTTCCGCCGGGGCCGAGATCGTCAACCCCACCCGGCTGGGCCCGGGCGGCCTGCCGCAGCTCCCCGATCAGGCCTGGTCGATGGGTGGCCTGGCGGAAACCCTGGGAGTCGAGCCACCGAGGGTGGAATCCCACCCGCCCTTTTATCTGGTCGAAATCCCCCCGGATATTCAAGAAGTTCGCCAGGCGGATCCGGATCTGGCCCTGAATTGGCGCCTGCATACCCGGCAGATTTTCCGCGGGCTGTTCGAGCAGGGCTATATTGTGACGGATTTCATTTTCATGCGCGGCGAAAGCCCGCGCAGTTTCTACGTGCTCAGCGATGGGGAGCGCCGGCTGGGGGGGTTTCGTAAGTCATGAGGGGCATCGAAGTTGGCGAAGGCGGTTCTGGCATGAGAATTGATTCTATCGGCCTGTATCATCTGTCCATGCCCCTGGTTTCGCCCTTTGAGACTTCATTCGGCCGCCAGGATATGCGCGATTGCCTGCTGGTTGAGGTGAAATCGGAAGGCCTTTCCGGCTGGGGGGAATGCCCGGTGGACCCGAACCCGGGGTACTCGTACGAGACCACCGCCACCGCCTGGCACGTCCTTCGGGATTTTTTGTGCCCCGCCTTGCTGGCCAGCCGGGTGGACGGGCCGCAGGGTTACCGTCGCCTGGTGAAAGGGATCCGAGGCCACCCGATGGCACGTTCCGCCCTCGAGATGGCACTCTGGGACCTCACCGGGAAGCGGCAGGGGCGCTCTCTTCAGGCTCTGTTGGGAGGAGTGCTGAAGCGGGTGGCAGTTGGGGTTTCGGTAGGACTGCAGCCCGACCCGGAGGCCCTGGTGGATACGGTCGGCGGTTACCTTTCGCAAGGTTACCGCCGGGTCAAGTTGAAGATCAAGCCCGGCCGGGATGTTTCCGAGGTGGAGGCCGTCCGCCGGGCGTTTCCTGAGCTCCAGCTCCAGGTCGACGCCAACTCGGCCTACGATTTGGAAAGCGCCGGCGCCCTGCTGCCCCTGGACGACTTCGGCTTGCTGCTGATCGAACAGCCGCTCCAGGAGGACGATCTCTGGGACCACCATCAGCTGCAGAAACAGCTGCGCACGCCGATCTGTCTGGATGAAAGCATCATCCACCCACGCGCCGCCCGGCAGGCCCTGGAGATGGACGCCTGCCGGGTGATCAACATCAAGCAGGCCCGAGTGGGCGGGCTGCTGAATGCCCTTGAAATCCACGACCTGTGCCGGGAAAGGGGGGTCCCGGTATGGTGTGGCGGCATGCTGGAGACCGGCATCGGCCGGGCGGCCAACCTGGCTTTGGCGTCCTTGCCGAATTTCACGCTGCCCGGGGATATTTCCGCCACCGACCGCTACTACCGGCGCGATATCACCCGGGAGCGTTTCAGCCTGAATCCGGACAGCACCGTCGATGTCCCTGGGGCCCCCGGCCTCGGAATCGACGTGGATCGGGCCTCGCTGGCGGATTTTACGCTGTCAAAAATCGATTTTCAGCACGATTGAGGGTCGATCGAGCCCATCTCTAGTCCATTAGTACTACTGTTCGGAAAAACCCCCTTTGTCAAGCCTGTGCGTTTGCCCTTTTGTTGAACATTACTTATATTAGGGCCATGCGCATTTATGATGTGACCCTGACGATTTCCCCGGACTTGCCGGTCTGGCCCGGGGACCCCGCGGTCTATGCGGAAAGGGTCGCCAAGATGGAAGAGGGGGCAATTGCAAACCTCACCCGACTCGAAATCAGCGCCCATACCGGCACCCACGTCGATGCGCCATTTCATTTTTTGCCAGATGGAGACACGGTTGAAAACCTGTCACTGAAGCTGCTCACCGGCCGTGCCTTCGTGGTCCACCTGCCGGATGTCGACCTGATCACCAATGAAGTGCTTGAGCGCGCAGGAATCCCCCCACGCACCCGCCGGGTGCTGTTCAAAACCCGCAATTCCGAACATTGGGCCAGGGGTCACAGCGATTTCAACACCAATTACGTGGCGCTGGCGCCAGATGCGGCTGAAACGCTCATTCAACGCGGCGTAAAGTTGGTCGGGGTTGACTACCTCTCGGTGGCGCCCTTCGAAGATAGCGCCCCCACACACAACGTGCTGCTCAAAGCCGGGGTGATCATCGTTGAGGGACTCGATCTTTCGAAAGTGGGTCCCGGGCGCTACAATTTTTACTGCCTGCCTTTGAAGATCGCGGGCGCCGACGGGGCCCCTGCCCGGGCCATGTTGATTGGCGTCTGACCTTTTCCTTCCCACGCTTGTCTCCAGAAAAATACCTGCTGATCGATATTGACGGGCTGCGTCCGGATGTATTCCGCCAAGCTCTGGACGCGGGATCTGTCCCCAACCTGGCTCGGCTGGTAGGCAGGGGGCTGCACATACCCATAACCGCGCCCGCCCCCAGCATCACTTTTTGTTCGCAGGCCTGCCTGTTCACCGGCGCCCATCCGGCCCAGCACGGCATTCCGGGAAACCAGTTCTTCGACCGCTTTGGGGGCGGTTTCGCCGGCGCCCCACGGCATTTTGCGTTCGATGTCGGGGACACGCTGGCCGTGGACGATGCTGTCCGGGTGTTTTCCGATGGCCTGGCCGCAGGCCGCCTGGAGGCTCGCACGATATACGAGCGGCTGGCTTCACAGGGCCTTACCAGCCTGGTAGCCGGAAACATGTACGCCCGCGGT
>JBFKII010000185.1:0-8229 GCA_041632295.1 Anaerolineales bacterium | reverse complement strand
TCGGACCAGCCGGAAACGCTGCTACTGGCCGCGCTGGAGAACGGCAGCAAACTGGGGGAGTATCACATGCTCTGGCGCATCCAGGCCATGCTGGGCAATCTTTACCAGGCCAGCGGCCGGATCTCGAAAGCCGTAGGGGCGTTCACCCAATCCCAGAGCGCGGTCGAAAGCCTGGCCGAGCGGATCCCCTATGCAGACGTGAAGGCGCTTTTCCGGGAACGGGCGCGCGCCTATCGGGAGGTGAAATGAGTGCAGCGCTCCGGCTGAAGTGCATCCTGGCCCACCCGGATGACGAGTCCCTTGGTTTCGGGGGCACGCTCGCCAGGTACAGCGCCGAAGGTATCGAGACAACCGTGATCACCGCCACGCGTGGGGAGCGCGGCTGGTTTGGGCCGCCCGAGGAGAATCCCGGCCTGGAAGCGCTGGGCAAGATCCGTGAGGCCGAGCTCGCAAAAGCCGTGCAGGTCCTGGGGATCCGCGAACAGCATTTTCTGGACTACATCGACGGCGAGCTGGACAGCGCGGCGCCGGCGGAGATCGCCGCCCAGCTGGTCGCATTTCTGCGCCGCTTCCGTCCCGATGTGGTGGCCACATTCGACCCAAACGGCGCCTACGGCCACCCCGACCACATCGCCATCTGCCAGTTCAGCGCGGCTGCGATCCAGCTGGCAGCCAACCCGGCGTATACCTGCCAGGGCCTGGCACCTCACAGCGTGTCCAAGTTCTATTTCCGCACCTGGACCCGGGAGGAGCACGAGGGGTACATGCAGGCCTTGGGGGATCTGCGCATGACCATCGACGGGGAAGACCGCCTTGCGACCAGCTGGCAGGACTGGGCCATCACCACCCGCGTGGACACCAGACAGTACTGGCCAACGGTGCTGGAGGCGATCTCATGCCACCAGAGCCAGCTGCCCGAGTACCGCAAGCTGGTGACCCTGCCCGATGAATATCATGAGAAGCTGTGGGGCTGCGACGGCTACTACCGCGTGTTCAGCACGGTCAACGGCGGCCGCCTTCGTGAGGAGGATCTGTTTGCAGGGCTGCGCCCGGAGGGGGATTAAACCGGCGCCGGCTCAACCCTGTACCAGTTCGTAAGAAAGGAATAACTGCCCGAGCCCGTCCAGGGCGGCCGGATCGTGATAGGCCGTGTGGAGCCGGTAGCCCGGCGCGGGGTCGAAGAGCGGCCCTTCCACCACGGTGGCATAAGATTCACCCCCCAGCAGCCGGTTGGCGTGGGTCAGGTACATGCGGTCGATCATCGCGCCTGCCAGGAGCATGTGCTGCACCCTGGGGCCCGTGCTGTTGTAAACCAGCCGGAAACCCAGGCTGTGCAGGCGGTCGACCATCCGCCCCCCCTCCACGCGCTCTTTTCCGAGCTGGTGGATCTCGCACTTGCCGCTCAGCTCCCGCAGGCGATCGGGGTCCGCCTGTTCGGTGGTGACCAGCAGCACCCGCCTGCCTCCCGAAATGAGCACATCCGGGACGGGGAAGCGTAGGCTCCGGCTGATCACAACCAGCGCCGGGTATTCGTCCAGGCCGCGCTCCAGCCGCCAGTCTTTCAGGTCCGCAAAGCGGGGGTTGTCGTATACGTTCAGGATCTCCTGGGCATGGCCGGCAGCATAATCGCGCAGGTAGCGACCGCTGGTCAGGATGGCATCGGCCTGCACGGCCAGTTCCTGGAACAGGCGCCAATCGCGCGGGTTGGAGGTCTGCTCCGGGACGGTCATCTCGTCCCGCTCCGGGTGCGGGACGGCGATGCGGCCGTCCAGGCTGACCACGTAGTTGGAGTAGACAAAAGGCTTATCCGGCTCGCCGGCGGTTCGTAAATTGTGGCCCAGGTACAGCCCTTCCAGCGGCACCTGGCGGGAAGGGAGCGGGTAAAGCTGTGTCAGGGGGGGGTTGGTGTCGGTCATGTCCTGGCTCCTTGATCGGATGTGGTTGGTCCACCGACTCTTACCGCAGGCGGACGATATCGCTCTCGGCAAAAATCGGGCCAACGTCCAGCCCGAGGGTCTCTCCGGCGTACAGGCCGGGCGGCACGCTGATGTCAGCCAGGTAGATTTCCCCCACCAACTCGGCGACCGCCGGGGCAAACAGCCCTTTCTTCGGCAGCGCCAGGGTCATGGTAGCCGCGGCGCGCACGCTGGGCTCATGGGCCACACCGCTGCTGGTATCCAGGCCGGAAGGTGCATCGAGGGAAAGGACCGGCCGGCCCTGTTGGTTGGCCCACTCGATCATCTCGCGGGCGCTGCCGCGCGGCGCGCCGGAAAGGCTGTATCCGATCAGCCCGTCCACGACCAGGTCACAGGGACCGGCCTCCGACAGGCCGGCGGCGGAATGGACCGGAACGCCCATGCGGCTGAGGATGTCCAGCTGGTGCGCGGGGACGGGGCGGAAGCTGCCCGACTGCCTGGTGATGTAAGCCTGCACGGTGGCGCCGTAGTTGTGCAGCCGCCGGGCGCACACCAGCGCACCGCCGCCGTTGCCGCCGGTCCCCGCCAGAACGATCACGCGCCGGCCGCGCGGGTCGCCGTCCAGGAAGCGGCTGCGCGCCAGATGCGCCAGGCAGCGCCCGGCGTTTTCCATCATCTGGATAAGCTCGATGCGGTATTCTTCGATCATCAGGCGATCGACCTCCACCATCTGGCCGGTATCGACGGACGGCACTTTTTCTTCGGCAAATGGGTAGCTCATTTCATGTCCTCGGGGTTCCCAGGTATGTCGGGAAGCAGGGCAGTTGGCCGGTGCGGTGTAAATCGACTGTAAATATACCAGAGGGACGGCAGGGCACCGCCGCCTGGTTGGAATCGGGCTTCGTACCCATTCTGCAATTACCCCCAGCCCCGTTTGCAGGGCTGTACACTTCCCTTAAAAGGTTGTGGGATCCATCAATAGGTCATTTGACGGATCCCACACCACACAAGGAGGTCTACGCCTTCGATTATATGTGATTTAGGAAAAACATGCAATCAATTTTAAGAATCTTTTCCCTCATCATCCAGGATCGGCCGGGGGCCAGCCTCCGTCTGCGCCATGTGTGCCCCGCTTGAATTTTCATCCCCTTCGCTGCGCGTGAAGAAATGTATCGCGATCAGAGAAAGGCCGAAAAATACCGGGATCAGGCCTGCCAGCATCCAGGGCCCCAAATTAAGCGGGAACTGTCCCGCCGTACCCTGAATGAATCCGATTGGGTACAGGCCGGCGGAAAGCGCCAATCCCAACCCGGTGATGGCCAGCCCCCAGCGCAACGCACCTTTGCCGTTACCGCCGTTGATGGGCCTGACCAGGCCTTTTTCGGCCAGTTGGATGGTTTCCTGGTAGCGCAGGTAGCGCAAAAAACCAAACAGGCCCAGGAACCCGGCAAATCCGGCCAGGAAGCAACATGTGAGAATCAGCGTGATTAGGACGTTTTCCATCTTGAACTCCTTTGAAACGTAACTGCGCTCAGGGGATTTCCCAGACTTCAATGGCGATATCGCCGTTGGACGTATTGGCCACCAACTCCGGACCGCCGCCGTTGATGGTGGCATTCCACTGGCTGTTGGTCGAATCCCCGCTGAAATCCCCACTCAGGGTCACTGGGATATCCGAGCGGATACGCCCAAATGATGTCTCCAGGCTCAGGTCGAAAGCGCTCTCCGGCGGGATGGCCAGGGTTATATCGCCGAAGCTGGTCTCCAGGCGGTGGCTCGCGGCGGGTTCCAGGCTGCCGCTGAAGCGCAGCGGCCCGTTGCGGGACTCGAGCTGCAAGATCGCTGCGCTTGCGTTTCGGACTTCAATCCCACCAAAGCTGGTTTGCAGGTCGAGCAGCCCGCTGGCGCCGTCCACCTCGATGGTCCCGTTGCTGTTGCCGATGCGGTAACCGGCGGCTGCCACCTGGATGACGTCAATATCACCGAACTGCGTTTCGGCGGACAGTTCGCCGCTGACCTCCCCATCCTCCAGGCGGATGGGACCATTGCGATTGACGATGTTGATCGATCCTGCGGCAAGGTCCTGGATGGTGATGCCCCCGAAACTGGTGCTGGCTTCCAACAGGTTTTGGGATTCCAGAGCCCGCGCTTTGATGTCTCCGTTAGACGTCTCCAGGAAGATATCGGCGGCGCTGACGTCTTCCACCGTCAGGTTGCCGAAACTGGTTCCGGCTCGCACCTCCCCCTGGCCGGCGTCGATTCCTTCCAGAAGGATATCGGCATTGCTGCTATCCGCCAGGACCGCGCCCCGGAGGGACCGGGCGGTCACATCTCCAAAGCGGGTGTCCAGGACAGCATCCCCGGCCGTTCCTTCCAGTTCGATATCTCCGAAAGCGGTCCTGAGCTCCACGGCCAGGTCCCGTGGGGTGCGGACTGTAAAATCCACCAGATCGCTGCCGCCGCGGTTGGAGAGCAGCCCGAAAGACTCGGGGGGGTCGAATACAAGCGTGAGCACGCCGTCGCTTTCCCTGATCTGAACAGGCAGCGCCTCAGCCGCTGCCCGGGCCTCGGCTTCGTCCGAACCCCAGGCCTTTTTCCGCATTTCGACCTCAATCTGGCTGATATCCGCAGCCGTGACGGTGATATCCCCCGCATCAGAAAGGATCACCAGGCGTTCAGCCGCGGGAAATGATTCCTGTGTTGTGACCTCCGCAGATACCAGATCGATTTCAAAAAAGCTCACATCGGCCCCGCTTCGATTGGCCCAGGCAAAGCTGCCGTAGACCGTCAAGCCGCAAAGCCCGCAAACCAACAACAGCCCCACCAGAACGGCCGGTAAAACCAGTGATCTCGATCTCATCGCTTCTCCTGTGCTCCCGGATCCGACATCCGGCCTGCACTGGATAGGACAGTCCAACGCCAAAAAAGTTTCACATTGCCCGGGGATGAAACTTTTTCGCCCCCAGATGGTCTCAAGGAAAGAGGAGTACACTGGCAGTGTGACGAGCGAGCAGAGGTTGGTCGCCCGCGCCCGGCGAGGAGATGCAGGAGCATTTGAGGTGCTGGTGAACACACACGCGCAATATGTCTTCAACCTGGCGTTGAGGGTCCTGCGGGACCCGCAAGAGGCGGAGGACGTTGCGCAGGAGTCTTTTCTGCGGGCCTGGCAGGGTTTGCCGGGATTTCGAGGTGAGGCGCGATTCAGCACCTGGCTCTACCGGATCGTCACAAACCTGTGCTACAACCGCCTGCCGGCTTTGAAGCAGCAGCTCCACGCGCTCGATACGGACGACGCGGCGCTGCACCTGCCGGACTCCCGACCGCCTGCGGAAGGGATCGTGCTGCAGCGTGAACTGCAGGCCCGGCTGCACGAGGCGATCGCCGGGCTTCCCGATAGCTACCGGCTGTTGATCACGCTTCGCCATTTGCAGGGCATGAAGTATCATGAAATCGCCGAAGTGACCGGAATGCCGCTGGGCACGGTTAAGACCGGCATTTTCCGCGCCCGCCGGCAGCTCCGGGCAGTGCTGGAACGATATGAATCCGACATCACCTGAAATGGACCCCCGCCTGGACCGGGCACTTGATACGGTTCCCCTGGCTCCGCTGCCCTCCGGGTTTGTGCGCCGGACGGTCCAACGCTTGCCTGCCCCGCGCCCCCGCTTCCGGCTCGATTTCCTGGACGTCGCACTGCCGGCCTTCCTGTTGGTTTTCGCTGCCTCCCTGGCCCTGGCCGGCTTTTGGCTGGCCAACCTGGTAGACCCGCTCTGGCTTTTGGAAGTGCGGACCGAGCTGGCCTGGCTGCTGATGTACACCTCCACCCGTTTCGCCGGATGGCTTCCGTTGGTCGGCCTGGCCTCTGCGGGCCTGCTGGGCATGGCCGTGCTGGCCGCCACAATGGTCTTGCTGCGACCGGCAGGGCCGCGCCCCATCCGGCCTCTGCGCTAATCGCATGTCCCACCAGCCCCGTAGCCCCCGTCCAGGGGGCTTTTTTGCGCCCGTTGAACCAAATCCCCCATTTCATCAAGCTTGCCATTGACAAAATCAATCACTCTGTATAGAATATTCATAATTTGCAACAAAGAATTAAGTTTTATCAAGATTAAGTTTGAATTTTTTTAGGAAACCCTATGTACCCTGTCATCAGCCAGTGCCCCGTTTGCCAGGAAGACCTGACCATCACCCGCCTGCACTGCCGCAACTGCGACACGACCCTGGATGGGCAGTTTTTCCCTGGGCCATTTTCCACCCTCAGCCGCGAGCAGCTGGATTTTATTGAGACGTTCGTGCGCTGCGAGGGCAAGCTCAACCGCATGGAAGTCGAGCTCGGGCTCTCTTATCCTACCGTGCGCAACCGGCTGCACGAGGTGATCCGCGCCCTGGGCTATGAACCCGGCGGCGAGGAGGAGGCGGGGGTTTCGGCCGCCGAACGCCAGCGCATCCTGGAGGAGTTGAGCGAAGGCAACATCACGGCCGAAGAAGCCATGCGCACGCTGCAGGAGGCCTGAAATGAACGAATTGTCGATCGAGACAGGCGAAAGCCCCGAAATCCACATCGAATCCCACAGCCGGTTGGTCGTCAAAGCCTGGGACCGCAACGAGGTGCAGGCCCGCAGCCAGGACGACAGCCTGGCCCTGGAACAGGACGGCGACAGGGTCACCGTCTCCGGGGACAGCCCCCTGGATGTGCGCGTGCCGGCCGGCAGTTCGCTGGCCGTCAACGCCCACAGCGATGCCGCCATCCGGGGAGTGGCGGGCTCCGTCCGGGTCACCCACGCCAGCAGCAGCCTGACTTTGAACGATCTGGGCGCGGTCACGGTCGACATGGTCGGCAACGATCTGAACGCCCGCGGCATCGGCGGCGAATTGATCGTCGGCCAGGTCGGGCGTTTCGCCAATCTGAAAGATATCACGGGGGATCTGAACGTCCAATTTATCGGATCCCACCTGAACCTGAAGACCGCCGGCGGCGTCGTGAAAGCCGAGGCCGGCGGCAATGCCAACCTGTACCTCGATCCCCAGCCGGGCCAGGAAGTCCGCATCCACGCCAAGGGCGTGTTGACCTGCCGCGTGCCGCCGGGACTCAACGCCCGCGTGCAGCTTAACAGCGGCGGGCCCATCAAAGTAAAGATCGATGAATCGCGTCATACCGGGCATGACGGCGTGTTCGAAGCGACTTACGGGGAAGGCGCCGCTTTGCTGGATCTGCAGGCCAATGGCCCGGTCTCGCTCTTCGAGACAGCCAGCGAGCAGGTGCCCCCGGAATATGACTTCGATTTCAGCCTGGAGACGGATTTCGGCAACCTGGGCGAGCAGGTCGGCGAGCAGATCGCCTCCCAGATGAAGATGATCGAGGAGCAACTCGAAGCACAAATGGCCGGGTTCTCCGCCATGATGGAGACCTGGGACCTGTCCCCCGAGAAGACCGAGCGCATCCAGGAAAGAACCAGGGAAAAGATCGCCCGCGCCCAGGAGAAAATCCGCCGTGCGCAGGAACGGGCTTCCCGCAAAATCGAGCAGGCCCAGCGCAGGGCGGAGCGCAAGGCGCGCCGATCCGCCACTCGCGCCGCCAAGCAGAGAGATTTCCGCCGCACCTATTCGATGGACCTCAGCGGTCGCCGCAGGCAGCAGTCGGAGCCGGTCAGCGACGAAGAGCGCATGATGATCCTCAACATGCTGGCGGAGAAGAAGATCGGCCTGGAAGAGGCCGAAGCCCTTCTGGCTGCACTGGAAGGGAAATGAGGTCGCAATGAACGAAGAGCGCATGCGCATTCTGGAGATGATCGAGCAGGGCACCATCACGTCGCAGGAGGGAGCGGACCTGATCCGCGCCCTGGAGGAGCTGGACGACGAATCCTGGCACCAAGACCCGGAACCGGAAGCCGCTCCGCCTCCCCCGCGGGAGCGCCGGCCGCCCGATCCCCCGCCGGACATGACCCGCTGGCGCAACTTCTGGTATGTGCCGCTGGCCATCGGCGTCGTGGTGACCGGTTTCAGTGGGTTGCTGGTCTTCGCCGGCAATCAGGGCGACTGGCATTGGTTCTGGATGGTCTGCGCCTGGACGCCCTTGCTATTGGGTATTGTTATGATCACCACCGCCTGGCTGAGCCGCACCGCACGCTGGCTGCATGTGCGGGTCAACACCGGCGAGGACGAATGGCCGCGCCGCATCGCACTGAGCTTCCCCCTGCCGATCGGCCTGACCGCATTCGCCATGAAGCTATTCGGGCGCTTTATCCCCGGAATGGACCAGGTGCCGCTCGAGGAAGCCATGATGGCGATCAAAGAGGGCACCAACCCCGAAAGCCCCGTG
>JBFKII010000184.1:0-8274 GCA_041632295.1 Anaerolineales bacterium | reverse complement strand
CCTGCGCATCCTCGCGACGAGTCGCGAGGGTCTGAGCATCGCGGGCGAGGTGATCTTTCACGTTCCGTCGCTCGCGTTGCCGGATGAGGGCGAGACCGTGGACGGACTGCTCCGGAACGAGTCGGCTCGGCTCTTCATCGAGCGTGCGAAGAACGTCCTCCCCGACTTCAGGCTGACGGAAGCGAACGCCGCCTCCGTGGGGAAGATCTGTCGCCGGCTGGACGGCATCCCGCTGGCGCTCGAGCTCGCCGCGGCGCGATTGCGCGTGATGTCGGCGGGCCAAATCGCAGAAAGACTCCAGGATCGCTTTCGATTGCTGGTCAGCGGAAGCCGGACCGCCCTGCCCCGGCAGCAAACTTTACAGGCGCTGATCGACTGGAGCTGGAATTTGCTTGATGAGCGCGAAAAAATATTGCTCGCAAGACTATCGGTCTTCTCTGGAGGGTGGATCCTGGAGGATGCCCAGAAAATCGCCGGGTTGCCTCCATTGGACTCATATTTTGTATTGGACGGCCTGGATTCCCTGGTGCGTAAATCATTGGTGGTGGTCGAGTCCAATGGGGAAAGCAGCGACCGTTTCCAGCTATTAGAAAGCATTCTGCAGTATGCAAGCAACCGCCTGGAGGAAATGGAGTCGCTGGCAGTGGTCGAAGAACGGCATGCCGCTCATTTCGTTGACCTGGTCCGCCAGGCGGAACGGACGGATGCAACTGGGAACCAGAAGGAGACGATCGCCTGGATCAAACGGCTGGTAAGGGAAACGGATAACTTCCGATCTGCATTCGATTGGCTTGCGAAGCATAATCCGTTCACATTTGTGGAGGTCAGCGGCAAATTGCTGGTTTTGGGAGCCCAAAGCTTCTGGTCATTTTCCACACAGCAATCCCAGCGCTGGCTGAGCCGCGCCATCGAGATCGGCCAGCCGCTAGTGGTCCCGTCCGAAAACCTGATTGAACACGAGGAAAATCTCGGACGTGCCTTGAGCGCAATGGCAAGCGTCGGATTTACGATAGGCCGCCATGGAGAAGGTGTGAAAGCCGGAGAAGATGCTATCTCCATCCTACGGCCGCATGGGGAAACCAAACTCCTATCATATGCCCTGGCCACATATGCCTTCAACCAGGGTTATCTGGGGCGCCTGGATGAAGCCGTACAAGCCGGGCTGGAAGCCCGCCGGATCGCCAGGCGGCTGGGGGAAGGCGTGCCTTTATCTTTGGCATTGGGCGCTTTGGGTCTTGCCTCGATGATGCAAGGGGATCTCCAACAAACCCAGGAGATCGTGCGGGAAGGAAAAGAAGCCGTCGAAAGACTCGGCAACACCTTTGGGGGGCTGCAATTCTTGATGGTTGAAGGGCACATGTACGCCCGGATGGGGAAACTGGCACAAGCGGAGCAGGTATACCGGCGCGCCGATGAGCAGTTCCGTGAAATCGATGAACCGACCCAATCCATCATCACCCGCAGCGAGCTGGCGCATGCCTTGCGCGGGCAGCGCAAGTGGAAGGAAGCCCGATCCTATTACCGAGAAACAATCCAATATTTCCTGGACATGGGCCATGAGCCGGCGGTCGCCAACCAGCTGGAATGCTTTGCGTATATCGCCATCGGGCTGGAAGAGCCGGAACAGGCCGCACGATTGTTAGGCGCCTCCCAATCCATCCGCGAGCGAACCGAAAATCCGATCGCGCTGCCCTGGGAAAAACAGGAGTATGAAAGCGCGCTTACGGCGCTCAAAGATATGATTGGCCAGAAAACCCGGGACGAGGAAATCGCTACTGGACGCGGCCTGAAAATAGAGGACGCCGTGGGCTATGCGATTGAACAGGGGGATTCGTAAAACAAAACCCCCCAATTCGCGGGGGGCCAAGCTTCTAATTAATATTTCTATTTCTCGGCCAGGAAGGCCAGGCAGGATAGGTACGGGCCGGAATCAGTCCTCATCATCGTGATACTTGAAAGATACCTTTACCCGAGCTCTGTACACGGGGACGTCCTCGTCCAGGTGGATATCCAGCTTGACAACCTCGGCGATCCTCAGGTCCCGCAGGCTTTTTCCGGCTTGCCTAACGGCCGCATGGGCTGCAGCCTCCCAGGATTCGTTGCTGGTGCCGACGAGTTCGATCAATTTATAGACGCTTGCAGACATTTTTTCCTCCATGTTGCTATCTTTTTGTAGGAAAAGTATAACATCCGGGATGCTGAAATCCACGAGCTTAGGATCCCTTCCCCAAGCCTGAGTCCGGTCAGCTATGCCCCGCGAAGCGCAGATCCCTGTTTAAAATCGATCCGGCTGGAAGGGGGATAAATCAATGAGCGGGGGCTGATCGGCGACGATCTGCGATACCAGTTTTCCGGTCGCCAGGGCATGGGTGACGCCCAGGGTGCCATGGCCGGTGGCGAACACCAGGTTTCGAATCTTGGCGCTGCGGCCGATGACCGGCAGGTCGTCCGGTGTCATCGGGCGATACCCGTACCAGGGGGTTCCCGGTCCCCATTTATCAGTATCCGGGAAATACCCCTCCGCCGCCCGGCGAATGGCCTCCAGCCTGTGATGGTCCAGCGAGGGATCAAAACCTGCAAGGTCCAACACCCCGGTCATTCGCAATAAGCCCCCTATGGGGGTCACGGCAACATTCTGCTCTGCCAGTTGGAGAGGAAAGTGGGGGCCGTTGGAAGGCATTTCGAATGTCAGGCTGTATCCCTTGGCCGGCTGGATGGGCAGCCGGACACCCAGAGCCCTGGACAGGACCGGTGACCAGGCTCCCGCGGCCAGCACTACCTGATCCGGCGCAAACACCCCGGCTGTGGTGTGAACGGCTGAAATATGGTTCCCGATACACTCCAACCTTTTCACGGAAACGCCGGTCATTTGAATTGCGCCGTTTTCACCGGAAAGCCGTGCCATCTCCTGGACAAAGCGCGCCGGGTCCAGATGGGCATATGCGGGGCAGTACAGACCGTATTGAACTTGGGGTGAGAGGTTGGGCTCGAAATGGCGCAAGCCGCCGGCATCGTGCAGCGTGAGCTCCACGCCAAATTCCCGCATCAGACGGATGTCCGCTTCCCATTTTTGGAGGGCAGCTTCACTTTTGAACAGCACCAGTCGCCCTTTGCGCTCGTATCCGAAATGAACATTTTCCCGGCGGTGCAAATTCTCAAACAAGTCCAGGCTGCTCTGCCCCAGCAACAGAAGCGCAGGGATCGATTTCCGCATTTGAACCTCGTTGCTGGCAGCGGCAAATTTCCACAACCAGGCGATCAGGTCCATGTCCAGCCGGGGTCTGATGGAAAACGGGCTCGACCGGCGTAACATCCATTTCAGGCCCTTGGCTATGGCCCCCGGTGCAGCCAAAGGCAGCACAAATCCATTGGCGATCAGCCCTGCGTTGCCCGGAGAACTGCCGGCGCCGATATGTTCCCGCTCGATCAGCGTCACCGACCTTCCCGCCCTGGCCAGGTAGTAGGCAGCAGCGACACCGATGATCCCGCCTCCGATGACGAGGATATCCACCTTATGTCGTTGAGAATTGGTCGATTGTTCCGCGGACATTAAGTACCCCATCTGATTCTACCGAAAATCCTACCAGATCAAATTCCCTGGGGCCTCGATCCATTAATATTCAGGCCTCGGTCTGGTTTCTTTGAAACAGTATAATGTTTCTAAGAACAATTGGGGATTTACCTGGCAAATCATAGGACCGGAACAGGCTGAAGAAGTCACAGGAGCGGGGAACTGCATGATGGAAATTCGTTCGTGAAGGTTTTGACTGGATCAAGTATGGGGACCAAGGAGCACTAAATGGTCATTCACCACTTAAACTGCGGAACGATGTTGGGAAAATTTCCGCGCATTGAATCGATGATTTATTGTTTGCTGGTGGAGTCAGAACATGGTCTCATCCTGATCGATACCGGTCTGGGGCGCCAGGACTATCTTAATCCCAGCCGGCTCATGCGCGTATTTGGATATTGGGTGGGTGTGCGCGGGGATATCGAAGAAACCGCAGCCAATCAGATCCAGAAACTGGGCTATTCTTTATCGGATGTGCGCCATATTGTCCTGACCCATTTGCACCTCGACCATGCAGGCGGGCTACGCGATTTCCCTCAGGCGATGGTCCATATTTTCCATGAAGAATACAAAGCCGGAATGCGGCCTCAGGGATTGATCGAAAAGGCATACGACCCCACCCACTGGGCGCATAATCCCGATTGGAATGTGCATCACGAAGATTTTACCGAATGGTACGGGTTGCCCAGCCTGGTCTTGGAGAATTTTCGAAAGCCGGAAATCCGGCTGATTCCACTGCCGGGTCATACCCGAGGGCATTGTGCCGTGGCTATCGGTACCGATGACGGCTGGCTACTGCAGTGCGGCGACGCTGCTTCACCCCATCACCCTGCCTCCGATATCCACGATCTGGAGAGCGATAAGCATACCGCCACGGTACTCCCGACATGGTTTGTGCGCCGCATGCTCGGTAATCATGCACCGGATCTCAGGGCATTGTTGAAAAAGCATGGAGATGAAATTGAAGCCATTTCCGCCCATGACATCTACAGCTTTCAACGACACACTGCCCGGAAGGGGGAGTGAACTCCATCGTAAAGCCAGGACAGGCCTGGAAAACCACGGACCGGCCGAAAAACATCTCCATACCGGGTGAAAACCTCATTGATCCCGGCGGCGAAATTTCCTACGCAGCCAGTTCCATTCCGACCGGCCGGACCCCTGGGAGCTGGTGAAAACCAACAGCGGCCCAAGCCATAAGAAAAATATCACCAGGGACGCTTTTTCGAAGGCGTCGCCTCCCCCAAGAATCTGGGAAGTGCCAAATAAAATCAGCACCAACAGCAGCAGATATAAAAGCATGACGATCAGGGTGTTTCGAATCCGGTTTTTCGTAAGCATTCCTTGATCACTCCCGTTCCAATTTTCGTATTTTTTTAGGGTTTCGCAAAGGGTTTCCAGAAAGGCATGGTTTTTGTCATATTCCTCGGATAATGTTTTCCGATCGCCAATCCGTGCGATGATGTCATCAAAAGCAGCTTTCTCAGACATGCCTGCCCGAACCATTTCCAGCACCGCGCTGTAAAGATGGTCCTCCAGTTCGGCAATGCGGTCATGGTCCTCTGGCCGTGCGGAAAAAACGCTCCCAGTCCAGGAGCGGATGGCTTCATTCAGGTCACACATGTTAAACTGCCCCTTCCAGACGCTGCAGCAAGCCGTAAAGGCTGCGCCAGTTTTCGAGTTGGATTTGCAGTTCCTGGCGCCCTGCTTCCAGCAGGCGGTAGTACTTGCGGCGGCGACCGGTATCGGCCTGCCCCCAGTAAGACTCAATCAGGTTGTTCTTTTCCATCCGGTGCAGGATCGGGTACAGCATCCCCTCCGCCCATTCCAGTTCTCCACCCGACATCTCTCGCACTTTCTGAATGATCGCATACCCGTAGCTGTCACCCCTTGTGAGGATGGATAGGATCAACGGGGTTGCGGAGGCGGCGACCAGATCTTTGTTCAATTGCATGTTTTCGGCCCTCGGGGTCCACTTTCAATTTATACCTAGAACAGCTAGGGCAATTATACATAGATTTGCTAGGTATGTCAATCCGACCACCTTTCGCCGCAATTTTTCCCTATGCGGCGAAGGCTCCCTAGAAAATCTTGCTCGCGGCATGGCAGGTGCCTGACCTCACTACAAGCACGCATCCGCTTGACCCGCACTTACCCCGGGACTACAATTCCAGCAGCACCAAAAGCATATCCCGACCATCAGGCCAGGGTGAGGACGATACATGAGCGACTATCTTTTTCGCGGACCGATTTCGGAATACGACTCCCAGCTTCAAGAACTGCTTGACCTGGAGTCCGAGCGCCAGTTCCGCCGCCTGATCCTGATTCCAAGCGAGAGCACCTCCCCGTTGTCTGTGCGCGCAGCCCTAGATTCCGCTTTCCACAATATTTACGCCGAAGGGTACCCCCCCGAAGGCTGGCGCAGGTTAGACGAAGCCCAGATCCTGGATTATGAAGCCCGGCTGGGCGAGTACCGCCGCCTGGGGGACCCGCGCTATTACAAAGGGGTGGAATACGCAGACATCCTGGAATCCCTGGCGCGCCGCCGGGCGGCTGAGCTATTCGCAGCCCATGGGCTGCAGCCAGAGGACCTGTACGTTAACGTGCAGGCGCTCTCTGGAGGGCCAGCCAATAACGCCGTTTACCACGCCCTGGTGGAACCAGGGGATACGGTCATGGGGATGGACCTGGTCTACGGCGGTCACCTTTCCCACGGCTCGCCGGTCAACCGCTCAGGCAAATACTACAACATCGTCCCGTATTCGATCGACCCCGAGACCGAGCGCATCGATTACGAGACCATGCGGAAGCTGGCCCGTGCCCACAAACCGAAATTGATCATCGGTGGTTACTCCTCCTACCCCTGGCAGGCGGACTGGCAGGCCTATCGCGACATCGCCGATGAAGTCGGCGCCTACCTGCTGGCCGATATCTCCCACGTCGCCGGGCTGATCGCCGGCGGCGTCTACCCTTCGCCGGTCGGGATCGCCGATGTGATCACCACCACCACCCACAAGACCCTTTGCGGCCCGCGCGGCGCGCTGATCATCACCCACAAGCGCCTTTTGGCGGGCAGGTTGGACCGGGCCGTCTTCCCCGGTGAGCAGGGTGGGCCCCATGTCAACGTCTTCGCCGCCCTGGCCCTGGCCCTGCGGCTGGCTGCCAGCGACCAGTTCCGCAAGCTCCAGGAGCAGATCATCCGCAACGCCGCTGCGCTGACCTCCAGGCTGTCCGAGCGCGGTTTCAAGATCCCTTTCGGAGGCACGAACACCCATCTTTCCAACCTGGACTGCAAATCCGTGCGCGGGCCGGACGGCACACCGCTGTCCGGTGATTACGCCGCCCGCATCCTGGACCTTGCCGGCATTGTGGTCAACCGCAACACCATTCCCGGGGACACCTCCGCCCTCAATCCGACCGGTATCCGCCTTGGCACGCCCTGGATCACCCAACGCGGCTTTAAGGAGGATGCCTGCATCGAGTTGGCCGATATCATGGCGGACCTGCTGCTCGCCACCACCCCTTATCGGGATCCAACTGCCAGGCGAAGGGGCAGCCGGGCAAAGGTGGATTTCGAGCGCCTGCGGGAAGCGCGGAAAAAAGTGGCTGCGTTAGCCGAAAAGAGCGCCGCCGATTTTAAGCCCGGTAATCATGGCTATCCGCACTTCCCTCATCGGGAAAATATCCCCGGAGACGTAATGGAATGGGCCGTCTTCGAGCTGGCGGGAGACAAAATGCGGCAGTTCGCCAATTTCACCCTCAGCTGCGATGTGGAAGGGCTCCAGCCCGGGGTCAGCCGGCATACCACCCTGCATGCAGGCGGCCAGGAGATCCCTGCCGTGGCCGCGATCGGAAAAAAGGGCACTATCCTGTTGCGGGTCGCGTCCCGCCACGCCAACCTGGCCGGGGCCTGGCTGCGCGACCTTTCGGACGGCTATCTCGCTTTTGATGATGATCTGGCGCGGAAAATCCCCGGGCCGGTGCGCGTTCGAAACGCCGGCCACGGGATCGGACCGAGTGAGAAGGTGCCGGACCCCACCAGCAAAGAAAAGGGGAGCGACCCAGAGAAACCCTATTTCATCGGAATCGACTCGCCCGCAAAACACGCCGCCCGCCCCGCGCTGCCCGCTTTTGAATGGCAGCCGCCAGAAAGCGATGGCCTGCGCACGACCCCGCTCCACGCCTTACACCTCGACCTGGGCGCCCGCATGGTGCCTTTTGCAGGCTGGGAGATGCCGGTCTGGTATGCCTCTGTCAAAGAAGAGCACGCCGCTGTCCGGGAAGCTGCCGGCTTGTTCGATGTTACCCATATGGGCGTTTATCAGGCCGAGGGACCGGAAGCCTGCACTTTTCTGGATTCGGTCTGCGGCAATGACATCAGCGCCCTGGAGGTCGGCGAATCTTGCTACACCCATTTCCTCGACCCCCACGCGAATGTCTTGGATGACCTGCTGGTCTACCGCCGGGGACCAGAAAAATACCTGCTGGTTGTCAATGCAGCCAACGACGACAAAGATTGGGACTGGCTCAACCGGGTGCGCACGGGCCAGGTGCTGGTGGACCCGCTCCGCCCCTGGACCCGCTCATTCGGCCGCAACGTGTTGCTGCGCAACCTGCGCGACCCGCAGGAAGGCGCTGACCGCCTGGTCGACATCGCCCTGCAGGGCCCGCGCTCGCGGGACATCCTGGCGGCTCTGGCCGGG
>JBFKII010000183.1:0-8279 GCA_041632295.1 Anaerolineales bacterium | reverse complement strand
GCAACCGGCACGTTGCACATTGCACTTATAGCATATCCCGGATCGCCTTGTGCAGGATGCCTCCGTGGCGGTAGTAGGCCACCTCCACGGGCGTCTCCAGGCGGACCACGGCCATGAACTCCGTCACGCGGCCGTCGGAGGACCGCGCCCGGACCGTAACTTCCTGCCCGGGCTGCAGGTTGTCGTCCAGGCCGAGGATGTCATAGACTTCGCTGCCGTCCAGGCCCAGGCTCTCGGCGTTTTCCCCGGCCGGAAACTGCAACGGCAGCACTCCCATCCCAACCAGGTTGGAGCGGTGGATGCGCTCGTAGGAATCGGCGATCACCGCCCGGACGCCCAGCAGCAGCGTGCCCTTGGCGGCCCAGTCCCGGCTTGAGCCGGTGCCGTACTGCTTGCCGGCGATGACCACCAGGGGGGTGCCTTCGGCCTGGTACTGCATGGCGGCGTCGTAGATGAACATCTCCTCGCCCTCAGGGAACTTGACCGTGTAGCTGCCCTCCTTGCCATCCACCAGGTGGTTTTTCAGGCGGATGTTGCCGAACGTGCCGCGCGTCATGACGCGGTCGTTGCCGCGCCGCGAACCGAACGAGTTGAAATCGCGCACGGAGACGCCTTTCTCGATCAGGTACTGGCCGGCGGGGAACCTGGCCGGGATAGCCCCGGCAGGCGAAATGTGGTCGGTCGTGACGCTGTCCCCGACTTTGACCAGCACCCGGGCGCCGTGAATCGGCTCGATCGGGCGCACCTCGGGGGTCAGCGACGTGAAGAAAGGAGGTTCCTGGATGTATGTCGAATGCGCATCCCACTCGTACAGGTCGGCGCTGGCATCCGCCGGGATGGCGTTCCAGGTCTCGTTGCCGTCGTAGACGTTGCCGTACTTTTCCTTGAACATCTCCGGCCGCACGGACTCGGCGATCGCAGCGCGTATTTCCTGCGGCGTGGGCCAGATTTCGCGCAGGAAAACGGGGCTGCCGTCTCGATCCTCACCCAGCGGTTCCTCGTCCATGTTGATATCCACCGTCCCGGCCAGCGCGAAGGCCACCACCAATGGCGGGGAGGCCAGGTAGTTGGCCAGCGAATACGGGTGGATGCGGCCCTCGAAATTGCGGTTTCCGGAAAGCACGGCGGCCGAGACCAGGTCGGACTGCTGGATGGCGTTGACCACGTCGGGTGGCAGCGGCCCGGAGTTGCCGATGCAGGTCGTGCAGCCGTAGCCGACCACGTTGAAGCCCAACTCGGCAAGGGGTTCGATCAATCCGGCGTGCTCGAGGTACTCGGTGACCACCTTGGAGCCCGGCGCAAGGCTGGTTTTGACGAAGGGCTGGACTGTCAGCCCGCGCGCCACTGCTTTCTTGGCCAGCAGCCCGGCCGCCATCATGACCGAGGGGTTGGAGGTGTTGGTGCAGGAGGTGATGGCGGCGATGATCACAGAGCCGTGGCGCATCTCGACGCTTTGGCCGTTGACGCCCAGCACGGCCGTACGGTTGAGCTCGTCATCGGCCAGCTCGAAGCCGCGCTCATTTTTGGGCGTGACCAGCACATCCTCGAAGCGCGTGCGCATCTCTTCAAGCGGTATGCGCTGTTGGGGCAGCTTGGGCCCGGCCAGCGAGGGAACGACAGTTTCCATATCGAGCTCGAGCGTGTCGGTGAACTCGGGATCAGGCGAATCGGGCAGGCGGAACAGGCCTTGTTCTTTGCAATAGGCCTCCACCAGGGCGACCGTTTCTTCGGACCGGCCGGTCAGCCGCAGGTAGCGTAGGGTCTCATCGTCAACAGGGAAAAAACCGATCGTGGCGCCGTATTCGGGCGACATGTTGCCGATCGTCGCCCGGTCCGGCAGCGACATGCTGTCCAGGCCGGGGCCGTAAAATTCGACAAACTTGGCCACCACGCCCTTTTCGCGCAGCATCTGGGTGACGGTCAGCACCAGGTCGGTGGCGGTCACCCCGTCGCGCAGTTGGCCGTGGAGTTTGAAGCCGATCACGTCGGGGGTCAGCATATCCAGCGGCATGCCAACCACGGCCGCCTCGGCCTCGATCCCGCCGACCCCCCAGCCCAACACCCCCAGGCCGTTGATCATGGTGGTGTGCGAATCGGTCCCGACCAGCGTATCCGGATAGGCCAGGGTTTCCCCGTTGAACGGGCGGGCTATGACCACGTTGGCCAGGAACTCCAGGTTGACCTGGTGGACGATCCCGGTCGCCGGGGGGACGACTTTGAAGTTGTCAAAAGCGTTCTTGCCCCAATGCAGGAACTCATAGCGTTCGCGGTTGCGCTCGAACTCGATCTCGGCATTGCGCATCAGCGCGTCGGGGCCGAAGAAATCGACCTGGACCGAGTGGTCGATCACCAGGTCCACCGGGACGACCGGGTTGACTTTCTTCGCGTCGCCGCCCAGCCGGTGGACGGCTGAGCGCATGGCGGCCAGGTCGACCACTGCCGGCACGCCGGTGAAGTCCTGCATGACCACCCGGGCGGGCTTGAAGGGCACCACCGGGCGCCTTTCGACGACAGGCTGCCAGCCGGCCAGGTCACGCACGTGCGCTTCGGTGATCGCTTCCCCGTCCACCTGGCGCAGGGCCTGCTCGAGCAGGATACGGATTGAAAACGGTAGGCGGGAAAGGCGGGTCAGCCCGGCGGCTTCCAGGGCGTCCAGGCGGTAGATGGAATAACGCCCGTAGGGGGTCTTCAGGCTGTCGCGGGCGTTGAAAGGGTCGTGGGTCATAAGGAGTTGTCCTCCGGGGGTGGGCACCATTTGCCGCTGGGCAGTAGCCCTTGATTAAGTCGAATGGTTCGGGTTGCGATTATAGCAGTTAGAAGGGTGGATTTCAAAGAACTTAATCGCTGAGGTGCTGCTTTTTCCCGTGACAGTGCTCCGGGCCGTCAAGTTGGCTGCTGGAGCCCCGCAAGGGCGAAGCATCTCGGGCGTGCCGGTCTGGGTCGGGGAAGATGCTTCGACTGCGCAGCTGTGCTGCTCGCTCAGCATGACAGGGAGGAGGGGCTGCAGGCATTTTCCCGTGACGGTGCTCCGCGCCGTAACGTTGGCCTCTCGGGCTCCCTACTCCAGCCAACCGAGCAAATTCCAATAACCCAGGAACGGGAAGAATCCGGCGGAAACCAGTGTGACGGCGCTGACCCAGATTCGTATCCAAAACGGCCAATCTCCGGCCAGCCAGGCGCTCATGGTGAAGGCAGCCAGGGCCAGGGTCAGGGCAATCGTGACCGGCGGGATGGAAAGCAGACCCCTGACCGGTGGTGGCAGGCCGTAGGTGAACTCCCAGGGGCTGGTCAGGGTCATGGCGCCGGCGAGGCCGAGCAAGAAAACGGCGTTCAGGCTTCCGACAGCGGCGAGCAGGATGCGAGCCGGCCCCAAGGCTGCTGCAGCGGGGAGCAGGCTGAAGACCGCGGCCGCCAGGAAAACCAGGATGAAAAAAGCCATAAGTCCGTATTGGACCGGCCGGCTTTCCCACCAGGGCAGCTTTTGGAACGCTCCGGTGCCGATGAGCAGGTACTGCACATCGCCGCTGGCATCCTCCCGAAAGGCGACAAAATTTTCATTGTCCGCCCATTGGAACAGGTGGTCTCCAACCGGGACCAGGGGGGAGCCCAGGGCGACCAGGTACCCCGTGGGTTTCGAGCGCACGCGGATCTGGTTGCCAAGAGAGGCCAGCTTCTGGATCGTCTTGCCGGAGTAGCCCTGGGTGTCCCGGTAATAGCCGGTGAACCTGGCGGGTTCCGGCGAGATGCCAGGGGCAGCCTGCGGGGGCTTGAAAGTCCGTTCATCGGGAAAATAACAGTCGAAAAATGCCGTGGTGAACGCACGGTGGAGCCGGCCGCCGGGTCTGAACTGGTCCATGTTGCAGGTGAAGAAAAAGCCGAGCCCTGTCTCCGGCACCAGCATGAGGCGGCTGCTGAAGCCGGGGTTGCCGCCGTCATGGAAAAGGGTCCGCCGCCCATTGACGAACAGTTCCGAGAAGCCGTAGGCCCGCCCGCGCAGTGACGGGTGGTTACGGAACCGGGTGGCGTGCATCATTTCCAGGGTTTCGGGCGCCAGTATCGGTCCACCACCGGCGAGGTGGGCGCTCAGGAAGGCCCCCATGTCCCGAGCGCTGGTCAGGAGGGCAGCCGCCGGGGCGACGTGGATGGCATCGTAGTCGAAAGGCGCCAGTTTGCCGCGCTTTGTGGTGTAGCCGGTTGCGAGCCGGGCCAGGATTGCTACGGGGGCGGGCTGTGTGAACGTGGAGGCGTCCATTCCCAGCGGTCGAAAGATGTGTTCGGCGACGTAGCGGTCGAACGGAACCCCGCTGACCGCTTCGACCAGGTAGCCGGCCAGGGACATGGTGTGGTCGTTGTAGCGGATGATCGACCCGGCCGGGGTCGTCTGGGGTGGCATGCGGGCGGCCAGGTAATCACGCAGGGGGAGCCCATCTTCGGGACTGCGGGCATGGCAGCCGATAAAGTGCTCGTCGAAACCGGCCGTGTGCAGCAGCAGGTCGGCGACCGTGACCGGTGGAGGGAACCGGGTTTCCAGGTGGAAGCGTGAGAGATACGCATTGACGTCCGCCTGGAGTTCGATCTGGCCGTTTTCGACCAACTGCATGACGGCGGTGGCGGTAACCAGCTTGGAGACCGATCCAGCCCGGAATACGGAATCAGCATCGACGGCCTTACCCGTTTCCACGCTGGCAATACCGTAGCCTTTTGCCAGAAGGATCCGCCCACCGTGTACCACGACCAGGGCAGCCCCGGGCACTTGCAGGGCAGGCATCTGCCGGGTGAAAAAGTCGTCCGCAAAAGCGGCCAGATCATCCAGAGAGATATCGCCGGCCGGGCTGGCGGTGGTCAGGGAGGCGGGCATGGCAGGTTCAGGGAGCAGGCCTTGTGATGAGTGGCTGGGGGATCAATCGGTTCCTCGCTCCGGGTCTGCGGATAGGTAGCCGAAGAAGGCCTGTGCCAGTTCAGCGGCCAGCGCGGCGCCCCGGATTGGCAGGTGCTCCTCGAGATGGGCCCAGGCCATCGTTTCTCGCAGGGCGAGATAGGCCTGGAAGAAGCCGACTCGGACGGCGGTTTCGGGTTCGGGATGGCGGATCTCCGCCTGGTGCTGCAGGATGACTTCACAGATCTCGGGGACCATTTCGTTGAGGCGGGCTTCCTGCTGCCGGAAGCGCAGGTCTGGATAGAGGCGTGCGCGCAGGATCAGCGTGCGCAGCAGGCCGAGATCATTCTGCAGGGATCGATGGACCATGTCCAGCAGGCTTTCCAGCCGTGCCCGCAGGGAGGGCGGGTCTTGCTGGGCGTTCTGGGCGGCTGTCCAGGCCCGTCCGGCGGCCAGCTGGCCGTCGATGAAGCGGGCGTCGAGGGCGTGCAGCAGGGCATCTTTGTCTTTGAAGCGCCCGTAGAAAGCGCCCACGGAGCAACCGGCGCGCTCGACGATATCCTGGATGGTCATGGCTTCGAAAGATTTCTCTTCGAGCAGGGCAGCAGCCGCATCCAGGATGCGGTCGAGCGTTTGCTGGGAGCGGGTCTGGAGGGGTGGGTTGGTCATTGTCAACTCCAAGAATAGAATTAGAATTCGGATTCTATTTTAATGAGAAATTGAATTCTGTCAAGGGTAGTGGGCCGTTTCGAGACGGGGCAAGTCCACATGTACCCAAAGAGCCTTGTGAAAAAAAGAGCTCTTCACTTTCTCATGGGCTTTGCTATTGGCGGGAGCGATAGGAGTCGGATACTCACGCGGATAGTGTTTCTCCCCTGCAGACCCTAAAGCTACGGTCTATGTGCCATTTGGGCCAGAGTGCGGGTGACAGGTCGGATATGGGATCTCGTAAACTGAAACTAATCAGGCGGGCGACAAGATTTCGTGTCAACCACCATCTTGGCCAAGCCCGAAAGTGTGGCGTACGCTGGCGTAATCTACATCTTCTTTCGCCTTGAATCCGGCCTTTCCAAGTCTGATGCGAGTTGTCAAATGGTGGCTATCAACTAGTCACTTTCCAGCACTAGCTCCCAATCATTTCTGCGCGCCGAAAACCGTGAGAAACCAAAAAGTCCGCCACACGCGGCATTCTTTTCATCTTGAGTAACTCTTGTAATCAGCGGGAGCGACGCGAGTCGTCTAATCCCGCGGATAATCTCACTGACTTTCGTTCCCAGTTTAACCTGACGCCGTCATGACACCCCTTTCTCACTCCGCAGTCCATCTGTTACGCGCTCTTGAGGAATCCGCCGTAGACCGCCAAGTCCGCTACGCTAAATCAGATTTTGCGCCCTCAAGTCTGCTGTCAACATGGTGTAGCTACGAAAACAATTGGCTTGAGCGAGACACAATCTCGAAGATAGATTCTCTACGTTAACCGGCTAATGTAAATGAGTAGGATGCGACGTATATCTCAAGCGTTATTGGCCATTTCTGACAGCTGATATGTGGCTCGATTCCACAGTGGAGCAGCTATCCTCAACTGTACGTCCCCGAGCTGGCTTCAGCTGAAGTCCGTCAGCATGTGTGTGCATCTGTATTAGAGTACGCCTGAGCTGTGTGTCTTTAGCCATATCTAGTAGCTATCGGTGAGGTCGGGCAACCATTAACTGGTCGGAATATAGCGGTACGCATCGCCATCCCGTGTAATATGACCAAGACCCGGGAAGGGGAAATGATGTGCAAGTACCGGTATCTTCTCGTCCGCTATTCGTGCTAACAATTGTTGTCGAGTTTCGACAGCTAGATCCGGTATCTGATCCGGGCCCATAAACCACTCCGGATGACGTAAATGTAGTACTGGATGTCCGAAAACATCGAAAGGCAAGAGCAATTGATGCCCACCCGACTCGATTATTAGGGCGTGGTGGCCTGGAGAATGCCCAAGTGTTGCCCTGGCCTGGATTCCCGGTACCAACTCATCCTCATCGCCATAAAAAGTGAGTTGTCCATCGTTGACAACAAGAGGCTGCAGCTGATTCTTGGCAAATTCATAAAAAGGTACTGCGACTTCGCGAATGTTCTCCCTGTGCAATTCTTCCCACTCTAACCGTGACAAGTAATGTTGGGCATTGGGAAACGAGAGTTGACCATCTGAGGAAGTGCCACCGATATGATCCGCATGAGAATGCGAGAAAATCACATCGGTAATCGCTTCTGGCGATACACCTATTAATTCTAAGGTGGGTACAAGACCACCAATGTAGTCTCCAAAAAGATTCCTGGCGAAATCGGATGTACCAGTGCCGTTGTCAACCAACACGAGGCGATCACCCGTTCTGACAAGCACGATCCCGACGGGTAGGAGAGCGAATTCTGTACCAAGGCCGTGTGTCTGCATGAGCGCCACGACATCTTCCTCTGGCGCATTAGCCGCCAGAAGAGATAGTGGAAGACCAATAAAACCGTCATTGATGACAATAATCTCGTGTTCTCCGACATGGAAGCGATAGAGACCGGTCACACTATCCAGAGAAGCTGCCTCTAATTCAGGGGTATATTTCTTCAACCGTTTAAACATTACTTCACCATCGATTACTCGCGTTTCACTTCCAAAGATCCGGTCACAATTATATGACACCGTGCGACAAAGGGTCATCAGTGTTACGCAAATCACAAGCTTCATCCTTGCCCTGATCGCGATTCAAGCATCACTGTTATACGCGTGCCCTGTAATATGCAAGGTCGCTCCCACACGGGTATAGTCTTTTGAAAGCAAAAAGCCCGCCATACCAGGCAGGCTTCTCAATTGAGTAACATATGTACTCAGCGGGAGCGACGGGTTTGGAACCCGCTATAATGTCGGAATGACCCCCAGTCGCCAACCAAATCTCCGTATCTTATTCCTCGCCGGAATTGTTCTTTTGTCCGCATGCTCGTCGCTTATCGATCCGCAATCCGAGCCCCAGATTTTTGCAGGTGAAAACACTGCCTCCGCCCCGCCCGAGGAGGGGGTGAACGAAAGCGATGACGTAACGGAGGCGTTGGTACCCTCCACCCCCGATCAAGCCGCTGTTGGCATCCTGGTAGAAGAGAACCCTGGTGATAGTGAACCCCATTTTTCTACAGCCAGTATTTGGAGCCAGCGCGCCCCGCTCCTGGAGCCCAATTCCGAGATCGCCGTAGCGCAGTTGGACGGGAAGATCTACGTGGTTGGGGGCTATCCCTCCAGCCGGAACACGGTTGCAACCGTGCAGGTCTACGATTCCGCGACTGACAGCTGGTCCATGGCCGCGCCGGTGCCCGTGCCGCTCAACCACGCCATGGCTGCGGCTGTGGAAGGCAGGCTGTACGTGATCGGCGG
>JBFKII010000182.1:0-8328 GCA_041632295.1 Anaerolineales bacterium | reverse complement strand
GCCAGGTTGCCCCCCGCCCGGGAAAAGATCAGCCGCGGATCCGGGAAGCGGTCTACCAGGATTTCGCCGCAGCCCGTGTTCAGGACATGCCGCCCGACCATCGGGCCAGGGCCGGCGGGAAAAAAGGCGGGTGCGAAGGGACGGATGCGGTCCGGCAGGATGGGCTGCATTGCGAAAGTGTGCCGGGCAACATCAGCCCAGCGGGACAAAGCCGGTATTGCCCTCCCCAGCGGGATCGCCCGGGATGCTGCTCCGCAGGCGAAGGTATTCGGATGGGCTCAGCCCGCTGAAGGCCTGGAAATCCCGGTTGAAATGGGCCTGGTCGTAGTAACCGCAGTCCAACGCCAACCGGGCCCAGTTGATCTCCCTTCCGGGCGCGGCGGCGTCCAGCGCCTTCCGGAAACGCTGGATGCGGGCCAAGGATTTTGGCGTCACGCCGACGAATTTTTTGAACTGGTGGATCAGGTGCTTCTGGCTGATCCCGATTTGCTGGCTGAGGGCGGCCATCGAGGGGATCCGGCCGGCGGCGGCGATCAGCCCGGCCGCGTGGGAAACCAGCTGGAAAGCCCGGTTGCCTGCTTGCATCCGCTCCAGCAGCGCCTGCTCGAATGCGGCGAACATGGCCGGGACGTCCCCGGCAGAAAGCACCCGTTCACGGATGCGGCCGGCTTCCGACCCCCAGACCAGGTCCAGCTCCACGACCTGGTCGCTCAGCTCCGAGACCGGGAAACCGAACACCGGGTACGCGCCGCCCGGGCGAAAGCTGGCGCCGATGGTGTTCACCCAGTGCTCGCTGGCCTCGTTCACCAGAAAGCTGGTCTGGAAGCCGGCCACCCAGATTTGCTTGCTGTCTGATTCACGCCGAGGATCCCCCCCAGGCCGGACCCGGTATGGGGCAGCCAGGTTGATGATCAGTTCGATGGTCCCGGTTGGCAGGATTTTTTCGACCCGGTACGGCATTTCACCGGCCACGTACCACAGCATCATGACGTACCGGGAAAGCGGCTCGCTGGGCAGGTGATGCCGGAAGATCATAAAGGGATAATAACATGTCGGGGAGGGTGCAAGGTGAAGGTGCAGGGTGCAGGGTGCAGGGTGCGGATCAGTAGGGGGTCCGGCAGCTCCCCTTCAATCCTTGTCCTGATCCAGGTCGCTTTCCAATGCCTTGAACCAGTCCGGGGCCTGGGCTAGAAACGCCCGGCGCTCGTTACGGTGCGGGAAAGGCTCGGCCGGGGCCGGGACCTCGAGAAAAGCGCACAGGGGCCCCCAACCGGAGCGGACATCGAAGGCAAGGAGCCGATCCGGGGGCACCATTTTACGGACGGTATCGAGATGCTCCTTGTAGATGCGGATGGCGCTGTCTTTATCCCCATAACGGTCCTTGAAGGTGTGGGATAAGATCAGCTGCCGGACGAATGCGCCATGCGCCCTTTTTTCAGGGTTCGGGTTGTGAACACTGAGGGGCAGCCCTTTGAGGATGGTTTTTGCGGCGCTTTCGTACCAGGACTCGGCTTCCCGCATTGTCAGCACCACCATTGCCGAGGGGAAGGCGGAGAAGATCCGTCCGAGAAAGGCAACTGCGGGCCACTCGACCGACGACTGGAAGCCCGAAAAGAGCGTCTCCCAATCCACCGATTCGCCTCGCAGTGCGGCCTGCCAGGCTGGGAGGTGGTGGCCGTTGCGGCCAAAAGCGTTCATGTGGTAGCACGGCCCAAACCCCAGGATCTCGAGCGCCTGCGCCAGGCTGTGCGTGCCGGTGCGGCCGAACCCCGCGCCGATCACTTGCAGAGTCATCGCGTGGACCCCTCCCAATTGCCGGTTTCGGGTTTCAGTCCAGTCAACCTCAGTCCGCTGCAGGTCTGGCCCTGCGAACCCATTCCCTCTCCGCTTCGAACGTCAGCCTGCGCTCAGCCTCCGACCACTCGGCCCAGACCGGGCGGAAGGCCGCCTCCCCTGCGCCTCTTTCATATCCGTTTGCCAGCCCCATCCGGAAATAATACTCTGTACGAACGATGTGCTCGCCCTGAAAATCGAATTCGACCACCATCTCGCCCAGGTCCGCCTGGACCTCCAGCGGGGCGTAGCCGCTCTCCTCGATCACCTCGCGGACCGCCGCTTCCAGGGGCGTTTCCCCAGGGTCGATGTGCCCCTTGGGCAGGCGCACCTCTCCCCGTTCGGGCCATTCCAAAAGCAGCACCTTGCCCTCGTGGACCACAATCCCGCCTGCAGCGCGGTATTTTCGAACTGGCAAATTCATTTCAAAAGTATACCTTGATGGAAAACCTGAATTTCCGCCCGCAACTATGCTGCCAGGAACGCTCAATTTGCCGGCAGCCGGGCGGTGCATGAAAGTGAATCTCGGAACGATGCCGTTGGGATGAACCGGCTGGGGAGAATTTCTATTGAGTAATTATGGGACCTAATTCCTGAACCGCTCGTCACGCTCCAACATCAGGCGCAGGCCTTCCTCCAGGGAAACGCGCGGCGCGTAGCCCAGTTTTTCCCCCGCCAGGTGGATGTTGGCGCACATGTGGTCCACCCCGGCGCCGGTGCGCGGCGAGTGCACGATCTCCGCTTTGGTGCCGGTCACTTTCAGGACCATCTGTGCCAGGTCGGCGACTCTGGTTTCCTGGCCACAGCCGATATTGATGATCGACCGGTCGACCGTGGTGGCTGTAGCGGCTGCCACCATGGCCCGAACGACATCGTCCACGAAAACGAAATCGCGGGTCTGCTGGCCGTCCCCGTGGACGACCACGGTCCCCCTGCCGATCGCCTGGCGCAGCATGTTGGGGATCACGGGTGGGTGTGCCGGGGGCAGGTGCTGGCCGGGGCCGTAGGCGTTGAAGACACGCAGGCAGACGGTCTCAATACCCCACAGCGAGCCGATCGTGCGCACGTAATATTCGGCCGCCAGCTTGGAAACCGCGTACGGCGAGCGCGGGTCGGTCGGATGCTGCTCGCTCAGCGGCTGCACCTTCTGGTCACCGTAAACCGCTCCCGATGAGATGAACACCACCCGCTTGACTCCCACATCCCGCATGGCCTCCATCAGGGAGACCGTACCGCTGACGTTGGTGGCATTGTATTCGCGCGGGTACAGCATCGATTCCGAGACCGAGATTCGCGCCGCCAGGTGGTAGACGCAGTCAATGTCCTGCAGCAGGGTCCAGAGCTTGGGCCGGTCGTTCACGTCCCCGCGCGTGAACAGCATCCCCGGCACTTCCTGAGGTTCTCCCGTCGAAAGGTCGTCGATCCCCCGAACCAGGTGGTTTTCTCTGACCAGCCTGCGGGCGACCGCTGCGCCCAAAAATCCGGCTGCCCCCGTCACTAAAAAATTCATCGCATGGCTGTCCCTTCAGCCGCGTGATTATAACTTTAAAAAACCGTTAAGGCCTGCCCGCTCTCCAGGCCCCCGGTGCGCCCGGTGATAAAATCCTGCAATGCTCTCACGACTGTGGCAGGCAATCGCCGGGCCGATGCGCTTCGGCCTGATCATGTTCGTTCTGGCGCTGCTGATGGGCAGCTCCGATCCCCCCCTGGGCGATCGCAACGAACAGGTGCGTTATCACACCCGCAGTATCGAGTTTAACTACCTCGAGTGGACCCTCAACGCCCTGGGGGTCAAGTTTAACCAGCTTGCGCTCGGTCTCGGCCATTACCTGGACGATGGCGTGCAGCGCGAACTGGTGCTGGCGTTTCTGGAGCTGACCCGTGAGATTCAGATCGAGGAAAGAAGGCTGCAGTCCGTTTTCTCCGATCCCGCCATCGAAGATAAAACCGCCGCCAGCGAAGCGCTGCGCGAGCGCCTGGACGGCCTGTACACCCGCCGGGAGCGGTTGGGACCGCTGGCCGAGGCCGTCATGCAGGGCCAGTTGCGGAGTGTCCTGGAGGAACAGGACCTGGATCTGGGGGGCCAGCCGCTCCCCCCCGTCCTCTACCACATGACCCCCGCGCCATTGGGTTTGGTGGTGTCTCCGCGCGAGGTGATCCGCCAGGACAGCAACATTTCCTTGCGCCCCGAACTTACCCTTGCGGAGCAGATCGCCCTGGAAGAGGCCGTGGCGGCGGACTTGGACGTTTCTACGCTGGTGGTGCAGATCGGCGGCGTGGGCCTTTATCCGACCATGGTGACGCAGACCAGCAACATCAACTGGCTGGCGGAGGTGGTCGCCCATGAGTGGATCCACAACTACCTGACCCTGCGCCCGTTGGGCTACAGCTACCTGAACAGCCCGGAGCTGCGCACGATGAACGAAACCACCGCTTCGATCGCCGGGAAGGTGATCGGCCAGCGGCTGATCGAGCGTTTCTACCCCGAATTCGCCCCTCCGCCTGACCCTGCGGCGGCCACCTCTCCTGAGCCGCCGGCGGAGGAAGCCCCGGAAGAACCGGTATTCGATTTCCGGGAGGAGATGCGCGAGACACGCGTCACGGTGGATGCCATGCTGGCGGAGGGGGAGGTCGAGGGAGCCGAGGCCTACATGGAGGCCCGGCGGCAGGTTTTCTGGGAAAACGGCTACCAGCTGCGCAAGATCAACCAGGCATATTTCGCCTGGTTTGGGGCGTACGCCGATCAGCCCGGTGGCGCGGCAGGAGAGGATCCGGTCGCGGCTGCGGTGCGAGAGCTCTGGTCGCGCAGCGCGACATTGCAGGATTTTTTGAGCACGATAGCCTGGATGGACTCTTTCCAGGATCTGCAGTCTTACCTGGATTCGTGAACCATATCCCCCTCATGTTTTCCGGTTGAGGCCGCGCACCAGCTGCGTAAATCTCAACGGCTCAGGTAGGCATGCCAGAAAAGGCGGGCGGCGGCTGCGCGCCACGGCTGCCAGCGGGAGCCCAGCCGGACCATCTCACGGGTATCCGGGCGATTGGCAAGTGCGTAAGTCTTTTGGATCGAATCCTGCAGTGCCACATCCCCGGCCGGCCAGGCATCCGGCCTGCGCAGGGCCATCAGCAAGTAGACCTGGGCGCTCCAGTCGCCGATGCCTTTCAACGCCATGAGCGCATCCAGGGCCAGCTGGTCTTCCATGGTTTTCAGCGCATCCAGATCGAATTTCCCGGAGAGCAGGGCGGCTGCAACCTGCCGGCAGTACCCGGTTTTCTGGCGGCTGAATCCGGCTGACCGCAGTGCCTGGTCGCTGTGCGCCAGGAAAAGCGCAGGGGTCAGTGGTGCGCCCAGGGCCAGCAGCCTGCGGAAGGCCGCCCGGGCCGAAGCCAGCGAGACCTGCTGCTCAAGGATGATCTGCACCAGGGTGGCAAATCCAGGCGGGCGAGTCCAGAACGGGGGCGGCCCGAATTCCTGAAGCAGGTTTTGCACAGCGCTATCCTCCTGGGCCAGCCGTTCCAGGGCGTCATAAAACCCCGCCTCCGTGAGCGCAGCCGGGCTCATATCACTTCCAGCAACCCGAGCAGGTTCGGGCCCTCAAAGGTGGGCTGCAAAGCAGGATCGACCAACCGGCCTCCCAGTCGATTGGACCAGTAGCACATCAGACCGGCGCTGCGGGCGCCCATCACGTCGGTAGGGGAGCCGGCAACATGCAGGATGCGCCCGGCCGGCAGGTCGTAGCGCATGCCTGGCAGGCGGTAAACCGCGGGATGCGGCTTGTAGAACCCCGCCTCCTGGCAGGAGAAAATCGCATCCACTTCGACGGGCAGCCGGCGGGCCAACGCCTGCAGAGTCAAAAGGTCGCCGTTGGAAAGCAGCGCCAGACGGCAGCCGCGCTCTTGAAGCTCGAGGAGCACCGTTTTTGCCTCCGGCCACAGGGCCAGATGCCCCCAGGCGGAAACCAGTGAGTCCCGGTCGGGTTCCGCGAGGTTGCAACCTGCGTTGTGGAGCGCCCAAGCAAGCGAGCGGGCGGTGATAGTCTGGAAAGAAATGTGTTCCCCGGAGAGGCTGTTGCTTGCCAGCGCGTACGCCAGCTGCTGGTTCCGCCAGCCCTGGAGGACGGAGCCGGCGTTGGCCTCCTGCGGCAGCATGTGGATCAGCTGTGGCAGCAAGCTGGTGCGGATGTCAAACAGCGCGCTGAAAACATCCAGGGTGATCAGGTCAAAAACAGGCACGACGCCATTGTACCCCCAGGTGGCGATGCTCCTGACCCAGCTTTAAGTCACGTGGGGTCAGTTATTCCGGATGCTGTAGCGCGAGATGATCCGGTGGATAATGGCTTTGTCTTCGGTCGATATTTTTGAGATTTTGAAACCCGTGTTGTGCCGGGATGGATCGATGTCCGCTCGGGACCACAGACTGGTGGCCAGGATCTCCAGGGAACCCTTTCCGGCGACATCACTGGAAAGCTCGATCCGGATCTTGTAGGTTTTGGGCACCTCAACAGCATTTGCGCTGATCAGCATCAGACCGCTTGTGGTGATATCCCCAAGGTTTCCGAGCTGGTCCCCCGAAATCACGTCAAAAACACGTGAGAAATAAGCCACGTGTTTCCGATGGGTCTGCCGCCTTTCAATTTGTTTTTCTTCCATTTCAATAGTCCGGCCTGGTTTTCAGGCCTGCCTCCGGTGCGGTTGAGGCAGTGATGGGATGGGTGCTGGCCGGCCGGTCCGCAAGCGGCGTATTCTCCCTCGGAAGGCCCCGGCCGCGGCATAGTTCCCGCGCCGATATCGTTGTTGGAAATGCCGGGAGGGAGTGATTAGAAAGAGAATCCCGGGCCGACCACCATAGGCAGGACCAGGGTTATGATGATGAATATGGCGAAGATCAGCGTAATGATCTGCCGCCGACGCAGGCGCTTCATTTCCCGTTCCGACAATTTTTTCTGTTTGGCCATATAGGTCTCCTTATATCAGTCCGGTTGAGAATCTTACCAGACCAGGATTAAAACAACCTAATTTATAGCATGGATCGCGAACCCGGAATACCTCTGCCATCGATTGTACGGACGGATCTCGCCGTCTGCCGTCGAGCGCTCAGCCGAAATGGGCTTTGATCGAATGTGCCAGCGCTTCGTTGATCCCCTGGACGACCACCAGATCGTCGATTTCGGCGTGCTGGATTTTCTCCAGGCTGCCGAAATGCTGCAGCAATCGATTGCGTTTGGCGGGGCCGATCCCGGGGATCTCGTCCAGCTGCGACTTGATGCCCTGGCGCACCCGCTGGCTGCGGTGGGCGGTGATAGCGAACCGGTGGGCTTCGTCGCGCACGCGCTGCACGAGATACAGTCCCTCGGATTTGCGCGGCAGCATGATGGGCCGCGGGCTGCCGTGCAGGAAAATCGTTTCCTCGCGCTTGGCCAGGCCGGCGACTTTGATTTTCCCCAGCAGGCCGAACTGCTCCATGACCCGTACGGCGCGCGAAAGCTGGCCTTTGCCCCCATCGACGATCAGGAGATCGGGCAATGTGGCGAAGGATGCATCCGGCTTCTTCCCTGGCTTCTTTTCGCCATCCGCTTCGACAGCCGCCTGCCAGCGGCGGAAACGCCGGGTCAGGACCTCCTCCATGCTGGCGAAATCGTCGGGCCCCTGGACCGTGCGGATATTAAACCGCCGGTAGTGGTTTTTATTCGGCACCCCGCGTTCAAAGACCACCATGCTGCCGACCGCCGCCGTGCCCTGGGTGTTCGAGATGTCGTAGCACTCGATCCGGATGGGCGCCCGGTCCATGGACAGCGCTTCCTGGATCTCGCCCAGGGCGCGCGTCTGTTTGTGGCGGCTGGCCTCCCATTGGGCACGCAAGGACGCCAGGGTCTCGTTGGCGTTTTCCGCCGCCATTTGAACCAGCTCCTTCTGGCTGCCCTCGCGCGGGACGAGCAGCTCGACGGTTTCACCGCTGCGCTTGGTGTTGAGCCACTGCCGGATGATGTTCGCTTCCTCGATCTCGTGAGGCAGGAGCACCTGCGGCGGCACGGTCGGGGCCTGGTCGTAAAACTGTTCCAGGAAATCGGACATCACTTCAGCGTCCGGGGTCTCTTCGTCCGCACCTTCCATGAGGAAATACTCCCGGCCGATCAGCTTGCCGCCCCGGATGAAGAAGACCTGCACGCAGGCCTCCCGCTCGGTACGTGCCATGGCGATCACGTCGGAGTCGATGTAGTCCAACGAGACCACCTTCTGGCGCTCAACAACGGTCTCAATGGCTTTGATCTGGTCCCGCCTGGCGGCGGCTTTCTCGAATTCGAGCGATTCGGAGGCGGCGACCATTTCGGTCTGCAGCCGGTCGACGATCGGAGCTGTGCGCCCGTTGAGAAAGGACATCAGGTCGCTGATCATCAGCCGGTAATCGTCCCGATTGACGTTGCCGATGCAGGGCGCATTGCACAGCTTGATATCGAAGTACAGGCAGGCCCGCTCGTCCTGGCCGGTGATGACCCG
>JBFKII010000181.1:0-8330 GCA_041632295.1 Anaerolineales bacterium | reverse complement strand
GCGGTCGACAAAATATGCGACAATCGGTTCGGCTGCTTCCGGGGGCGCCGCCTGGATGAAAGAGGGCCGGCGGCCTTTGCGCGTATCCGCGTACAGGGTGAACTGGGACACCACCAACGCTTCTCCGGCGACATCCAGCAGCGAAAGGTTGGTCTTTCCCCCGGAATCCTCAAATATCCGCAGCTGGGCGGTTTTCACAGCCAGATAATTGGCCTGATCAGGCTGGTCCCCGTGACCGATTCCGAGTAGAACTAATACACCTTTCCCGATCTCGCTGTGGACAGCCCCCTCCACCAGGACGCGGGCTGAGGAAACCCGTTGAATCACGAGGCGCATCGTATCCGGCTGGCGGGGTTATGCCGAATTGGCCAGGTATTTTTCAAATAAAGCCTTGATTTCCCCTTCCTCAGCATGGCGGCGAAGTTCTTTTTTCGAATACAAGAGTTCTCCGTCCACGGTGAATTCAAATCGCCCACCGTCCGAAGGGATCAGCGTAAAAGACTCCACCTCGCTGAAGTGATCGCGAAGAATTTCGTCTGCCAGACCGGCAGCTCGCCCAATGTACTTTCAAGCCGCACAATAAACCAATTCGATACGAACCATCGTTGTGTCCTTTAAGATGAAGTTGGCAAAGTATATCATGCGCCAAACTTGCCAATTCAAAGATGTCTTTTATAATTTCCTGGCAAAACATTGCACCAATCCATCTTGCGCTCAGGCAGCCGGGGATGGGAGAAACCAATGCCGCTGATCATACGCGATCACACCCCTTTCCAAAATAAGGACGGAAAAATCGGTCTCGCAGAGCGATTGCAGGGCACCCTGCGATTTGGCTCCGCCTGGTACCGGGACATCGAGGCGCAGGAGCAGATCATCGAAAGGATGAAAGGGCTGTTCAACGACCGGTTTACCCTGCTGCGGAATTTCACACTGCCCGGGACCGAACAGCAGATTCCATTCATCCTTCTCGGGCCCGGAGGCCTGCGGGTACTGGTAAATTCGAGCGAAAAGGGGATCTTTGAAGCGCGCGGCCGGAAATGGCTCGAGTTCAATGCCAGAAAAGAGACCTTCGAGCCGTCCGAGCCGAACCTGATCGAAAAAGCGGAGACCCTTCACCATTCGGTCCAGGAATTTGCCGATGAGCACAACCTGGAGATTGATGTCCACCGGCCCGTGCTGTTATTGACCAATTCCGGGATCGATGTCGAAACCCACGATCCCAGCGTCCGCATCGTCCGCATGGATGCGCTTCAACGGTACCTGCAATCGATCGCGTACGAGGATGGAAACCTCAGCAAACTCGACATCAATTATGTCACGCAAATATTCGAACGCGCAATCCGGGCGAAGGAAGTGGAGAGCAGGGAACAACCCGAGCGCGAAATCAACCTGAATCCTTTCAGCAGAGTCCGGTTTTCCGCTTTCCAATGGATCGTTCTGGGCAGCATTTTGCTGATCAACGTGATCGTCATTCTCGTCGTGCTGGCCCTGCTGCTGACCTACGGATAACCTCCGTTTCGGGCGAACCCCCTTTTGTCTGGCAAACCATATCTGACCATCATCATTCCGGCCCGCAACGAGGAGAACCGGTTACCGAAAACACTGGGTGAAATTACCCGTTTTTTCAGGACCGAACCTTATACTTTCGAGATCCTGGTGGTGGAAAACGCCAGCGATGACGGCACAGCCCAGGTTGCGGCTGCGTTTGCCGGCGAACACGAACACATCCGCCTGCTGCGTGAAACCCGCGCTGGCAAGGGCAATGCGGTTAGGGCCGGCATGCTGGCCGCGTACGGTCAATACCGCTTCATGGCGGATGCAGACCTGTCTATGCCCGTCGACCAGATTCCCCGTTTCCTTCCGCCCGCCCAAGAAAACGCCGATATCGTGATCGGCTCGCGGGAAGCGCCCGGGGCGATCCGCTACAACGAGCCGCACTACCGCCACGTGGGCGGGCGAATGATCAACACGCTGATCCGCTTGCTGGCCCTTCCCGGGCTTCACGACACCCAGTGCGGATACAAATGCTTCCGCGCGGAGGTCGCCCAGGATCTCTTCGCGTGCCAGACGCTCACCGGCTGGTCTTTCGACATCGAGATCCTGTACATCGCCCGCCGGCGGGGCTATACAATCACCGAGCTGCCGATACCCTGGTATTATCAGGCCGAAAGCAAGGTCAAACCGGTCCAGGATGCCATCCGCATGATTTCCGATATTTTCAAGATCCGGCGCAACAGCCGCCTGGGGATCTACAATCGTGGCAAAGTCTGACCATCCCGGAAGGCCCGATCTCTCCTTCGAAGAAACCCACTGGGATCAAGGTGCGCTCCAGGTCGCCGGGATTGACGAGGCCGGGCGAGGGGCGCTGGCAGGGCCTGTATTTGCGGCCGCCGTCGTGCTCCCCCCTCAGAAAAACCTTGTGGACCACCTCGCCGGGGTGAATGACTCCAAGCAGCTCACTGCCCTGCAGCGGACTGCCTGGGCTGAACGGATTCGAGAGGTGGCTTTCGGCTGCAGCCTCGGAACCGCATCGGCGCAGGAGATCGACGCACTTGGAGTTCTCAATGCCACCCGTCTGGCCGCCCATCGCGCTTTGCTCGGATTGGCAAGCCTGCCTGACCACCTGCTGATCGATTACATTCGCCTGCCCCAGGTCCCGATCCCGCAGACCAGCCTGGTGCGGGGCGATGCCCGCAGCCTGTCGATCGCTTCTGCCTCGATCCTGGCAAAAACGGCGCGGGATGCTGAGATGCATGAACTGGACCGGCAACATCCCGGTTATCACTGGGCGCGGAACAAAGGCTATGGCACCCGGGCGCATATGGAAGCGATCCGGGCATTGGGACCCTGCAAAGCCCACCGTTTTTCGTTTGCCCCACTGCGCGGCACGTTCGATAAAAATGCCGAGCTGCCGGGCATGGAAAGCGCTCCGGCTTCTGCCCAGCAGGAAAATTGATGGCTTCAAAAATCTTCTCGATCGGCAGGGTGTTCGGCTACCGCCTGACCGCCGATTCAACCGCTTTGATCGCCTCGGCCGTCCTGTGGTTGTCACTTGCCCTGCTCGGGCGCTTCTTACTGGGTTTTTCCTGGCAGGATGCCGTGTTCGGCGGGCTGGCATGCGTAGTCTTGCATTGGGCCAGCGAAATCTGGCACCAGGCCGGTCATGCAGCCGCGGCCCGCAGCAGCGGGTATCCGATGGAATCCGTCCACATGTGGTACGTGTTTGGCTTTTCACGTTACCCTGGAGATGAGCCCGATTTACCTGATGAAATCCACCTGCAGCGGGCGATCGGGGGACCCAAATACAGCCTGCTTTTGACCGGCGTCGCCGCCGTGCTGTTTTTTGCTATATCCCGAATTGCCCCCGCCGGGGTGGTTTTTTGGGTGGCCGCGTTTTTCGCACTGGATAACTTGCTCTTTTTCACGCTTGGAGCGCTGCTGCCCCTGGGGTTCACCGACGGCAGCACGATTTTGAACCACTGGCCCAGGCCATGAAATCCCCCCTGGCCGTTCCATTCACATTGCTGTTCTGCGCTCTTGCACTCGCCGGATGCGCACCCGGTCCACCTGCCGGAGGTGCGGATAACGCCTCCCCCACTGCCACCGCCTTCCAACTCCCTGCGACCTTCACGCCGCTCCCCTCTGTCACACCACCCCTTCCCGCCTCCCCCCTGCCAGAAATAACACCCAGCCCCCAGCCTACCCAGACCCCGCTCCCGACCACCGAACCCCCCAGGCTGGCGCCGAACGCCATCCGGCCCGAAAACGCCGCGCTGGTCGCCCAACTCTTTCAATGGGGCAACGGACGCATAAACCAGGTCGCCTGGGACCCTGACGGGACCTCAATCGCTGTGGCCGGTGCAGCAGGCCTTTTCCTCTACAACCCCGAAAGCCTGGCGCTGTCCGGCCAGGTCGCTGCGGACGCCTGGTATGCCAGGGCGGTCTTCAGCCCGGATGGCCGCACGCTGGCAGCCAGCACCGGGCGTCAAGTGGAACTCTGGTCGCTGCAAAATTTTCAGGTCGCACGGGCCCTGCTCGGTCACGGCGATGACGTGACCGCCCTGGTGTACAGTCCCGACGGCCGTTTTGTTTATTCCGGCAGCGCCGCCCTGGACCCAAGCGTCCGGCAATGGAACGCCGCCAATGGGGAATTGGTGAAGACCTTCCGCGGCCACACTGGCGGGGTCGGTGCGCTGGCTGCCGCTCCAAACGGCGGGCTGGTGGCTGCCGGGGACGCCGACGGGCAGGTCTGGTTGTGGGATCCGGCCAGTGGCGAGACTGTCAGCATCTTCCGTGGACATTCCGGGCCGGTTGGCACGCTGGCCTTCTCCCCCGACGGCAGCTTGCTGGCCTCGGGCAGCGGGGAACCGGAAAACTCCGTCAAGATATGGGATATCGCCGCCTCCCGGCTAAACCACACGCTGATCGGCCATGCCGGACCGATCCGGGCCCTGACCTTCCATCCGGGAGGGGAGTCCCTGGTGAGCGCCAGCAGCGATCTGTCTCTGCGGATCTGGGATCCGCTCCTGGGCCACCAGCAAAACGCGCTGCTCGGGCATGCAGACGGGCCGCTCTCCCTGGCGTTTTCCCCGGACGGAGGCAGCCTGGCTTCTGCCAGCGCATCCGAGCTGCACTTCTGGGATTGGGGCGCAGCCCAGATCGACCGGTCCCTGCCCCGGCACCACAGCTGGGTCAGCATGGTCGCTTTCGATCCCGCCGGCAGCCTTCTGGCCGCTGAGGGTTTCGGCCAATCGTTCCGCATATGGGACGTGTTGCGAGACGCCCGACTGGGGACATTCGACGGGCATACCGGCCTGATCAACCGGGTGGCCCTGTCCCCTGACGGCAAGTCGCTGGTATCGGCCGGATGGGACGCCAGCGCGCGCCTGTGGGACCTGGGGACCGGCGAAGTGCTGCAGGCTTATTTTGAACACCCCGGCCAGGTCTGGGATGCCAGGGTCACAGCGGGTGGGGTCGCGGCTTCCAGCAGTTTCGGGGAGGTCCAGCTGTGGGACGCTCGCAGCGGCAGCCCGATCCGGACCCTGACCGGGCACCAGGGCTGGGTGACCACGATCGCCGTCCATCCGGGCGGCGTGCGCTTGCTCTCCGGAAGCTTGAAAGAAGCCTGGATCTGGGACCTGGAGAGCGGGCAGCGCCTGGTGGAGCTTTCCGGACACGAAAGCTGGGTGTCGAGCACCGCTTTCAGCTTTGACGGGCATCTGCTGGCCACTGGGGGCGGCGTGCCGGATTACAAAGTTCGGGTGTTTGAAACCGAAACCGGGTTCGCACGGCTGACCCTGGCAGGGCACACGGATGTAGTCGGTTCGCTGGCGTTCAGCCCGGACAGCGCCCTGCTGGCTTCCGGCGGGCGCGACGGCACCATCCGGCTCTGGGATCTGGAGAGCGGGGCGCAGCTGGCAATTCTGCAGGGCCACCCCCTTTGGATCGACACCCTGGCGTTCAGTCCCGACGGCGCTCAGCTGGTCAGCGGTGGGGTGGACGGCACCGTTCGCATCTGGGGCATTCCGCTGGGAGAGTGAGCCAGTATGGTCCGCCGTTTTTCGGTTACGTTCGGGGTATACGCCCTTTTTTTGGACGCCCTCTTGGTGATGGCCAGCCTGTACCTGGCCAACTGGGTGCGCCCCTGGATGAGCACGTTCCCCTTCGTCAAGGAACTCAACGACCCCCAGATCCCCTTGCCGCTCTACCCGGTGTTTGCCATCTTGTGGGTGGGGATCCTGTTGTTCTTTTCAGTTTACGACGGCCGCAAGAACGTGGCTTTCATCAATGAGCTCTTGAGCCTGTTCGCCGGCACCTTATTTGCCGGGATCGCCTCTGCAGGGGTGCTGTATTTCAGCTTTCGCGACATCTCACGCCTGCTTTTCCTGTTATTTTTTACATTTACAGCGCTATTGCTCCTGGGCTGGCGGTTGATCTGGCGCCGCGCTCGACGATCGCAGCCGGAGGCCGGGGCGGAGCGGCGCGTCTTGATCGCCGGTGATGGCCCGATCGCCAGTCAGGTCGGGCGGAAAATCATTGAAAACCGCACTTTCGGGCTTTCACTGGTCGGTTACGCCCACGATGGCACCGGGGCTGACCTGCCTGGGGAGACCAGGGGCGGCCTGGCCCAGGTCCCAGCCCTGGTGCGGGAACATGCCATCGACGAAGTGCTGATCGCCCTGGAGGGCGCCGATCCGAAGCAGGTCGCCCGCCTGATCCTGGAGCTGCAGCTGCTGCCGGTCAAGGTGTGGGTTGTGCCGGAGTTTTTCCAACTGGCGCTGTTCAAAGCCGGCCTGGATGAATTCGCCGGTATCCCGATGCTCGACCTGCGGGCTTCGGCCATCTCCGAACCGCAGCGCATCGCCAAGCGCACCCTCGACCTGCTGGTGGCGGTCCCCGTACTGGTGATCGGATTGCCGGTCATTCTGCTTTCCGGCTTGGCGATCTGGCTGGAGACCGGCAGGCCGCTGGTATTCAAACAGGAGCGGGTGGGCGAGAATGGCCGGGTTTTCCGGATCTACAAATTCCGGACCATGGTGGCGGGAGCGGAGCAAAACGCCGACTCAGCCGAATGGGGCCGTCACAAACAACGGGACGACCCGCGCGTCACCCGTGTGGGTCGGATTCTCCGGCGCACCAGCCTGGATGAACTGCCCCAGTTTTTCAACGTCCTGCTGGGCAACATGAGCCTGGTCGGCCCGCGGCCCGAGCTTCCGGAGATCGTGGCGCGCTACGAGCCCTGGCAGCACCAGCGCTTCGCCGTCCCGCCGGGGATCACCGGGTGGTGGCAGATCCACGGCCGGGCGGAGAAGCTCATGCACCGGCACACCGAGGAGGACATTTACTACATCGAGAACTATTCGATCCTGCTGGACCTGCAGATCCTGTTGAGGACGGTCGGGGTGGTGCTTGGAGGAAAAGGGGCGTATTGAGAGGCGAGCCCCTGAAGGTCCGAAAAACTGGAATATCTGACCTTCTGAAGTGCGGGCACCGGTTCCGTTACGAAAGATCCAGGAATATTTTTCGGATTTTCCGGTACTTCAACTGCGATTGGTAGCCCATTCCCCGGTTTCATTTATGATAAAATACCGCCCACGCGGGTGTCGCCAAGTGGTAAGGCAGTAGCTTCCCAAGCTACCATTCACGGGTTCGAATCCCGTCACCCGCTCCTCATATCTCCGATCGTGTTTGGACCACCTGATTCCCGGTTTCAGGTGGTTTTTTTATTCCATCCTGGATTCGGATTTACAATACGCATGAAAGCGGAAAGGATAGACCTTCCCATAGCCAGGCTTTTTTCAGAGACCTACGCTTCCATCCATGCAAAATTACGAGGGCCGAAAGTTTACTCGTTACATCCTGGGTCTGATTTTTGTTTTCGGTTTGCTGCTGAGATTATGCCTGGTTTCTTTTGTGGCCCCTTACCCGGAAAGGTACGTCCAGGCGGACGCAGTCGGGTACGATCGGCTGGCGATCAACCTGGCGGAAGGGCGCGGCTTTTCGAGAGCAGAAAGCGAACCGTATCGCCCGGATAATTTTCGAACTCCGATCTACCCGCTTTTTCTCGCGGCTGTTTATTCCCTGCTGGGTTACCGGCCGGATATCGTTTTGTGGATCCAGGCGTTTGCAGGAGCCCTGACGATTCCATTGGCGTACGCCATCGCCGTGAGAATCGGAGGCAGGCGCAGCGGGCTGATCGCGGCCGTGCTGCTGGCCCTTAGCCCCCATTCAATTACCTATACCGCCCTGCTGTGGTCTGACACCCTCTATACCTTGCTGTTCACGGTTTCAATTCTGCTGACGCTCCTGATGCTGGCCGAGGACAAATTAGCTTGGCTGATCCTTGCGGGAATCTTCGCTGGGCTGAGTGTACTGGTCCATCCACGCTCCTTATTCTTGCCCTACCTGTTTGCCGCGCTGTTGATCATCGCCATGCAAAAACGAAAAATCCCCCGCATTCAGCAACTGGTCTGGGTGATCAGCTATATCCTTGTTTTTAATATTGTGCTTTTGCCCTGGCGAATCCGAAATTATGCCGCTTTCGGCGTTCCCAACGTATCCTCCGCGGCAGGGTTGAGCATGCTCTATTACGGCGCGGCCTTGACGGAGTCTGCTGAAACCGGGGAAGATCAATGGACGATTGTCGATCAATATGAAGCCGAGATCAGGGAAATGCCGACCTATTCAATCAACGAAGCCCATCATTCTCAATTGGCTTTCCGGCTGGGTGTGCAAAAAATCCTTCGGAACCCCTGGACGTACGCCAAAATCCATGCCATCGGAATGGCCAGAATATTCCTTCCTGGAACAAGCCAGATCCAGGTCCTGCT
>JBFKII010000180.1:0-8377 GCA_041632295.1 Anaerolineales bacterium | reverse complement strand
GGAAATGCTTACCGCCAGGGAGCCGTCGTTATCGAACAACCCTTCCGCGGCCTCATTGATGCTCAGCCAGAGTTCGCCTCCAAAATCAGCCACCATCGAAAGACCATCCCCAATCAAAAAGGGCGGATTGAACCCGATGCGCCCGATCAGGGCGCCGATCGGGACGCTGGGGAGAGGCGCCACGGAGGAGAAGCTGTCCCCGCCGGCCGGTCCGAAACCCGCGGGCCCCTGGCCGTCGGTCCAGCTGCCGGAAACCAGGATTTCGAAGGGCTGGCCGGGCCGGAGGTAGATTCCGGTGGAGTCCCAGCTGTTGCCGGCCCGTATCTCGAAGGTTTGCGCCTCCGGGGCGTCGGTGGATGCGGGTGTCGAAGTGGGGCGGGAGCTTGGGGTGGCCTGCACCAACAGAGCAGTGGGGGTTGGGTTGCCGGCGGGGTCCACCGATGTGCAGGCTGCCAGCGCCAGCCAGCAGGCCACAAAAAACGAGAGGGCTTTGTACGTTTTCATTCCAGACCATCCTTAGGCAATCTCACAAACTGCCAGTTGATTACCTGCTGTGCCCCTCGCCAGCAAGGAAAACCGGTGGAGATACGAAAAAACCGCCGACATTCAGTCAGCGGCTTCCATTACTTGTTTGCTGCGATGCGGGCTCAGTGATTTGGCGGAAGCGATCGGCGGAGCGCCGATCATGAAAAGGGAAAAAGGTTACAGTGGCTGGTTTCCGTTGATAAAACCGATCTTACAAAATTGGAGAGAAAAGTCAATATGGAAAAAACTCACCATCGCCCGGCGCGAAATCCGGGGGTCCCTCCCCGACCGGTTACCCTCCGTAGTGGGCTATTCCGAAAGATCGCAAGTCGTCCCAGGTCCAGGCCGGGTGGGGGCCATCCGGGCCGCTGATCACCGCGGCGCTGTCCTTGAACGAAAAGTACGGGTCCACGCCCGCCAGCAGCAGTGGGACATCCGCCAGGTGGTGCCCAGGAGCCAACGCCGGGATGGACGCCAGGTTGCTCTGGGTCGGGGTACGGATCTTGATGCGAGCCGGCCGGTCCCCGCCGCCGCTTTTTATGAAATAAAACAATTCGCCGCAGGGCGCCTCCACCCGGCTGATGGTTTCTCCCGGTGGGATGCCCCCGTCAAAGTCTTCAACCGCCAGGGCCCCCTCGGGCATACCGGCCAGAATACGGCGTACGAGCTCGATGCTCTGCACCATTTCCTTCAGGCGCACGCTGAGGCGGGCATGCAGGTCGCCGGCGTGATCCAGCACCATGCGGGGGCTGAAGGCCTCGTATCCACTGTAGGGCGCGTCGACGCGAATATCCCGTAGGACGCCGGAGCCGCGCGCGGTTGGGCCTACCAGCCCGAGTTTTTCCGCCTGGGAGCGCGTGGTCACCCCGACACCGTGGGTGCGTTTGCGCAGCAGCGGGTCGCGGTTGAGAAAGTTGAGATAGCGCCGGGCGCGCTGATCCAGATGATCTATCGTCCGGCGGATATCAGCGCTCAGCCCAGGGGTCAGGTCAAAATTCACCCCGCCAATCCGGTTCGGGGAATAAGCCAGCCGTTTTCCCGAAAGCGACTCAAGCAGCCCCAGTACCCCCTGCCGCTCCTGCCAGCACTCCAGGAACAGGTTATCGACCCCGGCCTGGTAGGCCAGGGCGCCGAACCACAGGATGTGGCTGTGGACACGTTCCAGTTCAGCCACCAGCATGCGGATCGCACGTGCGCGCGGCGGCACTTCTAGCCCGGCAAGCCGCTCAACACCCAGGATGTAAGCTAGGGCATGGGCGTGCGGGCAAAGGCCAAACAGTTCCGCCAGCAGGTCGATAATCTCCTGCCAGCCGCGCTTTTCTGCAGCGATCTCAACGCGGCGTTGGTCAAACCCCGGCAGCAGGCGCGCCGAAACCACGACTTCGCCATCCAGCTTGAGCTCGAAACCGGGGCTGGCTTCACGGGTCGCGCCGATTGGGATATGGAACGTCTCTGCGCCGCCCGGCATCCTCAGCCCTCGAACTGCCTGGATTTGCCCGCGTGGGATCTATCTCCGGTGGCACGGATTTCGCCGGGGATGCCTTCCACCCGGACTCCGAAATACTCGCTCAGCTCGCGCTCGAAAAATTCGGCAGCCGGGATCACACCGGTGACGCTCGGGATGCGCTGGGTCTCCCGCCCTGTCCTTAGACGCAGCGTGACAACCGCATCGGCGGAGCAAAAATGGTACAGCACTTCGAATTCGCCGTCCTGCCGGTCCCGGTCCAGCCCGGTGATGGCGGCCAGATACCCCCATTCGGTGTTGAACAGCATGCGCACGGCCGCGTTCAGATCGGCGGCCTCGACATCGGCATCCAGGCGGAACGGCTCGGGATGCCGAAAACCGGCGGCCCGCCCTTCGAGCAGCCTTTCCGCGATCAGCAGGTTCTTCTGTGTGTCAACCATGCGCGGCTCCAGCCGGAGACGTTTGCATTGCGCCCGGGAGCTCCTGGCCGCTAAGCGGGCGGGCCGTCCTCTTTCCGGCTGCTTTCCGCTTCTACCATGACCACCCGGAACAGGTCGGACTCGGTGATGATGCCGACCAGCCGCCCGCCCTTGACGACCGGCAGGCCCCCAAATTTGTTCTCGTACATGATGCGGGCCGCTTTGGCGACGCTTTCCTCGGGGGAGATGGTCACCGGGTGGTGGATCATGACTTTGGAAACCGGGGTGCTGGCCAGCAGGTCGGTCTCCTCCGGGTCGCGGAACAGGCCCAGGTGGACGAGCGAACGAATATCGCTTAGGGTCAGGATGCCGACCAGCCGCTCATCCTGGAGAACTGGGAGCCTCCGGATGTCGTAGTTACGCATCAGGAGGTAGGCGTCCAGCAACATCGTATCCGGGGAGACGGTGGACGGGTCAATCGTCATCCAATCGGCGACCTTGCTGTACCGCACGTCAGCCTCCAAATTCAGGTGCGGCCGGCACGACTTTCTCGGACAGCGTGCGGCCCAGCCTGGCGACCCCTTCCTCGATCATCTTCTCGCTGGCATTCGAGAAATTCAGGCGCAGGGTGTTTTCGCCGCCGCCGCAGGGGTGAAATGCGTTCCCGGGCACAAACGCCACTTTCTGCGCCACGGCATCGTGGAAGATCTCGCGGGCCACGGTGCCGGGAGGCAGGGTGACCCACAGGAAAAGCCCGCCCTGGGGTTCGGTCCAGCGCACGCCGGGCGGCATGTGGGCATCCAGAGCGGCCAGCATCACATCCCGTCGCCGGCTGTACACTTCCCGGATGGTCTCGATGTGGCGGTCCAGGAAGTTGCCGCGCGCGGTTTCGTAGACCACCATCTGGTTGAAGGTGGCGGTGTGCAGGTCGGCGCCCTGCTTGGCCTGCACCAGGCGGTCGATCACTTCAGGCGGGGCGATCACCCAGCCCAGCCGGATCCCGGGCGCCAGGATCTTGGAGAAGGTGCTCAGGTAGATCACGTTGCCGCGGTAGGGGTTGTCCCGGCCGTCGTGCAGCTCGCTGTCCAGCACGACGAGCGAAGGCAGGTGATCCCCCTCGTAACGCAGCTGCCCGTAGGGGTCGTCCTCGATGATCGGCACGCCGTGCCGGTCGGCCAGCTCGACCAGCCGTATGCGGCGTTCCAGCGAAAGCGTGACCCCAGAAGGGTTTTGGAAATTGGGGAGTACGTAGATGAATTTCGGGCCGGTGCGCAGGGCCGCTTCCAGCTCGTCCAGGCACATCCCCTGCTCGTCCATCGGGACCGGCACGTACTCTGCTCCGAAGGCGTTCCAGGCCTGCAGTGCGCCGAGATAGGTCGGCGACTCGATAAGGATCCGGTCGCCGGGGTTGATTAAAATCTTTCCCAACAAATCCAGGGCCTGCTGGGAGCCGGAGGTCATCAGGATGTTGTCTGCGCTGACATGGATGCCGAACCGGTCGGTGTGGCGGGCGATCATCTCACGCAGCGGCGCGTAGCCCTCGGTGGTGCTGTACTGCAGCGCCTGGGGCCCGGCGTTTTGGAGCACACGTGCGGTCGCGGCGGTGAAGGCTTCGACCGGGAAAACTTCGGGCGCCGGCAGGCCGCCGGCGAACGAAATCATGTCCGGATCGGCGGTCAGCTTGAGCAGCTCGCGGATCTCCGACCCGCTCATGCGCTGCAGCCGCTGGGCGAAACGATGTTCCCAGAGCGTTCGCATTTGAATGTCCTCCTGTCACACAACTTAAAACGCTTGTGTTCATGTTAAAGGAAGCCCGGTGGAGAAGTTAGGGGCAAATGACATGCTTTTCAGGGGACGATGTACCCGGCTTGGATGCAACCGAACAAAAAAACCCTGCCGCGTGGGGCAGGGTGGCGATGTGGGTGTCCGGACTGTGCCGGTGGTGGGTTTATCCGGCTTTTACGCTGATCTTTTTCTGTTCCGGCCGGGTTTTCGGAAGCACCAGCTGCAGCACGCCTTCTTTCAAAACCGCCTGGATCTTATCGCCGTCGATCTGGCTTGATATACGGAACCGGCGCATGAAATCCCCGTCCTCGTACTCTGCGTAGGCCAACTGGTAGCCCTCCGGGGCCAGCGGCTCCACCATGCCGTGGATGCTGAGCAGGTTCTTCTCAAGCATGATCTCGACCGAATCAGGCTGGACACCCGGCATATCGGCCTGGAGATAAATGGCTTCTTCGCTTTCGTAGATGTCGGTGCGCGGGACAAAACTGCGCCGGCTGCGGGTCTGTTCGCCGTTCTCCGACACAATCTCTTCTTTGTTGGCTTCCATCGGTTTACCGTTGGTGCTCATTTTCCACCTCCTTAAGCGTTGGCTACCTGTACGGAGATCTTCCGGGGCTTATCTTCCTCTGCGCGCGGCAGGCGGATCTGCAGCACGCCCTGGTTGAACGTCGCCTGGACCTGATCGGCGTCCACGCGGAAGGGCAGCTCGATGCTGCGGGAGAATTTGCCATAGCCGCGCTCCTGGCGGTGGTAGCGCGCATCTTCTCCGACCTCGGGAGCCAGCCGCTCGCCGGTCAGGGTGAGCGTCTCGCCGACGACGGAAATATCGATGTGTTCCGGCTGCACCCCGGGCACCTCGGCGGTGATCAGGGCGCCGTCCTGGTTGCTCCAGACGTTCATGGCCGGATAGCTGGGTGCAGAGCGAAGTCGGCGCGGGACCACCCCTTCAAAAAGGCGGTTCATCTCGCGCTGGAGACGTTCCATTTCGCTCAGCACCGAGGGGGTGTAAATGGTTCGATACATGGGGTCCTCCTTTTTGTTGGTTGCAGGCGATCCGGGCGTTTCTTCGAAAGGCCTTACGCCCGGCGCACAGCTTTCAAACTGCTTTCGACAGTTATTTTTTAAGACCGGTATGTAAGAATGCGATCGGCGGAATATTTGCGAATCGTTAATTTTTTCGCTTCCAGAATCCGGCGCCAACACTTTTCATACCGCGCGCCTACGCTTCATTAACAAAGGCTGGAGATAATTGGAATGTGTGCAGGGGCTGCCATCCTCTGCGCCAACGCGGATGACAGGAGGCGAGATGAACCTGGAAAAGTACACTCAAAAATCCCAGGAAGCGCTGCTGGGGGCCCAGTCCCTGGCCCAGGCGCTCAACCACCAGCATATCGAACCCGCACACCTGCTACTGTCCTTGCTGCGAGACGATGAGGGCATTGTCCCGGCGATCGTCAGCAAGGTAGCCGGCAGCGTGCAGGCGCTGCGGGAGGAGCTGCAAACCGACCTGGACCGGCGCCCAAAGGTGCACGGGGCCAACGTGCAGGTCGGCCTGGCGCGCCCCAGTGCGGACGCGCTCGAGGCTGCAGAGCGGTATGCCAGGGGGATGCGGGATGATTATGTCTCGACCGAGCACCTGCTGCTCGCGCTGACCGAATCCATGGAAGGCAAGCGCCTGGCCACGTATGGGCTGACCAAGGACGCGGTGCTGAAAGCGCTGCAGGAAGTGCGCGGCTCGCAGCGCGTCACCAGCCAGAACCCTGAGTCGACCTACCAGTCACTCGATAAATACGGGCGCGACCTGACCGACATGGCCCGGCGCGGCAAGCTGGACCCGGTGATCGGGCGCGATGAGGAGATCCGTCGGGTGATCCAGATCCTCTCGCGCCGCACGAAGAACAACCCGGCGCTGATTGGCGAGCCGGGCGTCGGGAAAACCGCCATTACCGAGGGCCTGGCCCAGCGGATTGTGAACGGGGACGTCCCGGAAGGGCTCAAGCACAAGCGGCTGATTCAACTGGATATGAGCGCCTTGGTGGCCGGCGCCAAATACCGCGGCGAGTTTGAGGAGCGCTTGAAAGCGGTGCTCAAGGAGATCACCGAATCGGAAGGCGAGATCCTGCTCTTCCTCGACGAAATGCACACGGTGGTTGGGGCTGGCGCGGCCGAAGGGGCCATGGACGCCGGCAACATGCTCAAACCGATGCTGGCGCGTGGTGAGCTGCACATGATCGGCGCCACCACGCTCGATGAATACCGCAAGCACATCGAAAAGGACCCCGCTCTGGAGCGCCGCTTCCAGCCCGTCCTGGTGGCCGAACCGAGCGTGGAGGACACCATTTCCATTTTGCGCGGCCTGAAAGAGCGCTACGAGATCCACCACGGCGTGAGAATCACCGACGGGGCGGCGATCGCTGCGGCGACCCTCTCGCACCGCTATATCGCCGACCGCCAGCTGCCGGATAAGGCCATCGACTTGATCGACGAGGCCGCCGCCCGGCTGCGCACCGAGATCGATTCCAAGCCGCAGGCACTGGACGTTATCGACCGGCAGATCATGCAGCTCGAGATCGAGCGAGAGGCCCTTAAAAAGGAAAAAGACAAGGCGTCCAGAGAGCGGTTGAAGGCGCTGGAAAAGGAGCTCGCCGATCTCAAAGAGGATTCGGACCAGCTGCACGCCCGCTGGCAGGCGGAGAAGGACACCATCGCCGGGATTCAAGTCACCAAGGAACAGATCGAGGCCACCCGCCTGGAGATCGAGCGCGCCGAGCGGGCTTCCGAACTGGAAAAAGTCGCCCGGCTGCGCTACGGGCGGCTGCCCGAGTTGGAAAAGCAGCTTGAGGCGCAGGAAGCGCGCATCAAGGAGATGCAGTCCGGCAGCCCGCTGCTCAAGGAAGAGGTCGATGCCGAGGAGATCGCCGGCGTGGTCGCTCGCTGGACCGGCATCCCGGTGGACAAGCTGCTGGAAGGTGAGACGGAAAAGCTGATCCGCATGGAATCCCTGCTGCATCAGCGGGTGGTCGGGCAGGACGAAGCCATCATCTCGGTGGCCAACGCCGTGCGGCGGGCGCGCGCCGGCTTGCAGGACCCCAACCGGCCGATCGGTTCCTTCATTTTTCTCGGGCCGACCGGCGTGGGAAAGACCGAGCTGGCCCGCGCCCTGGCCGAGTTTCTGTTCGATGACGAAAGCGCCATGATCCGCATCGACATGAGCGAGTACCAGGAAAAGCACACCGTCTCGCGGCTGTTGGGCGCGCCGCCGGGGTACGTCGGCTACGACGAAGGCGGCCAGCTGACCGAGGCCGTGCGCCGCCGCCCATACAGCGTGGTGCTCTTCGACGAGATCGAGAAAGCACACCGCGAGGTGTTCAACGTGCTCCTGCAGCTGCTGGACGACGGGCGTTTGACCGACGGTCAGGGGCGCACCGTGGACTTCAAGAACACGGTGGTGATCATGACCTCCAACTTGGGGAGCGAACTGTGGATGGGTGGGCAGGAACGCGCCGCCCCGCCGGCCCGCGACGAGATCAACCGCATCCTGAAGGCCCACTTCCGCCCAGAATTTCTCAACCGGGTGGACGAGATCATCGTTTTCCACAGCCTGAGCCGCGAGCATCTGGCCCAGATCGTCGGGATCCAGTTGAAAAGGCTCGGCGCACTGCTGGCCGAGCGCGGCTTCCGCATCGAGGTCAGCGAGGCGGCGCGCGAGTACCTGGCCGAAAAAGGCTATGATCCCGACTTCGGCGCCCGGCCGCTCAAGCGCACCATCCAGCGCGAACTGCAGGACCCCCTGGCACTGCAGGTCCTTTCGGGCGAATTTCGAGATGGGGACGTCATCCGCGTGGACCGCGGCCCTGATGGGCTGGAATTCAAGACGGTGGTCCAGGCGGAAGTAGTTCGGGAAGGATAAGTAACCCACTTGGGTTGAACCAAAAGCCCCGCATTCCCTGAGTGGAGAGGGACCGCCTTTCGACTGCAGCGGCTGCGCCGCCTCCGCTCAAGGATCGGTCGCATACAGTCGAAGGGTGCGGGGTTGTTTTGTGCGTATAAGCGGAAAGGCCTTTTCTCCGCGTCTCCGCGGCTTGGCGTTTTGTTTTTCGGCTCCGGTATCTGGCCTGCAACCGAATCAAGCTGCTAGAAGCGGCTGGGAAAACGCAGAGTCGCATAGACGCCAGGGATGGGT
>JBFKII010000179.1:0-8400 GCA_041632295.1 Anaerolineales bacterium | reverse complement strand
CCCGCCGGCGCCCCAATTTTTTTCGGGATCCTCGATTGCCACTCGCCGGACCTGTCCGTCCCGCTCCAGCCGATCCAGGGCGGCATCCAAGTCCGGGTAGCGGTAGCGGATAAAGTGTTTCTTGATGTGCGCGGCCGTTCCCACCCCAAGCGCGCGCAGTGCCAGCTGGGCGGCCCGCAGGACGATCTCCTCAACGGGCAGCTTACGTTTCAGGACTTCCTCGGGCAGGACCCTTTCCGGGAGGTCCCAATATTTTTTGTTGCCCTCTCTCCGTGCGACCAGCAGTTCCCCGTGGTCCCAGAGATCGGAGATCATCAAGGTGGTATTGCGCCCGCTGGTCCAGCCGGTCGATTCCCAGTCCCTGGCAGCGATTTCCTCAATCTCGGAGGGGTGTGTTTCGCCGTTTTCCCGGATGGTGTCCAGGATGTGCTGTCTTAGCGCCTGGTTAGCCTCCAGCCATTTTTTATAACGCTGGCCCACTGCACCGTCGCTGTACTGGATGTTTTCCATCATGTGCCGGTGGAGGGCGTAATCCTCCACCAGCACGTAGGAGGCGGCATGGGCCCAGTATTCAAACAAATATTTTTCCTGGTAAGCGAGTGTGTCCAGCAGGGTTACGGGGTAATTCCCCAATCGGCTGAACAACACCAGGTATTGGGTGCGTTCGACCGCCCGGATGGGATCAATCTGGAGGCAGCGGATCTCCCGGAGGACCTGCCGCACGCCTTCGAGGTCCGCTTTTGGTTGTGGCTCAGAAAGGCGCTGCCGGTAAACGGCGATCCTGCGGGCGATTTCAGGGGTGATGGAAATCATTGCGCCGAAAGTCGCTGCTCCAGCTCGCTCGCTGCATTCACCCTGCCCGCATCGGAAAAAATCTGGCGCCAACTGGGCGCTTGTGATTCGGAAATCAGGGTGCGCCCGTCATCCAGGATGGCGATCAGGCTGCCGTCTCCGAGTGCCAGGAAACGCTCGACCATGGTATCCGGCCAGGGGGTTCCGGCACCGGCGCTGAAATCGGACCAGCTATTGCCCCCATCCACGCTTTTCAGGATCGTGCCGTGCCGCCCGACGCTTCTCGCCGGCGCGGTCAAGATGTGATCCGGATCTCGATCGTCGACCCAAAACGCGCGCGTGTAGCCGTCCCGGTTGATGCGCTCCCAGGTGCCGCCGCCGTCCCGAGACCGGTACAGCCCGGCGTTGGTCGCTGCAAAGACCAGGTCTTTGGAAGTGGGATGGACGCCTATGGAATGGACATCCGCATGAATTTGCCCCGATCGCGGAGACTGGAAGCGCGGCTTTCCATCGCTGCCTTCGGCCAGCCGCCAGGACACACCCTGGTCGTCGCTGCGCAGCACCCCACCGACTTCTACAGCGGCGTAACCACGGTCCTCGAGGAAAGCGAAGCCGCGCACGCAGCCAGCTTCCGGGGAATAGGGCAGCCACCAGCCGAGTTCGTCCCGCAGGGCGTTCACTTCGGAGGCTTCCTGCCAGCTGTCCCCACCGTCCGTAGAACGGAAAATTCCGGCTGGCTCCGTCCCGGCGAATTCCAGGTCGGAAACCTGCGGGTGGTAAGCCAGCCAGCGGATGTGGGGCTTGGTGACCCCGTCGTTGACCGGCTGCCAGCTCTCGCCGAGATCCGCGGAACGAAACAGCCCTTCCCGGGTTCCGGCGATGATCGTCCCCTCGCGTGCGACCACACTGGTCGCACCATGACCGTTCAGAGAACGGTGTTCCAAGGCCCAATCGCCATTGGTCCGGGTGGCGATCTCTACTCCTCGGTCCGTTGCCAGGATCAATTTTGAGTCCATGCTTGCTCCTTTTTCAAACCGGCCGGTCAGCCGGCCAGGATGCCTGTCATGCCGGTGACCAGCTGGTAGACCCCAAAAACTGCCATGGCCGCCCCCGCCAGGAATCCGAGGGCATGGACGACCCGCGGCCCGAGCTGCCTGGCGGAGGCGAACAGGATGATCAGGCCCATGAAACAGGCGATCATCGTCAGGTAGAACCCGGCAGCAAACCCGATCCCCAGGGTGGGGTCATCGCGCCAGCCGGCCAGAAATATCGGGCCTAAAATGGTGCCCCAAAAGACGTAGGGGGCGGGGTTCAGCACGTTCATCACGACCGCATCTCGCAGGCTGGTAGGTCTGGCTTCGACTAGGTCGGCCATCCGGGGCGGATTGCGCCATGCGGACAGGCTTTTCCAGGCCAGGAACAGAAGGTAAATTCCGCCCGCGGCCCGTAGCGCGTCCAATAACCAGTTCGGAGTCCGGGTGAGCAGCACCAGCACCAGCAGGATGATCGGCCCGTCACTGACCAGGGGCGCCAGGGCCGCCGGCAGCGTTTTCTTCCAGCCGTTTTGCAGCGCCTGGGAGAGGAAATACGCCATCAGCGGCCCGGGTGTGACACCGGCGGAAAAGCCGATCGTGATGCCTTGCAGGGCATAGGCTAGCACCGCGCCAGTATACCATCGCCCTTCAGGCGAAAATCAGGTGTACATCTCCGAACTCGTGCCAAAGGTAACCTTCCGCCAGCGCAATGCGGTAGGCCGCCTGGATACGTTCCCTGCCGGCGATGGCGTACAGCATCGCCAGGTGGCTGGTGACCGGGTCGTGCATGCCGGTCAGCAGCCCGTCGATGACCCGGACGCCGCGCGTGGGTGTGATGAAAAGGCGGGTGAAACCGGCCGCGGCCCGCAGGCGCTCCCCGTTCCAGGCCGTTTCCAGCGCCCGGACCACGGTCGTGCCGATGGCGATCACCCGCCCGCCTCCCGAGCGGGTTTCGTTCACCTGCCGGGCGGTTTCCGGCGGCACTTCGAATGGCTCCGGGTACAGCCGGTGGTCCTCGAGCGTGTCCGACTCCACCTCCAGGCTGGATACCCCGGTGTGGAGCACGATCGGGGCAAGGCGGACCTGCCGCGCCTCCAGACTGCGAAGAACCCTCCCGGTAAACGGGCGCGCGGCGGAGGGCATTTCGGCGCTGCCCGGGGTCCGGGCGAAAATGGTCTGGTAAGCATCGAGCCCGGGGGGATCCTGGATATAGCCATAGTGAATGGGGCGGCCGTGGCGCAGCATTACTTCCCCCGCATCGCCCGCAAACTGGACAAACCACAGCCGGGGGAGCCCGGGGAACGCGCCTACCAGCCGGGCGTCAAGGCCCGCAACCCGGACCGTTTCCCCAGGGGACAGGGGCAGCGGGCCGGGGCTGGAAGCACTCCAGCGGGGCTCTGCCAGCCACAGGTTGCCCCCGTAATGCGTGGATAAGTTGAGCGTGAACGAGCCCGGGCTTCCGCAGGCTGCCAGGCTGGCAGGGAGGGTGGCGCTGCTGTTGTACACCAGCAGATCGCCGGGTTGGAGAAGTTCCGGCAGGTCGACAAAGCGGGCATGGCGGTTTCCTTCCGGGGTGCTCACCAACATGCGCACCTCGTCCCGCTCAAGGCCGCGGCGTTCGGGCGGGGCGACCGCCGCCAGGTGTTCGGGACGCTCAAAAGTCAGTTCATCGCGGAGCATGTAGACCTCGCTTGTTATGGTTTTTTCAGGCAGCGGCCAGTTCCCAACGCTCGGATTGGGCCTGGTAGCGCTCTCCGCTGACCGAAAGCGGCCGCTGGCTCAAGAGCCAGGCCCAGAAAGGAAGCGTCTCTTCGGGCAGCGGCCGATCGCTGATGTCCTGGCCGGCGAAGGCTTCCTGGTGCATCTCGGTGCGCATGTCGCCGGGGTCCACAGTGACCACCCCGATGCCCGCATCGCGGAGTTCATTGGCCAGCGTGATGGACAGCAGGTCCAGCGCAGCCTTGCTGGCGCCGTATGGACCCCAGGTTTCGTATCCTCCCTGGGCGGCGTCACTGGAAATGTTGACCACCAGCCCGCCGCCACTGGCCAGCAGCGCCAATGTGTCCTGGACGAGGGCGACCGGCGCGAAGACGTTCACGTCGAACAGGTAGCCAAAGGCCTCCACGGGGAAGTCTGCCAGCGGGGTGAGCGGCGAAGGGCCGAGCACTGAAGCGTTGTTGATCAGCAGGTCCAGTTTTCCAAACGGCTCCGCGGCTGCTGCCAGGCGGGCACGGTGGGCCGGGTCGGCGATATCGCCGGGGATGTCGATCACGGTATCGATGTAAGCACGCAGCTCCGCGGCGGTTTCGCGCAGGCTGTGTGCACTGCGGGCGGTCAGGATCAGGTTTACCTGCTGTTTTGCGAGCAGGCCGGCGATCGATTTCCCCAGCCCGCGGCTGGCGCCGGTGATCATCGCTGTGCGTGTCATGTGCAACTCCTGTTTACAATGGTGCTCCAATGATAGGAAATAAAAAAGCCCCCGGCAACACGCTGAGGGCCAGTTCGCAGGCTGTACGGCGGTACAGTCTTAGATTGAATTTCCCTGGACGGAAGTCAGGCTGGGTTGGACGGCCTGGATTTATTGAACAACCGCCCTGGCGCCTTCAAGGCAGGGTGAGGATCTCGATCCCGTTCTTTTTGATCGCGATGGTGTGCTCGTACTGCGCCGAAAGCTGGCCGTCTGCGGTCTTGACCGTCCACTGGTCCGGCATCAGCACCCAGCGGTAAGTGCCCAGGTTGATCATTGGTTCGATAGTGAATACCAGACCGGGCCGCAGCTGCAGGCCTTTCCCCGGCAGACGGGTGTGGGACACGGAAGGAGGTTCGTGTAAATCCCGTCCGATCCCATGTCCGCCGTATTCGCGAACGACGGTGACGCCCTGTGAATCGGCATAATCCTCGATCGCCCGGCCGATATCGTTCAAATAACCTTTCGGTTGGGCGGCCTCAATCCCGATCTTCAGGCAGTTTTGAGCCACCTGGAGCAATCGCTGGGCCTGCGGGGAGATATTTCCAACCGGGAAAGTCTTACAGGCATCTCCGACAAACCCATCCAGGCGCAGTCCAATATCGATACCAACGATATCCCCCTCCTGCAGTATGCGTCCGTCCGGGATTCCGTGGCAAATCTCATCGTTGACCGAAGCGCAGATCGTTCCAGGGAAGGGCGGGTGGTTCGGGTCTCCGCCGCGATAGCCTTTATAGACCGGGATGGCCCCTCTGGCGCGAATGAAGTCTTCGGTCAGTCGGTCGAGTTCCTGCAGGGACACGCCGGGTTTGACCGCAGATTCAAGCTTTTCAAATGACTGGGCGACCAGCCTGCCGGCCTCCCGCATTTTGCGGATATCTTTGGGAGATTTTTGCTTGTAGTGCATCAATGTTGGCTACAGTTTTATCAGACCATGCCGGGCGGCAATCCGGACCGCTTCGGTGCGGTTGCTGGCTCCCAATTTCCCAAGAATGGAGCTGACGTGAAACTTGACGGTTCGTTCGGTGATAAACAGCGCCGCGGCTATCTCCTTGTTGGTTGTTCCCTGGGCGAGGAGGTCGAGCACTTCCTGTTCGCGGGCGGTCAGGGGCTCGAACAGAGCTTTCTCCTCCTGCGGATTGCTGATATGGCGAATCAGCTTAGAAGCGACCACGGGCTGCAGAAGCGATCCGCCCTGGCTGACAATCCGGATGGCCTGGAACAGTTCCTCGCGCGGGCTTCCTTTCAGCAGGTAACCCTTTGCGCCCGCCTGAATGGCGGAGACAATCCGGTCGTCGGTGTCGAATGCGGTGAAGACGATCGTGTTGACCGCCATTCGATTGTCCTGAAAGCGCTTGAGCACTGCGACGCCGTCCAGGTCCGGCATTTCCAGGTCCAGCAAGACCACATCAGGCTGGAAATGGTTGGCCTTGGCGACGGCTTCGCTGCCGCTGGAGGCTTCCCCGACCACATCGAAATCTGCCTGAGTCTCCAGCATGGACATCAGGCCGTCCCGGACCACCGGATGGTCGTCGACAATCAGGATCTTAATAGTTTCGCTCATAGTTGGTGTCGGTAGGGCCAACAGGCCGGAATCATACCAGAAATCGAAAAGCGCCAGCCTGTGCAAGGCGCTCACGTTTCTCAGGGAACGTTATACATCATTTGCATGCAGGATTGGTAGAATTGGCCCCAGGTTTTGTAAGAAAGCCTTAATTTCTGGATTGTAAGATGCCCCAGGGTAGACGTGTCAAAAGGTTTGAGGCGACACGCAGGAAACGCAGATGAATCACACTCGATCAAATTTTTCCCGGAGAGAATTCCTGAAACTGGCCGCGGTGGGAGCAGGCGGACTGGCCGCCCTGCCGTATAACAAGCTTTTCGCCCAGGTTCCGGATTTTCCCCGCAGCGAACGGATCGCCCGCATCGCCGTCGGAAAAACGGAGGTGTACGCCCGGCCGGACATCAACGAAACCCCGATCGCTTCCCTTTTTGAGGACCAGGTGACGCCCTGGATCCGGGAGGTGGTTGGCAGCAACCCGTTCCGTTTCGTGCAGCGCTTCGTTGAAACGCCCGGGGGCTATATCTGGTCGCCGAACGTCCAGATGACGCGTTATCGCCCGGATCCGGCGCCGCTGGCTCGCATGCCCGAGTTTGCCTATGGCGAGGGGATGTGGGTCGAGGTGAGTGTGCCCTACGTCGATCTGGTGCTTGCCAACCCGCCGGTCCGATCTCCGGCTTTCCAGGGCGGGGTTCCGCAGCGATTGTATTACCAGCAGGTGATCTGGGCCGATGAAATCAAGCTGGATGAAAACGACCGCATCTGGTACCGGTTAAATGAACGTTCCGGTAGTTACGGGGATATTTTCTGGGCGCCGGCAGAGGCTTTCCGGGTGGTTACTCCCCAGGAGTGTGAACCAATTAGCCCCGATCTGTCCCCGGAGCGCAAGCGCATCGAGATTAACATCGCCGAGGACGTCCAGACGCTTTCTTGTTTTGAGGACAATGAAGAAGTTTATTTTTGCCGGATCTCCGCCGGCAAGCGAGCGGATGTAGAGGGCAACCTGCTTGAGAAATCCGCAACCCCGCAGGGCACCTTCGGTTCTCACTGGAAGTTGCACTCCATCCACATGAGCGGCGGTGCCAGCGGCGTTGGCTGGGACCTAATCGGAGTGGCCTGGCCGACGTTCATCGCCACGGGCGGGATTGCGATCCACGCCACGTTCTGGCACAGCAATTTCGGCGGGGAATACATGTCCCGCGGCTGTGTCAACGTGACCGCTGACGACGCCAAATGGATCTGGCGCTGGACGCGGCCTGTAGTTCCTTACAATGCAGTGGAAGTCAGGGAGAACTGGCTTTCCGACAACCTGACCCAGGTACGGGTCTTTGAGGCATAGATGGATATTTCGAATATTGGACTTGGACTTTCTTTTTTAGCTGGATTGGCTTCGTTTTTATCGCCCTGTGTTTTTGCACTGGTGCCGGCCTATGTCGGCTATCTGAGCGGGCGTTCGCTGGCGATCGCCGGCGGCGGTCAAAAAACCAATAAATGGGAGACCTTCAGCCACGGCATGGCCTTTGTGGTTGGTTTCAGCATCGTTTTCGTACTGCTGGGTGTCGCCGCGGCCGCGCTGGGCGGCCTGTTGTTTGAGCTGCGCGACTGGCTGACCAAAATCGGGGGTGTGATCGTGGTGATCTTCGGCCTGCACATGGTGGGGATCATCCACATCCCGTTCCTCGAATACGACCTGCGCCCGGAAAACTCCCCGGACCGCGGCCGCGGGTACATGTCGTCCGTCATGATGGGCGTTTTCTTTTCCGCCGGCTGGTCCCCGTGCGTAGGGCCTGTCTTGGGCGCCATCCTGACCCTCTCCCTCAACGGTGGGTCGATCTCCCAGGGCGCCAGCCTGCTTACGGCATATTCTGCCGGGTTGGCGATCCCCTTCCTGTTCGCCTCCCTGGGCGTGGATTGGGTGACCAGTATATTGCGCAATCACGGGCGGGTGATGCAGATCGCCCAGAAAGGGATGGGGGTCTTCCTGGTGGTTATCGGGGTGATGCTTTTTATGGGCACCTTCGAGCTGTTCGCCCGCTACGGCTTTTTCATTGATTTTGGAATTTAGGGACGTGGCTTTCCAGCCCCGCACAGGGAAATCTCCGGGCCATCTTTGCAGCCGGCTTTTCATGAAACTCAAATCGCTCGGATCGCAAACACGCTCCAGCAAGAACGATCGGATGTAGCCGATGGAACACGAAATCTCCAATGAACCTGCCCTTCCTACACAGGAAACTCCCCGGCGCTCTTTCGGTGGAATTTGGGGCGCTGTGCTGGTTGGCCTGGGAATCGGGCTGATCCTGCTGGCCATCTTGGGGCGTTTCTGGCAGCCGGCGGTGGAAACCGACCCAAACGGTCTGGAAACCGCTCCGGTGCGAGGCAGCCTGGCCCCGAATTTTGAGCTTTCCGATATTTCCGGAGAGCAAGTTTCCCTTTCGGATCTGCGCGGCAGGGTCGTGCTGATCAATTTCTGGGCGACCTGGTGCGGTCCGTGCAGGGTGGAGATGCCGGCGCTGCAGTCCCGTTATGAGAGATACCGCCCGGACCTG
>JBFKII010000178.1:0-8444 GCA_041632295.1 Anaerolineales bacterium | reverse complement strand
GCGCTGCTGCCGGTCGGACACGTTGAACTGGCTGCGGAGGAAGACATCCCCCCAGAAGCCTTCAAAAGCGACATCGGGAAACTCCTTTTGAAGGTTGCTGATGGCGGTGCGCACTTCCTGCTGGTAAAGGGAAACGATCACCAACTTCTCCGGGTCGAGGTGATCGCAGATGCGGCGGGCGATCTGGAAGCCGATCATGCCGCCGCCGCCCAGGATCATATAGGTCTTGTCTACCATCCATTACTCCGTGTCATTTTTATTTACAACTGTCTACACATCACTTGATAAAGGATAAGGCAAAACGCTGATTGAGCTCGTCGAAATCGAGTTTTGCAGGTGCCCTGGGCTTCGTCCGACGCAATAATATTGCGTTGCTCGGCCGAACGGATTCGATTCGGCTCCTTCGGAGCCACACTTCGGTAAACTCATTGCAGCGCTCGACCGGCAGCCACTTCAAAGTGTTGTGTGGCTGGAATTTTCAATCATAAAAGCGCAAAAAACAGGGCTGGTGCGGGGGGCACCCGAACGGCCCTGTTTCTCCTTCCTTCGTCCATTTTCAGCCACGGCAGGCGTTCTTCCATCCCGGCACATTGAAGATGGTGCCGTCACCCGGGCAGATTTTCCCGCTCGGGAAACGCCTGCGGGCGCATTTTATAGCCGAATACCCACCCAAAGGATTCGATAAAGCGGTCAGCCACCCGATCGATCGATGGCGGATCGGGCAGGAGATCCGCCAGGTTAACCACCGGATCGTCCAGGCCGCAGCCGACGATCCCCCCCCAGTATTCCATGTCCGTGCGGATGTTGAGGGCGAAACCGTGCCGCGTGACCCCCTTGACGTCCACCTTGACCCCGATAGCGGCGATCTTGGAAGGCTTGCGGCGCGCCTCCGGCGGGCACCCGGGGCAGCGCGCGGCCACGTCCGGCTGCACCCAGACTCCGGTCAGGCCGGGGATCTGCCCGCTGACCAGCCCAAAACCAGCCAGCGTGCGGATCAGGGCCTTCTCCAGGTTGCGGACATAGCCAACGAAGTCGCCGCGCGGCAGGCGGCGGTAACCGTCCCCCGCGGGTGCTTCCTGGCGCAGGGGCGCCAGCGGCAGGATGGGGTACCCGACCAGCTGGCCCGGACCGTGGTAGGTCACATCGCCGCCGCGATCCACCCAGTGGACCGCCACCCCGCGGCGGGCGCGCTCGGATTCATCCCAGCGCATATTTTCGATGTGGCCCTGGCGGCCGAATGTGAATGTGTGGGGGTGCTCGAGCAGCAGGAGGGTGGCGGGCAGGGTCCCGGCGGCCACGCCCGCGGCGATCTCGGCCTGCAGATCCCAGGCCGCCTGGTATTCCACCAGGCCCAATCGCCGGACCTCACAAAGTTTTGGCGTCATCGGGTATAGTATATCGCAACGCCCCGAGGCAGCCGAGACCATGATCCCGCTGAGAGACGAAAACCCCTCCCGCAGAACGCCGTTCGTCAACTATCTGCTGATCGCGGTCAACATCTTTGTCTTCTACCTGGAATGGACTGCCGGCGCAGGCAGTGAGGCCTTTATCCAGCGTTTCGCACTCATCCCGGCCGATTTCCTGGACGGCATCCAGGCGCCCGACGTGCAGGACGTCTTCACCAGCATGTTCATGCACGCCGGCCTGGCGCATATCGGCGGCAACATGCTCTACCTGTGGATCTTCGGGGACAACATCGAGGATGCCATGGGGCATGGGCGCTACCTGGTTTTCTATTTGCTGGGCGGGGTGCTGGCCTCGGCAGCCCATGTGATCAGCAACCCCGCCTCCCAGCTGCCGACGGTCGGGGCCAGCGGGGCGATCGGCGCCGTGCTGGGCGCTTACCTGGTGCTGTACCCGCGCCGGCGGGTGCTGACCCTGATCTTCCTGGGCTTTTTCATCAACCTGGTGATGATCCCGGCGGTGCTGCTGCTGGGTTTCTGGTTCATTTTACAGTTGTTCAGTGGGGTGATGTCGCTGGGCGGGCCAGAGATGGGCGGGGTGGCCTTCTGGGCCCATATCGGGGGTTTTGTGGCCGGGATGCTGCTGGTGCGGCTGTTCGCCCGGCCCAGGCAGGCGCCGGTCTACCAGGGGTACGAGCGTTGGGAGTAGCCTCGGGGTTTTTCCGTACGGAGGCGCGTTTTCGCCGCCTGCTAACCATCAGTTTCCCCATTTTCTGAAAAACAGCGCCGGTAGAGGTCGGATTCGAGCAGTCCCTGCGGGTCCAATTTGGCTTTCAGCTGCCGGAAGCGGTCTACGACCGGCTCCCCCAGAAAATCCCGGACGCGCGCTGCGGAGAGGGTGCTGTCCTTGGCGAAGTAAAAGCGCCCACCGGCATCCAGAACGAGGCTGTCGAGCTCAGAGATAAGCATTTCCAGCCTGGACTTGTTGCGAGCGGTCACGCGGTAATCCAGGGCCAGGGAAAACCCATCCACGGCGTGGGAAAGCAGGAACCGGTCGGGCCGGTGCCGCTTGAGCACGCCCAGATAGGCGGGCAACCCGACCGACCGGCTGAGCTGCAGGACGTCCTTGAAAGCCCCCCCGGCGGTATCTTTGGGCACGAAGCACTGGTACTGGAGCAGGCCACCCCGCCCGTAGCCCCGTTCCCAATCGGGAACATAGTCGAGAAGGAAATTAAAAGCCACATGGGTCTGGCGGTAGCGCTTGTGGTTGCCCAGCGTGCTGCTGGCCAGGTACTTGGCGCTGTTGACGGCCCACACCCCGGGGTTGTGCATCGCCAGGGGCATTATTTTGTGGATCAGCGACTTAGGCAGCAGGCCGAACATCGTGTCCGGCAGCACCTGGTATTCGACCTGGAGCGTGCGGCGGGGTGCGGGATCCGCTCCGGCCGGCAGGTAATCGGCCGTGTGCATCTGCCCGCGACCGAGCCCCTCCCCGCCCCGGGTGGTGTCGATCCAGCCGACCACGTAATCATTTTCGTCTTTTGCCCGGTCGGTGGCCTCCAGCATCGCCTGCAAAGACGGCTCCGCCCAGGCGTGGACCGCCAGTTCGCCCGAATGGACGCGCTTCATCTGAAGCGTGACCCGGGTGATCATGCCCAGCATGCCCATGCTGCTGATCAAGGCGTAAAAAAGGTCGTCTTCAGGGGTGAGATCCATCGCTTCCCCGCCGGGCAGCAACACAGAATACGCCAGCACCTGCTCCCCGATCGTGCCGACCTGCCAGTTGTTCTTGCCGTGGATATTGGCTCCCAGGCAGCCCCCCAAGGTAGGGAACATGGTCCCGGGCACGACCGCCGGCCACCAACCGTCCGCCAGCACATACTTCCAGAGCTGTTCGATGGTCACGCCCGGCTCGGCGGTGATGCGGCCGGTCTGCGGGTCCCACGCCAGGATGCGGTTCATACGCTGCAGGTCGACCACGATCCCGCCGGCGTTCAGGGCTGCATCCCCGTAGCTGCGGCCGGCGCCGCGAAAAGTCAACCGGGCATCCTGCTTCCGGGCGGCCTGAAACAATTCCGCCACCTGCTCAACGTTGGTAGGGCGGTACACGAAGGCGGGCGCACCCAGAGAATGGCCGAAATTTTCGAGGCGGGCCAGGCGGTCGAGGGGCAGCAGTCCGTTTGAGCTCATCGATGGAATATCTCGCCGGGGATTTGCCGGCGGTCTGCGCCGGGCGAGGCGGATCTCAGAAATTCAACCTGCGGAAGACAAACGAGGGCAGGTTGCGCACCACCAACATGATCGCCCACCAGCGGCGCGGGGTATACAGGACCTGCCTGCGGCGCCGCATCGCCCTGGCGATATCCGCCGCCACTTTCTCCGGAGGCACCATCATCAGTCCGCCGGATTCCTCGGTCATGGCGGTGCGGATCGGCCCGGGGCGCACGGTCAGGACGTTCACCCCGCTGCGGGTCAGGCGGTTGCGCAGGGCCTCCAGGTAAGTATCGAAGGCCGCCTTGGAGGCGTTATAGCCCGGGTTTTTCACCCGCCCGCGGTCCGCCGCTACGGAGGACACCCCGACGATCTGCCCCGAGCGCATGCGTTCGAAGAAAATCGCCGCCTGCCCCAGCCAGGCCATCGCCCCCAGCACGTGGACTTCGACCATTTTCTGGTCCTTGCCGAAATCGTATTCGGAAAATACCACGTTGGGCATCACGCCCGCCACGTAGGCCAAGGAGTCGATGCGCTTGAAATCCCCCAGGATTTCCTGGAACAACCCGGGGACCGCGCCGTAGTCGGTCACGTCATGGACGTACCGGGCGGCCCGGGTTTCCCCTGCCGCAGCGTTGATCTCCCGGCAAAGCGCATCCAGTTCTTGTTCCCGCCGGGCGACCAATGCCACCGCCCAGCCCCGCCGGCCGAGTTCGCGGGCCAGCGCTGCGCCGACCCCCGAAGAGGCGCCGACGATCACCGCCCGTTTGGATTGCCGCAGGGGGGTATCAGGAGGAAGGTCCAGGGTTTCGCTCACAAGTAGGAATTATAAAAGACCCCGCTGTTTTGGGCTGCCGCCAGGCGGCGCCAAAACCGTCCGGACCATTTTCAGGGTGACGCACTCAAAGTGACCGTCACCTCGTCGTCGTTCTGGATAACGTTGACCGTCAGGAGCTTGTCTTCCCGCTCAAACACCAGCGTCGCCAGGGCATCGAAAAGCGTCTCTTCCACCAGGGTCCAGCCCTGGGCGGGCATCTCCGTGCGGTAGAGGTCGGCGATGTCGGTGATCGGCATGCGGCTCTTGTAGAACATACCCTCCGGCAGGGTGATGATATCGAACGCATCGGTGGTGCGGGGAAAATCCTGCCCGCCGACCGCCGCGTCGCGGCAGCCCTCTGGCAGCACCGGGACGCTGTCGCCCGGCAGCGGCATAAAGTCGATTGTGTAGATGAAACTGGCCTCGCCCTGGAAATTGAAATCCCGGCCATCCGAGGTGCCGGCCAGCACCAGGCGGGTGATGTAGCCCTCGTTCCGTGCCAGGTAGAGATCGCCGCTTTCGAGAGAGATTTCCGAGGGCACAAACCCCCCGTCCGGGGACAGGTTGGCGATGCCCAGAGCGTAGCGGTCCGCCAGGACGCCGTTGACCTGCACCCCGCTTTCGACCCGCTCGGCCTGACCCGCCAGCACGATTTCATTGCCGAACAGGTCAGCCGCATCGCTGTCCCCTTCCGTGGCTGGAAAGATAAAGCAGCCGCTGAACTCGTCGTAATAATGCGATTGGCCGCCGAACACGGCCGTTTCGCTGAGGGTCTGCGGATTGCCGTTCTCGGTCACCTCGATGCGGGTGTTGTAGCCCTGTTCCGGCTGGGAAAACCAGTGGGTCAGGAAATCCCATTCCTGGAGCAGAGGCTGGCCGTCCAGCCCGGTCCCTTCCCAGGTCATGACAAGGTGCTCGCTGTAATTCGGAGCGACCTCGCCACCGAGCGGCAGCCCGTCCAGGTCCAGGAACTGACCGGCTGGGTCGCCAGCCTGCTCTACCTGCACCGGCGCGGTGTTTTCCGGTGCGGGGGTGGGCTCTGAAGGGGCCTCGACCGGCGGCGCAGTGGAGGAATCGGGCCCGGTAGGAGCGGAGGCCCCGAAATTGCAAGCCAGGCCGGCCAGCAGCAGCGCGCCGACCATCCATTTCAACTGCAGGCCCCGGCTACCCATTTTTCAAGCCCATTTCCGAGGCGAAATGCTGGAGCGCCCGGATGTGCTGAGAGGGGCGGTCGAACCCGCAGCCCATGGTGTTGATCGAAGCATGGGCCGCACCGGCCTGCCGCCACCCTTCGAGGGTCTGTCCCCAGATTTCGGGGGTGCCGTCCTTGAAGCTCAGGCGGGGTTCGATCCCAATGTCCTTGCGGGTGCGGCCGTACACCTCCAGGCGGGCGTCCAGGCGTTCCAGCCAGTCTGCCGCGTGGTCCGCCTGGGGGGACTGCGGCATCCAGCCCGCTCCCAGGCGCGCCAGCCGGTCGATCACTGCCTCGGCATGGCCGCCGAACCAGAGCGGGATCGGCCGCTGGACGGGCATCGGGTTGATGCCGACCCCATTCAGCCGGTGCCAGCGCCCGTCAAAGGTCACCAGGGGCTCGGTCCACAGGGCTTGGAGCACCTCGATCTGTTCGTCGGTGCGCTTCCCGCGAGTGGCCGGGTCCTCCCCCAGGGCGGCCATCTCCACTTTGTTCCAGCCAACCCCGAGACCCAATCGCAGGCGCCCCCCGGAGAGCACATCCAGCTCCGCGGCTTGCTTGGCTACCAGGGCCGTCTGGCGCTGCGGCAGGATCAGCACGCCGGTCACGAAGGACAGGCGGACGGTCAGAGCGGCCATAAAGCTGAACAGCACAAAAGGTTCGTGGAAGGAATGCTCGTAGGTGTACGGCCCCCGCCACTCGTCGTCCCAGCCGTTGGTGCGGCTGTTTTCGGGTGAGGGATCAGCCCCGAGGACGTGCTCGATTGCGAGCACGTGGCTGTAGCCCAGGTCTTCGACCGCCTGGGTGTAATCCCGCAGTGCGGCGGGATTATTTCCGAATTCAGTTTGCGGGAATACGGTCCCGATGTTCATGAAGGCTCCTTTCCGGTCCAAAATCGCCGGGGCCTGTTCGTGCAGGTTAATTCTACAGGAAAAACGCCGTCTTCCCTTCGTTCGGATCTCCCATTCCGAAACAGGGTGCCTGCGCCAGGCACGATTATTGCGGACCCAAATCCGATCCGCCGCCCATCAAGACGCAAGGAATGGCTCCAACCCCGGCCCACTCCCTTTCTTCCCCGGCCCGTCCGGAAATAATACAGCCCCGGCGGAATGCTGCCGGGGCAATCGAGCAGGGATCCGGCCGGTTCAGTCGTGTTCGTGGCCTTCCATGTGGGCGTGCCCGTGATCGAGCTCCTCCGAGGTGGCAGCCCGCAGGCCAACCACCTCCACATCGAAGTCCAAGGCGTAGCCGGCCAGCGGGTGGTTGAAGTCCAGCCTGACCTCGTCGGCGCCCACCCAGGTGATCACCGCCTGGAGGAAATCGCCGTCTTCATCTTCGATAACCAGCTCGGTGCCTTCTTCGGCCGGGATATCGGCGGGCAGCTCCAGGCGCGGCACGTGGGCCTGGGCTTCGTCGTCGTACTCGCCGTACCCCTCCGCCGGCGGGACCGAGACCTGCAGCCGGTCGCCGATTTTTTTACCTTCCAGGGCATTTTCCAGGCCGTCGACGATGTTGCCGTGCCCGTGCAGGTATTCGAGCGGGCCCTCCTCCTCGGATGTATCGACCACTTCGCCATCGACGGTCAGGGTGTATTCGATTTTTACGACCACGTTGCGTGCCACCACGCCGGGTTTCTTTTCAGCCATGTGTATCCTTTTTATGCAGGGGCAGCGGGCTGCCCGGTTCGGACGATCTCATCCAGCAATGCCACGAATTCCGCGCGCCGGGTGCTGGTCAGCAGGCGCTGGCGGATGGGGCGCGGCAGGCGATAGGGGGCCAGGTAGCGGGCGGCAAATTTGCGGAACAGCACCAGGCCGCGCTCCGGGCCGTAAAAATCCAGGTTCAGGTCCAGGTGGCGCAGCATCGTGCGCTGCACAAGGCCGGGCGGGACCTCCTGGCGGTCCAATCCCATAAAAATCCAGGGGTTGCTCATCGCCGCACGGGCGATCATGACCGCCTGGCAGCCGGTATGGTGTTGAATGGCGTCAATGTCCGCCACCGTGTAGACATCCCCGTTGCCGATGACCGGAATTTCGAGGGCCTCCACGATTTCGGCGATGGCGTCCCAGTCCGCCTGCCCCCCGTAGCCCTGGACCTTGGTGCGGCCATGGACCGCCAGGGCGGCGGCGCCGCCGTCTTCGATGATGCGAGCGACCTCCAGGTAATTGCGGCTTTCGTCGTCCCAGCCCAGGCGGATCTTACCGGTGACCGGGATATCGAGGTGGCTCCGGAGCAGGTCGAAGATGCGGGCGATCTTGTCGGGCGTGCGCATCAGCCCGACCCCGGCACCGCGGGCGGCGATGGTTTTGGCCGGGCAGCCCATGTTGATATCGATGAAATCCGGCCCGCGCGCCTGGGCCTGGAGCGCCCCCGCCAGGATGGTGTCGGGGTCGTCGCCGTAAATCTGAATGGCGAGGGGCCGTTCGGCCTCGGAGAACGCCAGCTTCTCCTCGACATAATCCAGGCGGTCGAGGATGTCCTCCACCTTGACGAACTCGGTGTAGCTGACGGCCGAACCCAGCTCGCGGCACAGGGCACGAAACGGGAGGTCGGAGTACCCGTCCATCGGGGAGAGCAGGACGCGGCCGAACACCGGCAGGCTGCCGATGGTTAAGCTGGGGTTAGCGTGGACGGACGGCGCGGGCGCGCCTTCAATAAGCTTCATTCTCTCACGAATAATACAACATATATTGCAATAATAATATTATTGCACAATATTTAGCTATCTTTGACCAATGCCTGGTCCAGGGCCTGGCGCAGTGAGCGTACTTCGATCACCTCGATCCCTTTCGGATAGCCCTCCCCTTTGCGGTGCCGGCGG
>JBFKII010000177.1:0-8468 GCA_041632295.1 Anaerolineales bacterium | reverse complement strand
GCTTTGCCGGGGAAGCATTTCGTCACGGAGGTCATGTACTGTGTGGATCGAAACCAGCCTTCGTCTATCCCCGCTTGCGCCAGCCATGCGAACAGGCGCGTTCCGCTGCCGGCGTTGAAAGGGCGGCCGGCGTCTTTTTCGGTCACCCCCGGCGCCTGGCCAATGGTCATGATGCGGGCTCCGGCTCCTCCGGAAACGATCGCCCGGGGATAGATCTCGTACCCGGCATCCAGGCAGAGCCGGCAGCCGGCCATGCGCCGGTGCAGGGCGGCCAGTTCCGCACGGCTCACTCCGGATAAGACTCCCCGGACAGCGCCGCCCAGCGCTCCTGGACGAGCAGCGCGTCTGTTTCCATTACTTCCCTTGGACTTTCGATCAAGATCCGCCCCTGGCAGCCGAAATCCTGGAGCGCCCGCAAAAGGGCGTCCAGGTCAAAGTCCGACTCTTCCAGCGGCAGGTGTTTCTGCTCCCCTTTCTCGCCGTATTCGATCCCGGAAAGATGGCAGCTCAGGGATTTCAGCGCCTGCGCGCCGAGGGCTTTTCCGTAGGCCTCCAGGGCGCGGGCCCACTCGTCGAAGGTGTTCATCGAACCGTCCCCTGGGCGGGCGTGCAGATGGGCAAAGTCCAGGCAGGGCTGGACGCCTTCAATCGCAGCACTCATCGCCAGGGTGTCCTCCAGCGAGCCGAGCATGGCGGATTTGCCCATGGTTTCCGGCCGCAGGGTGACGGGGTTGCCGTCGGCCCGGAGCTCCTCCATGCAGTCCGCCAGGCGCGGGATGGCGGTTTTCAGGACTTCATCTGGCGGCTGGCCGAAATAGGACCCGGGATGGAAGACGATCTCGGTCGCGCCGGCAAGATTCCCATAGTGCGCGGCATCCATCAGGCGCTTGCGGGACTTGGGCCATTCCTCTGCGGTGGCGTTGAGATTGAAATAATAGGGGGCATGCACACTGAGCAGCACGCCGTGCTCTTCCCCGGCGGACTTGATCTCAGCGCAGGTCTTCTCGCTGACGCGCACGGAACGCACCCAGCCCAGTTCGAATGCGCCCATGCCGAGGGCCCGTGTCTGGATCACGGCGCCAACACTGCCGCCTGGTTTTTTGGGGGTGGAAATCGGCGCCCCCACGGTGCCGAAATCAAAGGAGTGTGTCATCGAAACCTCTTGGGTCTTGTCAGGGGGAGGGCAGGAGGAAAGCCCGGACTCGCTCCCACAGCGGCGGGCCAAGGACCAGCAACCCGGTCAGCACGGAGGCGCCAGCAGCGATCAGCACTGCAGCTGCCCCGACGTCCTTTCCGATTTTTGCCAGCCGGTGCTGTTCCGGGCTGGCGAGGTCCACAACCGCCTCCAATGCAGTGTTGAGGAATTCCGACATCCAGACCAGGGTGACCGCCAGGACGATAGAGGCCCAATCGCGGAAGCTGATCTCCAGCCAGATGCCGAGGACCACGGCGATCAGAGTGAAAAGGGCGTGGACCCAGGCGTTGCGTTGCGTGCGCAGGACATACCACCAGCCGCTAAACGCGTAGCCAAAGGCCCTGCGGCGGGTGCGGAAAAACCTTCTCATCGCCTGCCGGCCTTTTTCAGGGGGGTGAAAGGGTGTTGCCAAGGCGGTGCAGGATTTCAGACTGCACGGCCCACATGCGCTGTTTCTGGGGGGCGGTCTCATGGTCATGGCCCAACAGGTGCAGCACGCCATGCACGACCAACAGCTGCAGCTCTTTATCGACGGCATGCCCCCCGGCCTGTGCCTGGCGCTCCGCCTGCGGATAGGCAATAAAGATATCGCCCAGGTAGGGGTCCTCGGCGCCTGGCGCTGCTGCGGGAAATGAAAGGATGTCGGTCACTTCATCAAGGCCCATGAACCTGCGGTTCAGGTTGCGGATGGCCGCTTCAGATCCGATTCGCACCGTGAGTTCGCCTTCGGAGGGACCCAGCGCGGCAGTGGCCGCTTCCCGCACAAGATCCGGATCCACCAGTCTCCGGTAGGGAGGGTCGATCTGGACTTCAATCATCATTCCCGGTCTCTCCAAGGATTTCCGGCCGGGTAGGCTCGGTGATCAGGCTGTCGGACCCAGAGGCCCGCGATTTGACCGGCACAGTCCGTTGGTCGATCTTGGGATACTCCAGGCGCGGATGGTAAACGCCCTTCAACGTCGAAGTGAACACATCCTGGATGACGTTCAGGTCCCGCGGGGTGAAAGGCACATCATCCAGCTGGTTATCTGCGATCCGGGCGTCGATCGTTTCCTTAATCATTTTCCGCAGTGCGAATTCGGTGGGCGGCCTTTCGGCCCTGGCGCGTGCTTCGCAGCCGTCCGCCAGCATGACCAGGGCGGTCTCTTTGGACTGGGGGCGCGGTCCGGGGTAGGTGTATGCCTCGATATCGACGTTGGATTTGTCCCCACCGGCCTCGTTGACTGCCCGCACGTACTGGTAGCGGGTGACGGTAGTTCCGTGGTGCTCCAGGATGAAATCAATGATCGGTTTCGGCAACCTGTGTTTGCGCGCCAACTCGACCCCGTCGGTGACGTGGCGGATGATGATTTCGGCCGATTCCTGGGCGCTGAGCGAATCGTGCAGATTGGGCGTGCCTGGGATCTGGTTCTCGATGAAATACTGCGGGTGGGTTGTCTTACCGGCGTCGTGATACATGGCGCCGACCCGGGTCAGCAGCGGGTCTGCCTCCACCCGTTCAGCGGCCTGCTCGGCCAGGTTGGCGACCTGCAGGCTGTGCTGGTAGGTGCCCGGTGCTTTGAGCAAGATCAGGCGCAGCAGCGGATGCTCGGGGCGGGAAAGCTCGACGAGCTGCAGGTTGGTGGTCTTTCGCAGCCACTTGGCGGCCACGAACTGGAGCAAAATCGCCAGGCCGGCCGAAGCGAGCCCGTAGAACAGCGCTGCGGCCATCAGCGTGGCTAGCCCGGTCAGGTCCGTTTGCGGTTCCAGAAGGCGGAAAGCGGCAACCAGGGCTGCTCCGGCCGCCGAAGCCCCGATTCCCGCCCAGAAGAAAGAAATAATTCGCTGGGAACCGCCCAGAAGAAGCACGGCGAAAATCGTGCTGAAGGCGTAGTAAAGGGTCAACTCTCCCTGGTTGGCCATGCCGAATGTGATCAGAAAACTGAGGGAGATCGGCAGGATCAGGCCGGGCAGCATCCCAAAAAGGGAAGTCAGCAGCAGCCCATAGGCTGCAACCGGATAAATAAACGGGATCACCGCCTGCCCGAGCACCAGGAAACGCGCCAGGTACAGAAACAGGAGAAAGACCGCTGCGTTGAAGAACACCTGCCGGTAGCCCTCCCACAGGTCGGGCTGGCGGTACAGAAAAATCATCGCCACCGCAGCAGCCAGCGCGGCCGTCAGGATTGCCTTGACCAGCACCAGCTGGTTATTGCCCGGTTCCAGCAGCCCGAAAGATCGCAGTGCTTCGATGTCCGCATCGGTCAGCACGCGCCCGCGCTGGACGATCACCTCGCCGGCGATGAAAGTGCGCTGCACAGGGGCTACCGCTTCCGCCGCCTGCTGGCGCTTGAGATCGGTGAGCTCTTCGCTGTAAAAGCTGTTGGGTGCGACGAAAATAGAGACCAGCTCTGCCACGATGCCGGTCTGTTCATCTGGCAGCGAGAGGCTGATCAAGGCCGGAACGCTGCGAATCGTATCCGCCACCTGGGTGGGCCGGATCGAGCTGCGCTGGACCTGTTCCAGGACCAACACAGTTTCCTGTTGCACCACCTGCCACATTTCGCTGGACATCGTCAGCAAGCCCAATTCTGTTTCCGGCGAAAGGGCTCCATCCGCGATCAGGGAGATATCCGCCAGTTTTTCTTCCTGGGTGGCGAATTGGTCGGCGCGCACGGAGGAGATAAAGCTGAGGGTGGCCCGTAGTTTTTCCGCCTGCTGTCGAGCGATCTGCGTGTCGGTCGGGGTGTAAACGGGGGGCACTGCGTTGGCGGCGTTCTCCCGCTGGCGATCCGTCAACACCTTGCTTTCGTATGTGATGCCGAACGGCGCCTGGATTTCCTGCGGGGCGACATTGCCGGCCTGCAGCCCCTGGTCCGCCAGTCCGAACTCTTGAAAAATCAGGAGCGAAGCAAATGCCAGCGCGACCGTCCCCAACGCGATCAGGGACAGGATCACCGACCGCCCGCTCCACCAGGAAGAAGACTCCGAAACCGATTTGTTTTCAGACATTCAGGGGATCAACCTTGCAAATATTCCCGGACCAGGCTGCTCACGCGCTTGCCGTCGGCGCGACCCTGGACTTTGGGCATCACGATCTTCATCACACTGCCCATCTCGCCAGGCGTTTGCGCGCCCGATTCACGCACCGCACTCTCGATGATCTCGCGCAGTGCGTTCTCGTCCAGGGGCTGGGGCAAAAAGACCTCCAGGATTGCAATCTCCGCTTCTGCCTCGGCGACCAGGTCTGCACGACCCGCTGATTGGGCTTCCGCGGCGGTCTCGCGCCGGGATTTGACTTCTTTCTGCAGCAGCGAAAGCACGGCCGGTTCATCCAGGGCGCCGCCCGTGTTCACTTCGGCATTTTTAATCGCCGCCAGAGCCAGACGGAGCGTGGTTTTTTTGCGCTTGTCGCCCGACCTGACGGCTTCGATCAAGGCGCGGTTGAGGGATTCTTTGCTCGTCACGTTCAAAATTATACCCAAGGGTCAACCCATTGGGTGCTGCATCGCCTGCCCCCCGATCAGGTGAAGATGCAGATGATAAACCACCTGCCCCCCGTGATCGCCGGTGTTCAGGATCAGACGGTAGCCCTGCGCATCGATCCCTTCCATGACCGCCAGGTCACGGGCAACGACAAACAGACGTCCGAGGAGCGGTTCATCTCCGGGCTGGATTTCCCGGTTGGAGGGGATGTGCTTTCGGGGAATGATCAGGATGTGGGTTGGCGCCACAGGATTGATATCCCGGAAGGCCATGATCTCGTTATCGCTGTGCACGATTTCAGCCGGCAGCTCACCGGCGCTGATCCGGCAAAAAATGCAATCATCCATTCTCGGCCTCCCTCATGCCTGCACGGCCAACATGCCGACGAGGTGCTCTTCCATCAGGCCCGTTATCCGGACTTTGGACAACTGATTCCATAACGACTGGGGCGCAACGGCTTCCACGCGCAGCCCGTTGTCGGCCATCCCCCTCAGCTGCCACCCGGAAGGGCCCAGCGCGGTGGTGCTCTCCCAGAGCACTTCCAGATCTGCACCGACGAACACCTGGCGGTAGGCCTGTTCGCCCTCTCGCAGGGCGCGGCGCAATATCCGGTTGCGGGCTTTTCGGACCGGGTGCCGGACCTGTCCCGGCATCCCGGCGGCAGCCGTCCCCGGGCGGGCGGAATAGGTGAATACGTGCCCGCCGCTGAAACGCATTGCTCGCACGAAAGCCAGGGTCTCGTTGAACTCCGCTTCGGTCTCGCCGGGAAATCCGGTGATCAGGTCGGTCGTAATGGCGATTTCCGGGCAGGCCGCCCGGGCGGCGGCGACCAGCTTTTGGAAAGAATCCTGCGAAGTTTTCCGTGCCATCCGGCGCAAGGTGGCATCGCAGCCAGACTGCAAAGGGAGGTGAAGATGGCGGCACAGCCGGGTTTCATTCGCCCACAGGGAGAAGAAGCTTTCATCCAGGTCCCAGGGCTCCAGGGAGGACAGGCGCACTCGGGGGATTTGGGTCTCGCGCAGCACCGACTCGACCAGATCGCGCAGGTGGAGCCCGTGTTCCAGGTCCTGCCCCCAGGAGCCCAGGTGGACGCCGGTCAGCACCACTTCTTTGACCCCGCCCCGGACCGCAGCGCGGATATCAGCCAGCACTTCCTCCACCGCCCGGCTGCGCCCCTGTCCGCGCACAACCGTCGTGATGCAAAACGTGCAGCGATTGTCGCAGCCGTCCTGGACCTTGATGAACGCCCGGGTTCGCAGGCGGGCGCCGGGCAGCGGCTCTCGGTCCAGCGGTTCCCGGTCGAAAACCTCCAGGGGGAGTTGAAGCACCTGGCTGACCAGCCCATCTTTATGCGGGTTGGGGACCACGCTTGCCACTCCGGGAAGCGCGGCCGCGGCCTGGGGGTCGAAAGTCGCCCAGCAGCCGGTGGCGATCACTTCCCCGGCACCGGCGCGGCCGGCCTGGCGGATCCGTTTGCGCGAATCGGCGGCCGCCTCGACCGTCACGGCGCAGGTGTTGACCACCGCCAGGTCAGCCTGAGCGGCATCGGCGACCAGTTCATGTCCTTGCAGACGGAACTGGCCGCCGATGGTCTCGATTTCGCTTTGGTTCAGCCGGCAGCCGATGGAATCGAGAAAAATGCGCATAGGTGAAACGTCAGGGCCTGCGGACGACGAAATTATCGAACAGGATATCGGTTCCCGGCTCGTCGAATGTGCCCGCCATGACTCCCACATCCCCGGAAGTGTGCTCCGAATCCGTCACCTGGGCGACCTGAGTGCCGTTGATGAAAAATGTCAGGGTGCTGCCGACACAATCGGCGCGCAGCCGGTTGACAGCGTTTCCGCTTCGCACCTGGTCGGTCTCGACGAAGTATTCCGATCCGATCAGGCTCTGGCCGCTGGCGCCGTTCTTGCCAACGGCGTAATACCCGTCGCTGGTGGCCAGGAAGAAATAGAAGTTGGATTCATCCACATAGCGGCAGATCAGGCCGAAATCGTTGTCTTCCGGACCCCCGATCTTTTGGGCGTCGACCTCGATCGAGACATCCGAGAAGCTCAATCCGGGGTTGGCCCAGTAATCGTATTGGGGTTGGTTGATCTGCAGGCGGAAGCCTCCTTGATCGTAGTCCGAAATACCGTCTGCGTCGCGGTAGATGTCTTCCCAGCCGCTGGAGGACGAGGAAAAGTCGTCCTGGAAAAGAATGTTAGGGTCGCCGGGGTCGGTGGTTTGCCCACCGCCAAAGCTCCCACAGGCCAGCGCAGCCAGCACCAGCACGGAAAAGATAAATGCGATTCGGGTTTGATTCGACATTACGCTCTCCTGGAAACGAGTGAATGATAGCTTGCAGGTCTTGCCTGCCTTGAGTACTGAATTCTAGCATGAACGATATTTTTATGGCGCATAGCGGCGGACGAATTCAGCCGCCTGGTCTCCGATCCGTGAGCCGGGAGCCAGTTCTGCTGCGAGAGCAAACTGGGCGACGGCCATTTCGGTCTTTCCTTCCTCCAGGTAAACCAACCCCAGGTGCAGCCGGGCTGGCGCGTAGTTCGGATTCGACTGCAGGGACTGCAGCAGGAAACGCCGTGCGCTGGCCGGGTCGGACCGCAGGTAGTAGGCATAGCCGATCAGGTCGAGCCCGATCGGATCGCCCGGCTGCATCGCCAGAGCGCGGCGTGCTGCCGGTAGCCCGATCCCATCCACCTGGATATCGTTGTAAATTGAAAATTGGGACAGCAGAAGGAGATAAGCGGGGTTGTCGGGCGCTTTCTCGATCGCCTGGGAGAAATAATCCAAGGCGCCGTTAACATCCCCGCGCCCGGCCAGCGCACCGGCGATCTCCGCCAGAACCGCCGGGTTCTCAGGGTCTGCTGCCGCAGCAAACTCCAGGTAGATCAGGGCGCCGTCGTAATCCCCTGCGCGCTTGAGCATCATGCCATATAGCAGGTTGGCTGCCAGGGAGGCCGGATCCAGCGCCAGGGCTTGCGAGAGCGATTCCCGCCCGGAAAGGCCGTTTTGCTGCTCCGCCTCGCCCAGAAACGCCCAGGCATCAGCGAAGTTCGGGTTGACCTGGGTCGATTGCCGAAAGGCCTCGCGGGCCAAACCCCATTCGCCCAGTCGGGCGAGGGCGCGCCCGGCGTTGACCAGTGCAACAGCCGGGTCCTCGTCTGCCGGGTCTGCGGCCAGGTCTTGCTCCAGGGTGCGGACGGTCTCTAGCAGCGCGTCGTCCAGCTCCGCTGCTTCGAGCAGGAAACCGAGCGCCGCCTGCGGCTCTCGTGCGGCAAGCATCAGGCCGAGTTGATAGCGGTACCCCGCGTCCTGGGGATCCAACGTGGACAGGGCCTGCAGGACGGAGATCGCAGCGGTGTAATCCCCTGCCCGCTTGTGCGCCTCCAGCAGCCTTTCGAGGGTCCGGATGGGGTCGTGACCGCGTTGGAGGGCTTCCGTCCAGCCGCGCGTTGCCGCCGCAAGATCTCCCAGGGCCCACCCGGCGTCTCCCAGGGCCAGCAAGCCGGCGGGGCTGATGTGGCCGGCGTCTGCGGCGGACTGCAGGAAATCCGCCGCTGCGGCTGCGTCGCCCGCCTCCAGAGCGGACAGGCCGGCCTGCTCCCAAATCGTGATGCGCCAGGGCAGGTATGCAGCCACGCGCGCCAGGTTCCGGGCCGCCCCTTCTGCTGCGCCGGAGGATAGCGAGAGATGGGCGCCCTGGAGGGCACGGTCCAGGCCAGCCGGCCTGGGGCTCAGCCCCAGGAACACGGCCGCCAGCAAGGGCAGCAGCACCAGGAGCCACAGCAGCGGTCGCCTGCGG
>JBFKII010000176.1:0-8477 GCA_041632295.1 Anaerolineales bacterium | reverse complement strand
CTGGACGAGTTCGCCGTTTTTGACATGCTGGAACAGCTGATCCACAAGTCGCTGGTGGTGGTCGAATATCCAAGCGGCGGCCAGGCCCGCTACCGCCTGCTGGAGAGCATCCGGCAGTACGCCCAGGAGAAGCTGTTCGATTCCAGAGAGGGTCCGATCTTGCGCGACCGCCATGCCGACTTTTTCGCGGCCTTCGCCCTGGAGGCGGAACATCACATGCGCCGTTCCGACATGCTGGCGTGGGTGGAGCGGATCGTCCAGGACCTGGATAACTTTCGCACCGTGCTGGCCTGGACCCTGGAGGAGCGCCCCGACCTGGCCCTGCGCCTCAGCGCGGCGCTGCTGAGCGAATGGCCCAACTGGATTCACGTTTCTGAGGCTTTTGCCTGGTTAGACAGCGCCACCAGAGCCACCCGGGGCTCTCCGGACCAGCCTGTTTCACAGGCCAAAGCCCGGGACTTTATCAAGGCACTGATCGGCATGGCCCTGATGCAGGCCATGCTGGGACGCGTCCCGGCTGCCCTCCAAACCCATGACGAGGCCATCAGCCTGGCTGAAGCACATGGCGAACTGCGCCTTCATGCCCAGGCTGTGGCCCAAAAGACCAGCACAATGACCCAGCACTGGCTTGCGATCACCCCGGCGTGGATCCAAAGCGTGGAGGACGAGCTGGCATTGTGCCGGGAGCATCGCTTTGAGTGGGAGCAGGCAAGCATCCACTTCGTGCTTTTCGGCTACCTGGTTCGGCAGGGGGCGTTTGAAGCGGCAACCCCCCATTTTGAAAAGCTGCAGGCGCTCACCCATAAAAACCGGAACCCGCGCTCCCTGGCGATGTTATACCTGGTCCAGGCGCGGGCCGCATATTTCCGCAACGAACTGGATGCCACCGAACGGCTGTACCGGCAGGCCGCCGAAGCCTTCGAGGCGATCAACGACCAGCGGCTGGCGCTGCTTTGCAAGAGTGACCTCTCGCATGTGCTGCGGCGCTCGGGGAACCTGGAAGCGGCGCTTCCGATTTACCGTGAGTCGATCTTGGAGTGGCAGGAAAAAGGCAGCCCGATCGCAGTCGCCCACCAGCTGGAATGCTTCGCTTTCATGGCTATCTCCGCAGCGGCCTATGAACGGGCCGCCCGCTTACTCGGTGCGGCCCGGGAAACCCGGGCAGGCCTGAATGCCGCCAGCACAAACCCGGTCGAAATGGCCGAGCTGGAGCAGGCCCATGCAACGCTGGAGGAGTCATTGGGTGAAACCGGTCTGGATTCGTTGATGGGGGAGGGCCGGCAGATGGACCTCGATGATGCCGTTCTCCTGGCCTTGCAGCGCGATTATTGATCTGGCATTATTCCTGCACCAACTGCGCCGGCCCACCATTTCTCTGCCAGACCGGAAGCGGGACTCAAACGGTCTGAAATTAGAAACGAGGAAAATTAATTGATGGAGAATGCACTCAACACAACCCCTGACTGGTACCGGGGCGACCTCCACGCCCATACCACCTTTTCCGACGGCGCGCTGACCCCAAACGAGTTGATCGCCCTGGCAAGCGTCCAGGGGCTGGATTTCCTGGCCATCACCGACCACAACACCCTGGCGGCTTTTCAAGAGCCTCTACCTCTGAACGATGTGCTGGTCGTTCCGGGAGCGGAGGTCACCCTGGACCGCGGCCATTTCAACGTGTTCGGAACAGCCCGGCACGAGAGCTGGATGGAGGGGCTGTTTGCCTGGCCCCAGCCGTTGCGGGAGGCGGAGCTGAACGGCACAGTGGGCCAGCTGGTGGCTGAAATCTCGCGCGCCGGGCACCTGGTTTCGGTCAACCACCCGCTGCTGGAACCCTGGGCCTGGCGGATCGGGTCTTTGCCTGTGGCGGCGCTGGACTGCCTGGAGGTCTGGAACGACCCCAGCTGGCCGGACAACCGCCAGGCCAACCCGGCGGCGCTCGACATGTGGACCCGCTGGCTCAACGATGGCCATCGCATCACGGCCATCGGCGGCAGCGATTACCACCGCCCCAGACCTCCCGAGGGTGTGCTCAAGCCGGCCGAGCGCCTGGGCTATCCGGCCACTTTCATCTACGCGCAGCGCCTCTCATTCCAGGGCCTGATGGATGGACTGCGGGCGAGGCGGACCTTCGTCTCACTCGGCCCGCGCCTGGGGCTCGAAGCCAGCCTTCGGGGGAAGCCTTTCAGTATCGGTGCGGACCTTGGGCCTGTGCAGGGCGAGCTGGAAGTGGCGGGCAGGGTTTCCGCATGGAAGGGTGGTACCACCGCCCGCCTCTTGCGGAACGGTGTACCGGTCCGTGAAATTGGCAGTGCTGGCGAGGAGTTCCAAGTGCACTACCGGGAGGAGCTGGATCCCGCCAATCCGGTCTGGTTCCGTCTGGATGTGCATGATGGCCAGGGGGAGGTCCTTGCGTTTACTAATCCGATCTTCGCCGGTCCCCGCTCCATCCCGACAAAGACACGCTTTGGCGATTTTCTGTAGCCGCTTTCACGCCGCACGAATTCAAACCCCGGCAGCCGGTCCCACACGGTTGATCTTTATGTAAATTGGTAAAGGTAACCCGGAGTGATTGCCATCTTCACCGAGCCTTGCCCTGAATTTATCCCAACGAAGTGAGGGATCTACCGATAAGGCAGCGGGTGAAGAGAGCTAAATCAAAAATTACTCCTACTATTCGATATCAGAATCCCCGCTTCGCCGCAGTTCCCTCCCCAGGTCCTTCGCCTTTCTACTTCTCCTGGCAATGCAACGCGGTACTAAGGCGCCGCCCGGGAAGCGCGGATGATCTCCCGGGTGAGTTCCAGCAACCTCTCCCGAACGCTTACAACCGGCTCGGCAGGTCCATCCGGGCTGGGCAGCAAGATTAGCTCAAACAGCCTCCCGCCGTCCTCCCAGCGCAGCGTTTGCCGCCCGGTGTCCGGTTCCCAGGAGGCGATCCATGTGACCGATTCCGGCTGGACCTGCCCACCGCTGAATTCCGGGGAGTCGATGATGGCGTATCGCCAGCTACCGCGCACGATTTCAACAGAAATCCCCTCAATATGAAGGGTCTCGATCTCCGCCCGTTGGCCCACCTTGCGGTCTTCGAAATCAAATCTGATGTCTGCAGACGGTTCCGCCTCGGGTTCGTGGATCACCAGGAACACGCCGCCCGCAGGTCCACCATCAAGTCCGAACACCAGCGAGGCGACCAGGGGCCGGCGGAGGTGCCTGCCCAGAAAAACCGCCCCTTCCGCCGGGCTGCCGCCCGGGGGCTCCCCGGCAGGGGGCGCGGATTGGGCCAGGTTGATCAGGTTGTGGTTCAGCAGGCTGCGCTTCCAGGCTGCCTGGCTGCAGCCGGGGTCGATTTCCGCTACCTGGTTGCTGTCAAATGTGTCGAACCCCAGCCGCTCAAAATAGATCTCCTGTGGATCAGGCACAGCCCCCCTGGCCTGCCACAACGCCGTCAGGACCGCGCCGGACCGCGTTCCGACCAGCAAGTCCCCGCCCCCGGGTGCGATCGCCAGGCTGGCGGAGCGAGCGGCTTCCGCCCCGAGCGGCAGAAAGACCCAGGGGGCAAATTCGGCCGCCACGCCCGAGGTGTCAGGTGAGGAGGCGGCACGCCACAGCTGCAAACCCACCTCCTGCCGCTCGGCGATCACCAGCCTGTCATCTTTATCAAACAAAATCTCATGGTCCGGGCTCGCGAACCCGGTGAAGCGCTGGACCACCCGGCCGTCCTCCAGAGACCGGACCCAGATCTCATCCCCATTTTCGAGGCTTGCCAGCCAGGCGCCGGACGGCGAGAAGGCGATCCGGTCGACATCCCGGCCGGGAAGGATCCGCTCCCGGCGGGCCTGGTCCGCGATCTGCCACAGCCAGGTCCCCTCGCCGGTGCCGACCGCCAGACGACCGCCGGCAGGAGAAAAGCGCAGGGCGCGAATGCGCCCGGGGTGGTTTGCCAGCGTGAAGATCCTGCGGGGCGGGCCCTGATCCGACAGCTCCCAGACCACCACCTCCCCCGAATGCGTGCCGGTCACCAGCAAGGTCAGGTCCGGCGAAACCGCCACCTCTTCCAGGGAGGGATTTAAGTATTCCGCCTGCACACCCTGGATCAATCCCTCAAGAATGCAGACGTAGAGCCAGCCGTCCCCCTGGCCGGAGACATACCCCTGCCCTGCCGCCGAAAAGCCGGCAGAGGTCAGCGGAAAGGGAAGGCTTTCCGCCAGGCGCAGGCCGACCGGTTGCAGGGAGCGGGCGGCCATCCCCAGGGAGACCGCCTGTGGGGTAGGCTGAAAATCCAGAGAGGAGGGACCCTCTCCACCCGATGCGGCCCCCAGGCTGGATTCCATCCAATACGTCAGCAGAAGGATCAGGGCGATGACCAACACGGTCCAGGCGGTTTCAAGCGCAGAGGCGCGGTCTTCTCCCCCCGGCGCAAGCCGCCTACGGGGCCGATCCGCGAGTTCCTGGCTGACGGGGCCTATGCGTACCGATTCCCTGGCCGGGTCGTCGGAAAAAGTCGGCAGGTTGGTGCGGGGCATCTCTTACCTGCTGCCCAAATCCGATCCGCATATCCGGGAGGCGTTGCCCTCCATAACAGAGACCTCCCATGCAGGCGCCCGGTCGTGATTTTTTTGCCTGGTATGTTGGGGTAAAATGTGAATTACCGGTCGGAAATGGGCTTCCGCCAGTGCCGGTACAAGCCGTTCGGTCCCGGATTTTGCATTCAAGGCATGAATATAGTGTATACTAATTTAAGTCTTCACTTTCTATCATCGGATCCATTATCCATCATTATCCATCATTATCCAATCTAAATAATGGGAGATGCCTGCGAGACCATTTCAAGGGCAGGCATCATCATGCTCGCATGGAAGCAATGTTACCCGAGCATCGGTTTTCCCTTCCCGCGGCCCGTTTGCGTTCCCTAAGGAGGTGATGAACGATAAGCCCTGACTGCTTTGCCCATCCCTGCCTGATTTAATTTTAACAGGAGAGTTCAGATCCTTTCTGGTAGATCCAGGAAATGGGGCTTTGAAGGGTACACTGAATGCCTCCACGGGTTCTATCTTTTACAGATAGTCTAACAAGGAGAAGGATAGATGAACCCCAAAAAACTCGTTCAGATCCTGCTAATGCTTTTCGTCGCAACGATCGTCCTTGCGGCCTGTACACCCACAGAGGTGATCGTCACCCAGGAGGTGATCGTCACGCAAGAAGTGGAAAGGATCGTCACCCAGGAGGTGGAGGTCCAGGTGATCGAGACGGTCGAAGTGCCGGTTGAGCTTGAGGAAGGGCCGCAGGGCACGATCGTCGTCTCTCTCACCACTTTCCCAAATTCTCTTGATAAACCACAAGCTGCCGAAAGAAACGCCTCCACCGTGGCCTGGCACATGTTTGATAGTCTCGCTTTTATCAATGGTGACACCGAAATCGTCCCTGATCTGGCATCATCCTGGGAAATTTCGGATGACGGCACGGAATACACTTTCTTCCTACGGGAAGACGTTACCTTCCACAATGGCGAGCCTTTCAATGCTGATGCGGTGGTTTTTTCTTGGGAACGGGCCAGTAATGGCAACTTTGAATACAGTTACCAATGGCAGGATCCGGTCTCTGTTGAAAAAATCGACGAATTCACAGTAAAAATCACCCTTGCCGAAGCGATGCCGACATTTTTGGCCACTGTGGCCGAAGAGTGGGCCATGGTTCCTCCAGGATATTTCGCAGAAGTCGGGCAAGAGGGCTTCAATGAGAGCCCGGTCGGGACCGGCCCATATGTTTTCGTGGAATGGCTTAAAGGCGACCGGATCGTGTTAGAGGCCAATCCCAATTATCACGCTGAACCAGGTCCGCTCATTCAGACCATCATCTTCCGCCCGATCCCTGAATCCGCCACCCGCGTGGCAGCCGTCCAGACCGGCGAGATCGATATCGCCAAGCGGCTGAGCGCCGAGGAGGCCCAGAGCCTGCTGGGTGTCGAGGGCGTCAAAGTGGTCAGCTATCCGGCAGACCGCGTCTACTACATCGCCTTCAACAACCTGTCGACCGGCATCGGCCTGCCCACCGAGGACGTTCGCGTCCGGCAGGCGATGAACTACGCCGTCGACCGGCAGGCGATCGTCGATGCGCTGTTCAACGGGTACGCCCGCTTATCCACGACCTTCGTGACCCCAGCCAACTTCGGATACAACCCCGACATCGATCCCTACCCGTATGACCCGGATATGGCCCGGCAACTGCTGGCCGATGCCGGCTATGAAAACGGGTTCGAGCTCGAGTTCCGCTGCCCGATCGGCGCCTACACCAACTTCGAGCAGGTTTGCGAGGCTGTGCAGGGCTACCTGACAGAGGTCGGCATCACCACCAACCTGGAATTGATGGAATCCGGGGCCTACTGGGAGCTGGAGGCCGAGAAGCAACTGCCCGGCATTTCCGGCGACAGCTGGTCGAATGCCGCACCGGAGGCGATCTTCCGCATCCAGGGCGCACTGATGCCCGAGGCGAGCTACGCCGCCTGGAGCACGCCGGAAATCCAGGCTTTTGTCAACGGGATCTTGACGACCGTCAACGATGAAGAGCGAAAACAGCTGTATTTCGAATTCCAGGATTTGATGCACAACGATCCGCCTTTCATCTGGCTCTATGAGCCGTTCTCGTTCGAAGCCATCAGCACCCGCGTGCAGAATTACCAGCCACGGCCTGCTGAAAATTACTTCCTCGGGAAAGACGGCACATTCGTAATCGAGAACCCCTAGCGTAGGCTAGAAACACCTGTTCGGGGGGCAGCATGGCTGCCCCCCGGGCTTTTATCTGCAGCGCAACCCGATGTGCTGGTTTTTGGCGGTCGTCGGTTTAGACCGTATCGAAACCGTCCGGCTGAACGGAGCAATGAAATTGCGCTCGACGAAGCCCGAACGCCGCCAAATCTGGTACTGCGACTGGCTCAGTATAAATTTCGATACGCAAAAAACTGCGCTTTTCGCTACTCAACCAGCGATTTGGCTCAAATTTATGAAACGTGCACTTCAGGTAACTTAGCCAGTTTGGGAGGAGAATATGCAGCGATACCTGCTCTCGCGCTTGGGCCAGTCCATTCTGATCCTTTTCGGCGTGTTGGTGCTGGTCTTTTTCATGCTGCGGGCGACAGGCGATCCAGTCGCCCTGATGATCGGGCGCGAGGCCACCCAGGAGCAGGTGGAAGCCTTTCGCGAGGCGCAGGGTTTCAACCGCCCGATCTACGTGCAGTTTTTTGAATTTGCCTTCAACGCCATTCAGCTGGATTTCGGCGACTCCCTGCACTACAAGCTTCCGGCCCTGCCCCTGATTCTCGAGCGGCTGCCCTCCACGGTCTGGCTGGCCGGGGTCTCCCTGCTGATGTCGATCATGGTCGGCATCCCCCTGGGCCTGATCGGCGGCTTCAACCCCGGCAGCATCTGGGACTCGATGGCCCGCCTGGTCGGACTGCTCGGCCAGACGGTGCCCAACTTCTGGCTGGCGCTGATTCTGATTATCGTCTTCGCCGTCAACCTGGGCTGGTTCCCCTCTTTCGGGCGCGACCAGCCCTCTTCGGTGATCCTGCCCGCCTTTGCGCTGAGCGTTTTCAGCATGGGCCAGATCGTGCGCCTGACACGCTCCGCGGTGCTGGAGATTCGCAGCGAGGATTACATCCGCACTGCAAACAGCAAAGGGCTTTCGAACAGGGTCATCTACCTGCGGCACATCCTGCGCAACGCCGCCATCCCGCTGGTCAGCGTCCTGGGGGTCCAGTTCGGCTACCTGCTGAGCGGCTCGATCTACATTGAGACCATCTTTTCCTGGCCCGGCCTTGGCCGCCTGCTGGCTGATTCGATCGGTGTGCGCGATTTCACCATGGTGCAAGCGATCGCTTTCTTCACCAGCCTGGTGGTTGTGGCGCTGAATTTGCTGACCGATATGGTCTATGCGCTGCTCGATCCGAGAATTCGGTACAGCTAGAAACGTAAGGATAGGATTATGGCTCATACCACGGACCCAGATACCATTAAAAAGCCCGTCGCCCACCGGATCGACATCCAGGAGGGGGGATTCTGGCACCAGGTGCGCTACATCGGCAAACTGCTGCTGCGCGACCGGTCCGGCACGATTGGCCTGCTGCTGTTTCTGACCTTTATCATCTCGGCCATCTTCGCCCCCGCCATCGCCCCGCACGACCCCCTGCAGCAGAACCTGCGCGATTCGAAACTGCCCCCGGCTTGGTCGGAGGGCGGCAGCTGGGAATACCCGCTCGGTACGGATAACCTGGGCCGCGATATTCTCAGCCGCATCATCTTCGGCAGCCGGGTATCGGTTTATGTGGGCTTTTTCGGTGTCACAATCGCCTTCAGCATCGGCATGGTTTTCGGCCTGGTAGCGGGGTATGTGGGGGGGCGCACGGATAACGTCATTATGGGCCTGGTGAATCTTCTGCTCGCACTGCCTTACCTGCTGTTTGTGGTCTTTATCGCCGCGGTCCT
>JBFKII010000175.1:0-8478 GCA_041632295.1 Anaerolineales bacterium | reverse complement strand
GCCGGTCGGGTCCGAGAACAGCAGCGCGACCCGCGGTTCCCGCCGGATGTTGAACGCTTTCTGCGGGAACCCGATGGATGCCGTCAGCAGGAACTGCATTCGCTCTGGCCGGAATCGGGTGACCAGCGGCCAGGTGACCGGTGTGCCGTCCCGCGAAAGGGTGGTGAACTCGCACACCCGGAAATGGCGGAAGACGGCGTCCACTTCGGTGGGGATTTCGGTTCCGATCATGGGTCCATTCTGGCCGAAAGGATTGATTCTCCGTCCTTTATTCCTGCCCCGGAAACAGCGCCGTGCTTGGGACGATCACCCGCTCGCCGCCGGGCGGCGTCCAGTACAGGTGGATCCGCGAGCCGCCCAGGTAGTCGAGGAAGCGCAGGCGGATGCGATTCCGCCCCGCTTCCAGGTCGATGGTGCCGGAGGCATTGTCCGCCGGTTCCGGAGCGTCCACCACCAGCGTATCGTTGATGTACAGTTGGGCCTGGCCGTTGATTCGCAGGCCGAATTCATAGGTTCCATCGGCGGGGATTTCGATCTCCCCGCGCCACTCGACCCCATAAGGCCGCTCCAGGGGGATCAGGTGGATGTACATGTCGATGAAGGGGTCGATGCGTTCAATAACCGGCAACGGCCCGCCAAACCCGCCCTCGTAATACGACCCCACCAGTCCGTTGGCTGTGACCGGGGGAGAGCGGTACAGCATTTCCGGCGGGATGCTCTCGAACGCCCCCGCAGCCTCCACCTGCCAGGCCAGCTGCACGTTCCCCGCCCCCCCAGCCGCCTGGACCTTCAGGGGGTGGTTGCCCTGCGGAAGGCGGGCTCGGAATTCCGCCGCGCCACCATTTTCCAATTGCAGGATGGGCAGCCCGTCCAGCCAGGCGGCGGCCTCGCCGGGCGCCTCCAGGCGGAACCCGTATTCGCCCGATTCAGGCAGGTACAGGATGCCTTCCCAGGCAGCGAAAAAGGGCAGCGTCAGGGGCGCCTCCACCGGCCATTCGGCCTCAACCTGTTTTTCTACCCCTGTGACCGCAGGTGTATTGTCCGTCGAGGCACCTCTCCAGTAGCGCACTTCCAGGCCCTGGATGGCCTGTATCTCCTGGTTCGAGATGTCCAGCCGGTGCAGGGCGGGATTGCCTTGCGGATCAGAAAAGACGGTGTACAGGGCCTCCGGATAGAGTTCGCGTGCGGCACCCACTATCCAGGCCTGCTCGGGATCGACGAGCAGTACGGCGTTCGTACCACCCGGCGGGCGCAACTGAAGCACGTCAGGGGGAACAATTACCTTGGTATCCTCGAAAGTGGGGGCCAGAAAACGGGTGACATAATGGTTATGAATGAACATTGATAGATACACTGTCGATTCACTTGGGTCCAACTCTCTTAGAACCATAGCGGACAGGGTTTCTGCCGGGTTATGGGCATTCCACACGCGTAAATCTTGAGCCTGCCGGACAAAATACGTGTGAGCGTTCAAAAAAAATACTACCCCACCGACCGCAAAGATAGCTGTGGTCCATGAGAGTTGGCGCAATGGAGATGTGCCAGATTGCTCAAAGGCATTCCAGATGGCATGTACAGCCAGGGATATGAAGAAGTAAACCGCCGGAATTGCAACGGCCGACCGTTGGGCCTGGGGGGCTTCAAAGTCAAAAGAAAAAATACCCGCTGCAAGGCCGGTGACGAATATGGCCAGGAAGGTAAATTCAACCGGATGCTTTAGCCTGCGCAGCGCCAGACTCAATCCCAGGACAAACAGCACCCCAGACACAGGATCGAGCATCGGCTCGCCGGGCAGATTGTGGCGCCCGTTGTGGTCCCCGCGGAAATTGAACATCCCCAGGTGTTTCACCGTATTGGAGAGCAGCGCCCGCCCGAGATCGGGTTGGTCGTGTTGTTGAAAAATGGAAACCGTGCTGGCGCGCCCCCAAAAGCTTTCCGGCTGGCGCAGAGCGTATTGGGCCACAGGGGCGGTAGCCAGCCCGGCCCCCAGCATAAAAAAGACCAGATTGAATATCCAGCGAAGACGCGGCGGATTGAACAATGTCCCATTTCGCCACAAGTGGATAACCCAATGTCCAAAGAACAGCACCACGGCTATGGGTACAAGGCGGAAGGCAATTTGAAAATCCAATCCCAAACCCAGTGCAAGCCCACCCATCCCGAAATCCAATGGTTTTTTGGTTCGCATCGCACGGAAAAGGAAAAAGAAGGTGAGCAATACGAAAAAAGGGGAACTTACTGTGATAAATCCCAGCCGGCTGAAGGTTACGTGCCAGCGGCCCACCGCAAGAAAAAAAGACAGTATCAGCCCAAAGCGCGGACCTTCGATCTCTTCCCCCAAGAAAAACGCAACGATGACCGCCAGCAATCCGAAGGCTACCGCTACAATTCGAATAGATAATGTAGACACGCCAAAGATTCGAAATGCTATAGATACCAGGTAAGTAAAATGCAAAGCCTGGGATTGGATACCAATTTGGTAAATTGGGAGGTCACCATCTCCTTCGATGATTTTGACAACATTTAAGCCGATGTCGGCCTCGTCGAACCAGGTCCCAAAAGGTATTTCGGAAAACAAGTACAGGCGCATAAAGATGGCCAGGCTCAAAATGACCGACCCCCAAAGCATGACTTTCCAATCATCGAATATTGGGTTGGTCCGCTCCTCCCGGGCACCGAATATCACGACCAATGCGGTCACGAAAAAAACAAGGCTGCATAAATATAAAAACCAGCCAAGGTTGACTCGCCCCTCTTGTGGGAACATCCATAACCCTACCAGCCCGCAACCAACCGCAGCGGCCATCAACGCCAGTCCGGCGATCCGCCGCCAGCCCTGGGCCAGGCCGATTGCCTGGCTAAGAGTGGCCGGTTGAAGATTTTGCCGGTTCATGCTGTGTCCCCACCCGGTTCTTCCGCCTGAGGGACTTCCCCGGCGGATGGCTCAAATTCTCCCTGAAAGATCTGCGCCAGGCTCAGCCGGCGCCAGTTGGTTTTCAGGGTACGGAGTGCCTGGGCATAACCACCGAGTTCCTGCCGCAGCGCAGCCGGGTCCAGGCCGCCACCCGGCTGGGGCTTCAGGTCCATTTCCAGGCGGGTGAGAAATATCCAGATAGCCACGGCGTACCCGGCTGCTCCGAGGGCCGGAAAACCCCCGGACATGACGTACTGTGACGCCAACCCGATCCCGAGGACCCACAGCGTGGTGCGGAATGGCCCCGGCCGCTCCCTGGGATTCTTCCTGGCGGCTGGTGAGCCCTTATCCTGGGTTGCTTTTTGGGTCTTCATTCTCCGGGCAGCGCGTAGATATTGAGCGCGCCGATCTCTCCATTGGGAGGGTAGATGGCTTGGAGGGCCCCGTTGGCCGCCATGAGGGCAAATTTCTCGATGCCCGCCTGGTCGTAGATGGCCTTTTCCAGGTCTCCGACCACGATCAGGTCCACGCCGTACTGCTCGAGAAAGGCGAGCGCCTCCGCAGTGTCGCTGGTATTGTAGAAACGGTTGAGATCTTGGATGCGGTCGTCCACAGCCGCGGCCGGCAGCACGCTGTTGTGTTGTTTCAGGTGCCAGCTCCAACCCACCACGGTGGGCAGGCCGGTGTGCACCGAGTAGCGCGCTCCCCAGCGGTATTCTCCGGTGTGCGCTTCGGCGATGGTGGGTGTGCCGCGAATATTTTCCCGGATCCACAGGAAGGCGGCGTAATCCCGTGCCAGAGGCAAAGGGGTATCCTGCTCGACATACACGGCGGTCTTCAGCCCGCCGGGGAGGGTATCCCCATTCAGAAAAGCCAGGCCGTTCAGCGTGCGGGGAGGGCGCTCGATCTCCGGCCAGCGGTCGTCGATTTTGGCGAATGTGCCGATCAAAGTGTAGGAAGCAGCCGCAACCAGCAGCGCGGCGAAGGCCCAACGCCAGACGCGGCGGTATTTCCAGGCGCGGGCCCGCCGCCACAGGCCAGGGAGCAGAGCCCCGGCCGCAACGCTGAAGAGCAGCCAGATTTGAAGATAGGATTTGAAAACCACGTTCATGCGCCCGATGTCCCCCCGGATCGCCATCAGCTCGGCGATCAGCGATAAGCCGAGGCCGGCGCCGATCAAGGCCAGGGCGAGTTTTTGTTCCCTGCGGATCGTTTTTCGCAGGAGCAGCCCGCCGGTCCACAGGCCGAGCAGGATGACAAATCCGGCGGTCTGGAAATCATTGCGCCAGAGCCAGGCCCCGGCCAGGATTGGGGCGATCAGCGCGCTGGCGCCGGCTGCAATCCAGCGCCAGGAAGCGGGCAGCCATTCGCCCAAGGGGGTGTGCAGCCATTTTTGAACAGTTGGGCGGAACCAGCGCCAGGTCTCGACCAGCAGGTAGGTGATGGCCGGGAACAGGAGCAGGCCGTGGACGGTCAGGTAGTCCCGCAGGGGCGTACGCGGGCCCTGCCAGAGCTCGGGCGAAAGCCCGCCGGTGCTGAACCACTGGCGGAACGGGGCATACAGGCCCACTGCCAGAGCGACCAGCAGGCCGATGTGGAGGCCGGAGCGCAGGAGCCTGTCCTTGAAGCTGCCTTCCGGACCGTGCCAGGTCGCCACCCCGAGCGCCAGGGCCCCCAGTCCCAGCACGGTGGGGAAATCCCAGGTGTTGGTCGGATACGTCGCCCCGATCAGCAGCCCGCCAGCCAGCCAGATCAAAGCCAGGGGCAGGATTTCGGCGGGCCCGGAAGCCCTGCCAAAGCGCGCCGGGAAAAATACCATGCCCAGCATCCAGGCCAGCGAAGCGAGCACCAAAGGTATCCCGAGCAAGTGTGGGTGGAGGTCGGCGTAGAGGAAGGTGAAATACGGAAATTCGGTGATCGGGGCGATGGTTTCTTCTGACAGGATGGCCCGCGAGGCGTCGAAATACCAGACGCCCGCGTCGCCGCGGATCAGTTCTTCTTCCCCTTTCAGGATTTCCCCCAGGCCGATCAGGGCATCGTTGGCCTGTTCGAAGGCGTTGGGGGCGGTGACCGGACTGGGCGCATAGCGCGGCAGCTGGTCCCACAGGATCCGGGCCTGGGCCAGGTTCCCCAGGAACAGCCCGAGAACAAGCGCAGTGCCTCCTGCCAGGTACGGCAGGCTGCTTTTTGTGATGGATTGCCCTCCCTGGACCCGCCGGCCTGCGGTGAGGTTATAGGCCAGGCTGAAGAGCCCCAGCCCGGTGAGACCAAACCAGGTCGGGATCAGCAGGTTGTAGGCGATCTCGGGCAGGATACCCAGGAGTTTGGTCGGCACCGCGGCCAGGACGTAGCCGAAGTAAAAATAGTTGACGAAATTTCCCGCCATCCAGGGGTCATATGGCGGGAACGAGGGGGTCTTTAAAACCGCCAGAAACAGCGCCAGGTCGCCCGGCTTCTCGCCGCCCCGCCAGGGGTGCCACAGGTCGGGGTTGTACCAGCGCAGAACCAGGGCGAAAGCGAACAGCCCCAGAAACAGGGCCTCCAGCACCAGGATATGCACCCATTTTTCCCGCAGGAACTGTAGCAGGCTTTCGAATCTGACCCAGGCGATCGCGGCGGCCAGGGCCCAGAGCAGCCCCAGCCCCAGCCAGAGCACCGCCCTTGAGAAGGGCAAGATCTCGTAACTGCCAACCATCCACCCCAGCCATGCGACTACCAGCAGACCCAACAGGCGGGCGTAGCCGTAGCCTCGATCGGAGATCCCGCGAAATGCCAGAAAGGCGAGCGGGAACGCGAGCCAACCGGTCACGAAGAGCAGCAGGTACCAGCTCAGGACGGCCAGGAACGGCGAGCGGTTCAGCCGCGAGCCGGGTGGGAACATCTCGGACCATGTGCCGCGCTGCTCCACAGCCGCCAGCCGGTCGCCCGGCAGGCGCAGCGCGTTCGGCGCCTGGGTGTACTGGCTTGCGCTCTGGGAGACCACTTTTTCCAGGTCCACGCCCTCGAGCACGGCGCGGGTGCGCTCCAGCGAGAAATCTGCGGACTTGCGGAAGATCAGGACCTTGGGGTGGTCGTACACCGTGAACGATTCCTGGGCGTGCTGGTCCGGGATCGAAAACAGGCCCAGGCCGGGATAGCTCTCGAAAGTGGCCACCAGTTCGAAACCGAGGTCCCCCTGCATCGGCGCCTGCGCGGGATACGCGCAGGCGATGATCTGCTTTGACTGGCAGCCGAACAGGGCCTGGTAGTAGGCCAGGGTCATCGGGTAGCGCAGGGGCAAGCGCGGCATGGCGTCGTAAGCCCGGTTGGAGGAGATCGCGATGTAGTCCGCCTGTTCCAGCACGTCCAACATGTGCTCGCGTTTCTGCTCGTTATCCGGCTCGTAAAGCTCCAGGTTGAAATGCTGGAAGAGCCCTGGATATGCGCTGATCTCCGCCACCCGCAGGGGCAGGTCATCGTCCCAGGAGGTTTCCACGGCGATGGCGGCTCCGGACATTCTCAGCGCCACGCCTGACTCCAGCTGCACAGACAGCTCGTAGGCGGCGCCGGCCTCGACGGAAACCTCGGGCAGTTCGATCACATGGGTGCTGCCGCGCCGGTCATCCGGGCTGCCTTCCATGTTCAGGGTGATCACGGATTCGTGGAACGGCGCCTCGGCCGCTCCGTCCGGGGAAATCGCCACCGTCAGGAGCGCGGCCGTGGCGGTCCGCCGGGTCAGATCCAGGTAGGGGGTTTCAATCCCGGTCACCACGCCGGCTTCCGGGGCCGTAAACGTGCCCGTCCAGGCTTCGCCCGGCCGCAAAGTGAGGTTGGTGGCCTGGGGAAGCGGGATCGACTGCATCCCGGTGGGCGTTTCCAGCTGGACCCTGAAAGGGCCGGGGATGTGCTCGAGCATCCACCAGGAAGCCGCCACCCGGGTGTGAGGCTGGCGGTAAATCCGGGTGAACGCCAGGGCATATAGGATCGTCCCGGCGACGACCGCCAAAGCCAGGGCACCGGCCAGCAGGTTTCCAGTGGGTAGCTTCCCCGCTCCGGGCAGCTTTTTCCACCAGCCGGGCGACCGGGATCGGGTTTTTTGGTAGACCTCCAGCAGTGCCCAGGCTGCCAGCAGGATGGCCAGCGGATACACCGGCAGGTAGTAGCGCATGAAGCGCCAGAACTGGCTGCTCTGCCAGAAAAAGAATGCGCCCACCCACAGGACCGGAAGCAGGTGGCTTTTCCATTCTCCCTGCCAGGTGCGCCACAACGCCCATCCCCAACCGAAGGTGGCCGTCAGGCCCAGGGGCAAGCCCATCCCCCACAGCACGGTGTTCGACCAGCTGTGGCTCCACGGCCGGCCGGCCCAGTGGTGGCTGGGGGGGAAGTCGGCCCTTCCGGCAACCTGGTCGGAGACCTGCCGGATGATATCCAGCCAGCGCGGGTTGAGGGACAGCCCGAAAAAACCGGGGCCGCTGAAGGCATAGGGCTGGAAGACCCGGAAAAACAGCGCGGCGCCCAGGCCGGCGATCGCCAGCCCGGGCATCACAAGCCTGAGGGTCCCGGCCAGGTGTTGCGGGTCCTGCCGGTTGCGGGCCCAGGCCATCACGCCGGCCACCAGGGCCAGGCCCACCAGCGGGGCGATCGAAACCTTGGTCGCCATCGCCAGGCCGGTGAAGGCGCCGAACAAGACGAACTGCCCCAAGCGCGGCTTTTCGGCGATCAGGACTGCGCAGTAAAATGCCGCCAGCATGAAGACCGTCGTAAAGGAATCGACGGTGAAGAAGTGGGAGAGCTGTATGGGCAGCACGGCCGCGGTGTATAAAAGAGAAGCCAGCAGGCCGGTCCGGCGGTCGTAGAGGCGTGCGCCGATCAGGTACAGGACCCAAATAGAAGCCAGGTCGAACGCGCCGGACAGGGCGCGCCCGACCAGCACTAGCTCGTCATAGCCGGTCTGCCCCAGCGCTTCGGCTGTGTATCGCAGCAGAAACAGGGGCAGCATGCCGTAGGTGTAGAAACCGTATTCGAGGGGGTTCAGGGGGGATTCTTCGGGGTCGAAATACTGGGACAGGCGCTCCACCGGGCGAATCCCCTCGGCGACCGTGGTCAGGAAGCGTTCGTCTGGGTGCAGGTGGTTGTTTGCGTCCCAGTTGACGCCCACAAAGCGGAAATAAGCCCCGATCAGCGTAATGAGGACGAGCGCAAAGAGGACAAGCAGGCGGGTTTTCAAGCGACTGGCGATCCCGGGCGGCGTTATTGAAGTGGATGGTCCAAAAAGAGCGCCATCCATTTTACCTTTGTTTGATTTTAAGACAAAACAGACGGAGCACCTTGGCTCCGTCTGTTCGTATCTGGCAGTGTCATCCGGCCGGTGCCGGTTCAGGTTTTCGGCGCCATGCCCAAATACCTGCCCGCTTCGGGGAGGGCAGCGGGGTCAGGGGCCAATCAGGCCGGAGATGCAGTTGATGGCGGCGTCCGCGTCGGCAACCAGCTGATTGGCATCGGCGCCCGAAATATTTCCATCGTAGGCCAATTCGATGATCTTGCCGCGGAAGCCGTTGAGCTTGCCGATGGCGCTTTCATAGGCG
>JBFKII010000174.1:0-8511 GCA_041632295.1 Anaerolineales bacterium | reverse complement strand
TGTTGCCGGGGGAATGTGTGATCGCGGTTAAAAGCACCGGGAATCCAAAACTGCCCGATCTCGACTGCGAAGAGGTCGGAGAGCGCTTGAAAGTCGCCCGCAGGAGAAGAATTTGGGACGGCGAATTTGAAATTTATTACGGGACCACCAAGGTTGCGGATTGCAACCCCTCCCGCCGCGATTGCGAGATTGAGTTCGACAATGACGACAGCTGAACGAATTCACGAATCCTGGCTGGAAGAATTGGCGTACGCGGCTTTCACGCGTAAAGGCAGGACTCATTCCGCAAACGAGGACTCTTTTGCTTTCCCACCTGCTGAGGCCGATAAATCCCAACGCGGAATTTTACTGGCCGTTGCCGATGGGGTCGGTGGGTTGGCAGGCGGGGGGGCCGCAAGCCGGGAGGCGGTGGCTTATCTTCAGGCACTGTTTTACGCACAGACGATCCCCGGAGACCCCGCTGAACGCCTGCGGGATGCGGTCGAAGGGGTCAACGCCCTGAACCGTCTCGTCCAGCCCCGGGTGGCCCCCACGGGTGGTTTTTTGACCACGCTGGTCGCAGCCCTGATCCTTGGCAGCCAGGTCTGGGTGGCGAACGTGGGGGATAGCCGGGCTTACCTCGTTCAGGGCCGGGGGAAAACATGCCGCCAGCTCACCGAAGATCACACCGAACGGGCGCGACGCCCGGCGAGCGACACTCCAGGCGGCGCGCAACTCTCGGGCAGCCGGGAGCATACCATCACGCGAGCGATTGGCCTATCCGAAAACTGCCAGGTGGACATTTACCATTATGCCTGGTCGCCGGGAGACACGCTCATCCTGCGAAGCGACGGTTTGTCCGCCCTTTCCGAAAGTGAGATGATCGAGTTAGGGACCCTGCAACCCGCCTCGCAGGCGGCAAAAGCCCTTGTCGAGCGCGCCATCCGGACGGACGGCGGAGATGACGCCACGGCCGTGGTGGCGCAATGGAGGGCCCTGCCGTGAGCCCCGAATTGGGCAACGCCCTGCTGATGTTGATGGTGGTCTGTCTTTGCCTGCTGCTTTGGGCGGTGAGCCTTGCCGGCACATTTGTCGACCTGCGCCGCAGGGGCGTTCAACAGAGCGAGCAGGTGGCCTGGTTGGCGCTTGTCGCTTTGCTTCCCGGGCTTGGGCTGGCCGCTTATCTGCTTTCCCGGCTGCTGTCCTTTGTGTTCGCACCGCCTCCAAATGCGGGCGCCCGGGCGGGGGAAAAAAGGGTCACCTTGCTGAAAAAAACCGCGCCTCCTGAACCTAGGACCGGTACGATCCCGGCCGCCGACCTCCTCAGGCAGACCTACCCCGATGCGATTGGGTCGCATTCGACTGCTAGCGGGAAATCGGAAATCCTTGAAAATATCGCATTGGTCGTCATGGAGGGTCCGCATACCGGCGAAGAATTTTTTCTGGAGACGCTGCCGGCCTCCGTTGGCAGGGAACCGGGAACCGCGGTTCAACTTCAAAATGACCGCAGGGTATCGCGTCTGCACGCCGAGTTCTACCGCAAGGACGGTTCGCTCCGCATCCGGGACCTTCGCAGCACCCACGGGACCTTCGTGAACGGCTACAGCATCAGTGACAAGGCGTTGGAGCAGGGTGATAAAATCGAATTGGGGGTCACCATTCTCCAGCTCAGGCTAGGATAAGTCGATGCCCGCAACTTCAAGCGAAAACCCCTGGCGATCTCGGTTGTTAAAACCCAGGTTTGGTCTGACCAACCGCGCACTCCGGCCGGCTGAAATCGCCGAGTTTCTTTGCGATGTATCCCTGGCCGGGCAAAACGTGATTGAGGACGTGAATTATCAGAAAATCGTCCCAAACCGGTATGTCGTGGAGCTTGCTGGAGACGATTATGAAAACAACTACCGCTTGCTGAAAGATCGGATCTGCGAACAATGGCGCAACCGGCTGCTGGCACACATCAACAACGCTAACAGCCGCCAGGGACGCAGGGAATTTCGTTTTGCGGGCCAGGTGTCCGTAGATATCCGGCCGGCGGATAGCCTTTCCCCCGGCCAGGCCCGTGTTTTATTTCGCCTGGACCCTCAATCCCAACGGCCGTCAGCCGATCTGCCCGCCTGCCTGGAACGGTTGCATGACGGGAAAAGGTATGCCTTGCGCGCAGGCGTGGTCACAATCGGCCGCACTCGGGAGAACGACATCGTTTTGGATGATGCCGAGGTTCAGGAAAAAAAACTGGTAAGCGGCCAGCATGCACATCTGCGCTGCTCGCCAGGGCAATTCCGCATCTTCGACGGCACTCCGCTCGGCATTTTGTCCACCAACGGCACTTTTGTAAACAACCGGCCTGTCCCCCCGGGCGGCTTATTGCTGCACGATGGGGATGAGATTCGCCTGGCTGCCATCGACCCGGACGCACCCGATTTGGACACGCCGGGTTCCGCTGTTTTCCGGTTTCACGAGGACTGCAGCGCATGAACGATCTATTTTCTTTCAACAGCCTGCTGTTCGGGGCCAAATGGGTTTTTGTCGGGCTGATCTATTCCGTTCTGCTACTGGTGGTCGTGGCCGTACGAAGAGAGATGTCCCTGCGCCTGGGAGCCGGAAAGGTGCTCCCTTCGACCGCGCCGGGTAGCCTGCGAATCCTCGCACGCGGCACGGACCCGAAGGCCTCGCCAGGGGACCTGCTGCCCCTTGGCCCCGTCACTCGCCTTGGCGCGGCCTCGAACAACGAGCTGGTCTTGCAGGATGATTTCATTTCCGCCCACCACGCCCGCCTGCGCTGGGATGGGGCTTCCTGGTGGGTGGAAGACCTGGGCAGTACAAACGGCACTTTTGTGGATGATGGCCAATGCGTCCCTCACCACCCTCACCCGCTGCCGGCGGGTGGCAGGCTGCGCCTGGGCGACATGGTTTTTGAATTGGTGGAGTGAAGCAGGTGATCTGCCGGCAGGACATTTCCGACCGCAGGATCGAGGCCCGCCTGTTGGCGCTGACTTCCCTGATCGTGTTGTCCGGTTTTCTCCTGGTGGCCGCCGGCCTGCGTGTGCGCCTGGTCCAAAACCCGCCGGCCTGGACTTCTGCGTTCCTGTTCCCGATCGTTTTTTCGGTGGTGTTTTTCTCCATTCATCTGCTTTTGAGAATGCGGCGCGTCACCCACGAACAGGTTCTGCTTCCCCTGACCGCTCTTGTTTGCGGAATCGGGCTGATCACGGTCTACCGTCTGCTGGGGAGTGCCGGTGTGTGGCAACAACTGGGCCGCGGCCTTTTACCCGGATTGCTGGTCGTTGCGGCGCTGATCCTCAGGCCGAACTCGGTGGAAAAAATCAGGCGCCTGGCGATACCACTGAGCGTGGTCGGCCTGGCCTTGTCGTTTGCCACGGCATTTTTTGGCATTGTAGATGAGACCGGCGCCAGGTTGGCCCTGAAAATTGGCCCGCTGCCTCCCATGCAGACCTCCGAAGTGCTCAAAATCGCACTGATTATTTTTCTGGCCTGGTTTATCGAGCGGGAAGGACGAGAAGTTGCGGGCAGGGCACGGCCGGCCGGATGGCTCCGGCTTCCGGCGGTGCGTTATTTCATCCCGGCCGGGTTGTTCGTTTCCATGGGGACCATCGCTCTCGTCCAGATGGCAGATTTTGGCGCAGTGATCATTTTGGGGGTGATCTTTTTCGGGATGATATACGCTGGTTTTGAAACCCGCATTTTCACCCCCATCGCATTGACCGGGCTGGTCTTGGCGCTTCTGGTCGGCGTGGTGTTGTTTTTGACCTGGGAACTGCCGACGGTGATCCGGTTCCGATTTCTGGCCTTCCTCGATCCCTGGAGTGAAATGATGCTTACGATCGGAGGAGAACCGATCGGGGTTACGGTATCCCAGGGGCCGGGCTACCAGATCCAGCAAGGGATCTACGGCATCATCGCCGGGGGCCTGACCGGGACCGGGTTGGGCCTTGGAACCCCGGAATACATCCCCCTGGCACACTCGGATTTCATTTTTGCCGCCATCCTTGAGGAAATGGGGTTCGTCATCGGGGTGCCCATTTTGATCGTTTTTGTGGCCATTTTGCTGCGCTTACTGCGTCTGGCCGCTGTCCTTCCCGAGGAACAGGCTTTCGAGCGACTGCTTTTGACCGGCATCGCCATTCACCTGTTCACGCAGCTGCTGATCATGGTTGGCGGCACATTGAACCTGATCCCCGTAACCGGCGTGACGATCCCATTTCTAAGCCTGGGGGGCATGGCGCTGCTGATCAATATCTCGGAAATCGGCATTGCGATCGCGTTGGTCCGTCGCCTGGAAATGACATCCGCATGAGGCTGGAAAACCGGCTCTGGAACCTGGGCAACCTGTTCGTGATCGGCCTGGTGCTGTTGTCCGCCCGCATGGTGTACTGGCCGCTGGTGCGCGGTGTGGAGCTTGACCCGTCTGCGGTCGCCCTTGGCACCGCTCGCAGGTATTCGGATTCCATTAAGGAAGAAGCTGCTACGAATCAGCAGGCGGTGGATGAGATCATCGGAGGGTCTGCCATCGGGGATCTTCCTCAACCTGTAGTCCAGCGCATTAAGGATTTGATGGATGCGATCACCCGTGGTTCGGTATTTGACCGCAATGGCAGGGCTCTAGTTTACGATATCGAGGGGGAATCTGGCGATCGCACCCGATTTTACGCCGAACCATCGCTCGCACATGTGATCGGCTATGTTTCGGGTCTGCGGTCGGGGGTATCCGGGCTCGAATTGACCTATAACGAAACGCTGCTGGGATTGGATCGGCTGGATAGCAAGCTCAACCAGCTTATCCACCAGGAAATCCAGGGCGGCGATCTGGTGCTGACCATCGATACATTTTTGCAGCGCCAGGCGGAAGAGGCTTTGGGTAGCAAGGCGGGGGCGATCGTCGTTCTGGACGCAAGTTCGGGGGCGGTGCTTGCCATGGCGAGTGCGCCGGGCTTCGATCCGAACCGCGTCCTGGAGCCTGGTTACATTCAGGGCCTGGAAGACGATTGCGGAGGGGCCCCGGAATGCTCGGGGGTTTTTCTCAACCGGGCGACACAGGCCTTATACACGCCGGGCTCGACATTCAAGACCGTCGTGCTGCTGGCCGCTCTGGACAGCGGACAGGTGACCCCCGGCACAATTTTTGAATTCGGTCCGCTGATCCCCGGCCCGCAGGGCGGATATTACATTTACGAGGTCGACGGAGGGGTGATACCCGATCCCAATCACGCTGAAGACCGCCTCGACCTGGAAATGTCGTACGCAAAATCCGCCAACGCTGCATTCGCCCGCATCGGCGATGAGATGGCCTCAGAGGTCTTGATCGATTACGCAGCCCGTTTCTGGTTCAGCGCTCCGGCGGGCTCGTTTCCGCCATTCGAGATCGAGGTCACACCGCCGCTGCTAGCCAACGATTTAAACGAGATTTCCAGGAATAACCTGCTGCGCGCTTCGACCGCCATCGGCCAGGGAGAGATCCTGGCCAACCCGTTCGCCCTGGCGATGGTCGTACTCGCGATCGTCAACGAAGGCGACCTGCCGGTCCCGTATTTTGTGGAGGAAATACGCAGTCCGGATGGCGACGTGATCCAGAGCCAGCCTGGCAGGGATATCGTCCAGAATCTGATCTCCCCCGAAACGGCGGCAATTGCAAAAGAGATGATGGAGACGGTCGTGGAACGCGGCAGCGGAGTGAACGCAGCGGTGTCTGGAATGACCGTGGGGGGGAAAACCGGGACGGCCCAGCTTGGGGGGGATCAGCTTCCGCATGCCTGGTTCATCGGATTTGCCGAAACCGCGGACCGCAGTGTGGTCATATCCGTCGTACTGGAAAACGCCGGAGAAGGGCACGAGATTGCGGCACCTGTATTTTCCCGGATCGCAGATGTGGCTATCAACCAGCTGGGCCGGCCGGTTGGCGAAGTGACCGGCCAGCTGGGAAGCCCGCAGGATCCGCCGGAAGAAAATCAGGCGGGCACCGCAACGGATCTTCCGGTGCCCGATATCTTGCGGGACCCGGGCAAGATCGATATCGTGGATGGCCCCGGTACCTGCCTCGGAAATTACGAGGGCTTTCCCGGCAGCGGGGAATTCAGCTGGCCGGTAGCCCCGGAGCACCGCAGCCTGGTGGGCGGTGATTTTATCCCCGGCCATCCGGGTATCGACCTGGGTGCACCAACCGGCGCGCCCGTTTATGCAGCCGACTCGGGGGTGGTGGTGTTTGCCAACTGGTCGGGAGTGGGCTATGGCAATACCGTCGTGCTCGACCACGGCAACGGGTACCGCACGCTGTATGCCCATCTCAGCCAGATCGGGACCTACTGCGGTGCGCAGGTTGAAGCCGGCACGACGATCGGGCTGGCGGATAACACCGGAAATTCTTCCGGACCGCACCTGCATTTTGAAATCAGGGTTCCAAACGGCTTCCTAAACCCCTGGGATCATCTGCCCACACCCTAGGTAAGCCGGATGGGGGCTGCAACGAATCTGCGTTACGCAAAAATTTTCAAAGAATATGAAACATAAGGCGCTGGACCTGATCCAAAGCTCAATCGATTATTCGGCTGTCAGTTCGTTCGATGTATTGACGGTTTCGTTCGGGATCCGGCTGGCGCTGCAGGCCTTGCCCGTTAAAAGGAAAAAACCCCTTGGCTCAAAGTCAAGGGGTGAGGGGAGATAGTATCCTGACATCCTACTCCAGCCCAGGCATGCGGAAGTTCCGTAAGGATGTGGTAACATGCCGGCAATGAAAGCGTTCTCGTATATTCCTTCCCTTCGGATGCTGGTTGTTCTTGCCCTGGTAGCCATGGCATGCCAGGGCGGCGGATTGCTGGATGGAACCCCCACGCCATCCTCCCGGACCGAGCCAACTGCTACGCCGGACGAAGGCCCTGCCCCCGGCCCGTCCTCTTCCACCCCTGCTATCGAGCAGACCGCTGTACCCACCCAAACCGCTCCACCGCCGACGGAAACCAGCGAGCCCCCTGCTTCCGCCCAGCAGACCTGCGAGGCCCTGCCGCGCGACGCGGTTTCGACATTTCTGTACGGCCTTGCCATCGGCACGGTGGTAGGGGAGCAGGAGGAGGTAGGTGTTTACTGCCGGTTTGAGACTGTCGATGTGAGCGGCACGGCGGGGGACCTGGGGCGCTCGCGTGCCGTGGTTACCCTCAGGCTGTGGGATAACTTCGATGCCTGCCGGGATGCCGCCTCAGATCTGGGGGCTGAAGTGGAGGACCCGCCCTCGCCCTGGACGTACCTGCGGGTGGTGCCGATCCCCAACGACCCGAGCCGGATCCTGAGTGTGACCGCCTTTGATGGCGGTGAATGCCTGACCGCCGCCGCCGCAGACGTTTCCAGCCAGCCGCTGGATTTCTGGCTCACTTTCCTGAATGCGCTGGCTGCCGCCCGCTGAAAGCGGCGAGGCAGGTACCCTCCGAAAGGATCAACGCAAAATGTGCGAGTTTCTCGCTCGAAAACTGGAGCGTAGGGTATCTGAATACAGCCACGGCGTTTTGATCGAAAACGACAGGGCGACTCGATTGCTGGAGGGCCGCGGGCGCAAAGCAGCCTGGCGGTGGGAAAGCCGATCCCTGGCGAACTCCCATCCAATCCTCCCATATTTCGTGACTTTCTGCTGGTTTTCGCTTAGAATTCTTTAATCCTTCCACGCCTCTTTTGACAACCGAATCCAGGAGAAGCCAGATGAAGAAGCCCTTCTACCTCAAGTTCCTCTTCCTTTTGCCGGTTTTCCTCATTCTTTCCGCTTGCGCGACGGGCACCGCTCCGGGCGCCGATGAAGGGGCCGATTCGGATACCCTGGTGGTCTTTGGCGCCTATGCGACGGCGATCGAAGAGCCCTGGGACGGGGTGATCCATACCGCCCTGCAGAAAGCCGAAGCCGACGGCCGCATTACCTACGAGTTCACCGATGACATCGGCTACGCCGGGGACATGGAGCGCATCCTGCGCGAGGTCGCGGATGAAAAGAGTCCGGACATTATCTTCGGTGACGCCTTCGGCAACGAAGAAGCCGTGCGGCGCGTGGCCAGCGACTATCCCGAAATCGCTTTCGTGTTTGGCTCGGGCGGCGGGCCCGCCGAGCCCAATTTCTCGGTCTTTGACAACTGGATCCACGAGCCCGCCTACCTTTCCGGTTTGCTTGCGGGCGGCCTGACCGAGTCCAATGTGATCGGCGTGGTTGGCGGGTTTCCGGTCCCGGAGGTCAACCGCATCGTCAACGCCTTCATCCAGGGCGCCAATGAGGTCAATCCGGACGTCAACGTGATCACCACATTCATCAACAGCTGGTTTGACCCCGCTGCTGCCAAAGAAGCCGCCCTGGCGCAGGTCGACGCCGGCGCCGACGTGCTGTTCGCCGAACGCTTTGGTGTGATCGAAGCGGCCGTAGAGAACGGCCTGCTTTCCTTCGGCAACATGAGCGACCAGACTTCCCTCGGCCCGACCTCCGTGGTCAGTGGCCCGGTCTGGCATATGGAACCGACGGTGGACTACATCATCAACCAGGTCGCCGGCGGC
>JBFKII010000173.1:0-8535 GCA_041632295.1 Anaerolineales bacterium | reverse complement strand
TCGTTGTATCGGTCGTCGGTAAAACCGATCACCAGGATTGCTTTGAGCGCTTCCGGCTGCCTGGCCGCGACCTGCAAACTGTTGAAGCCGCCCCATGAGATACCATGCATCCCGACCTTGCCGTCACACCAGGGCTGTTCCGCCAGCCAGGCGATCACCTCCAGGGCATCGTCCTGCTCCTGGCGCAGGTATTCGTCGTGCAGGATGCCGTCAGAGTTGCCGCTGCCTCGCATGTCCACCCGCACCGCGGCGTAGCCGTGCCCTGCCAGATACGGCTGGCGCAGGGCATCGCGCTTCACGGTGCCGTCGTCCTTGCGGTAAGGAAGGTATTCCAGCAAGGCGGGCACCGGGGATGCCTCCGCCCCTTCCGGCATCCAGACGCGCGCCGATAGGCGCGCCCCGTCGGACATCGGGATCCAGAAATTCTCTATCTCACGGACTTTGTGAGGGAAACGGGTGCGAATGGTCATTTCGTTCTCCGTTTGTTCGCGCTGGTGGACTTCATATGAATATCTGGCCAGGCGGTGTACCATCCAAAACCGAACTGAGGAGCGAAGCTGCCGCCTTCCTATCAACGGCCGTAGCGGAGAGCGGCAAACGGCCCGTATTCAGTTCGAGCCCGGCGATGATCATGGATCGGATTCTACACCCGCGGTCCGTCATCATGCATATGAGATACAATGGCTATGCGCAACCCTCGTCGCTCAAGTCCGGCGGATGCGATTTCCTTATGAACTACTAAGAAAACTCCTCCCTTCGTGGTTTATCCTTTAGGGCATCGGCGACACGGTTTACACCGGATCCCCCTCATGGACAACCGCCCAGAACCAAACCTGCAACCGGAAAAGAAAAAACGGCCGCTCTGGCCTCTTTCTGGCCTCAAGAAAACGCTCCCGTTTGCGGGCGGGGTGATCGCCACGCTGCTGGCCTTGCTCCTGTACAGGTTGGCATTCCCGGCGCCTCAGCCGCTCAGCGATTCTGCACTCGAAGAGACCATCGCCGAGGCGCTCGCATCCGCCACCGCCCCGCCCAGTTTCGCCTCCCGCATCTATGACACAATAAAGTTTTCCCTGGTCTTGATTGAAACTTCGACGGACTCCGGAGAAGACGAACCGGACCTGGGCATCGGAAGCGGCGTGGTGATCGATTTCAATGGAGACATTCTGACCAGCCTGCATGTCGTGGCCGAACGAGATGACATCTGGGTAACGTACGCAGACGGAACCCGCAGCAGGGCGCAAATCATTTTCGAGCAGCCCGAAAACGACATCGCCGTCCTGCAGCCGACCGAGGCAGCAGCCGTCGTGCCGCCCGCCATTCTCGGCAACCCCAACGCCCTGGAGGTCGGGGACGAGGCGTTTGTGGTCGGCAGCCCCTTTGGCCTTTACAGCTCGCTGAGCGCCGGCGTGATCTCCGGCTTCGAGCGCACATTCCGCGTCCCGGAAAGCGACACCCGCCTGTTCGGGCTGATCCAGGTGGACGCGGCGGTCAATCCTGGCAACTCCGGCGGGCCGCTGGTCAACCGGGACGGCCACGTGGTCGGGATCGTGACCGGGATCGTCAACCCGACCGAGCAAAGCTTTTTCGTCGGCATCGGATTTGCCGTTCCGATCGACGTCGCCGTGGGTGGATTCGGCGCACCCCCGCATTAGCACCCCCAGCATATTCGGAATGGAGCGAAACATGGCAGACAACCCGGAAAATATTGAAAAGAGACCGCTGGAGAAAATGCTCTACGAGGTCAAAAAAGTGATCGTCGGGCAGGATCACATGCTCGAACGGCTGGCGGTCGCCCTGCTGGCACGCGGGCATATCCTGGTCGAAGGGGTGCCCGGCCTGGCCAAAACCATGGCAATCAAAACCCTGGCTGCTTCAATCGGGGGCGCTTTCAAGCGCATCCAATTCACCCCGGACCTGGTGCCGGCGGACCTGGTCGGAACGCGCATTTACAACCAGACAACCGGAGATTTCAATACCTCCCTGGGGCCGGTGTTCACCAACCTCCTGCTTGCGGATGAGATCAACCGCGCCCCGGCCAAAGTCCAGAGCGCGCTGCTGGAGGTGATGCAGGAGCGCCAGGTGACGATCGGGCGGGAGACATTTCAAGTACCGGACCCGTTCCTGGTTCTGGCTACCCAGAACCCAATCGAGTCGGAGGGCGTTTACCCGCTGCCCGAAGCCCAGGTTGACAGATTTATGCTGAAAGTGCTGGTCGGGTATCCCAGCAGCACTGAGGAGTTTGTAATCGTCGAACGCATGACCGGCACCCTCCAGGCCGTCCAGCAGGTACTCAGCACCGAAGATCTGCTGGCCCTCCAGAAAAAAGCCGACCGCGTGTATGTCGATCCCGCGTTGATCGAGTACGCCGTGCAGGTCGTCGGTGCCACCCGGAACCCGGAAGGCTGTGGCCTGCCCGATTTGAAGCGCTATATCCAGTTTGGCGCCAGCCCGCGGGCATCCATCAACCTGATCCTGACCGGTCGGGCGCTCGCCTACGTCCGCGGCCGCAGCTATGCCCTGCCGAGGGACGTAAAAGACATGACCCGGGATGTGCTCCGGCACCGGATGGTACTGAGCTATGAAGCGCTGTCGGACAACGTCCGGCCGGATGACATCCTGAGCCGTATTCTTGAGCAGATTCCGCTCCCCACCGTCCCCCTGCGCGAACCCGCAGATGCCCGCACCGCCGCCTGAAACAGGCCTACAAAAAGGGCCGACCCCCGAGCGGATCCTGCAGCGCCTGGATTGGAAGGTCATTCGCCGCCTGGACGGGCTGCTTCAGGGCGATTACCGCAGCCTGTTCTACGGCTACGGCGTGGACTTTGCCGACCTGCGCGAATATCAGGCCGAAGATGATATCCGCTATATCGACTGGAACGTCACCGCACGCATGGACACGGCTTACGTGCGCCAGTACGTAGAGGATCGGGATATCACAGCCTGGTTTCTGATCGATCTGAGCGCCTCCCAGGAAATCGGCACTGCAGGGGTTTTGAAGCGGGCGATGCTCGTCGATTTTGCCACCACTGTCGCACGCCTGCTGACTCGCCACGGCAACCGTGTCGGCGCCATCTTTTTCGGTGGCCGCATCGAAAAGACCATCCCGCCACGCAGCGGGCGCGTCCAGGTGCTGCGCCTGACCCATGAATTGCTCAATTTTCAACCCCCACCTGGCGGCGGCCTGACGGACCTCGGCCACCTGCTGTCCGGGGCGCTGGGTGTGATACGCCGCAGGTGCCTGGTGTTCATCGTCTCAGACTTCATCAGCGTGCCGGGATGGGACCCCTCCCTGAATTTGCTGACCCGCAAACACGATGTGCTGGCCATTCGCATCTGGGATCCAATAGAAATGGAACTTCCGGACCTGGGGTGGGTGCGCATGGAGGATGCGGAAACAGGGGAGCAGATGGTGATCGATACGCGCAACAAAAAATTCCGCAGCCAGTTTCGCCAAGGCGCCATTTTACGGGCGGAGGCGCTTGAACGCACATTTCGCCGCCTGGGAGTGGACAGCCTGTCGCTCTCGACCCGGGACGACCTGGTCGACGGCCTTCTCCTGCTGGCCGCCCGGCGAAAATACCGCCGCCGCTGACCGATGACTTTCACCTGGCCCGTCATGCTTTACTCGCTGCTCTTGCTGCCCTTGCTGGGTGGGATCTACCTCCTTTCCAGGGAAAGGCGGGAGCGGCAGACCGCCGCATTGAGCCTGGTTTCGAGCAGCGGACAAGTCCGCGCCGCCCCGAAGGCGGCTTCTCGCTGGGCTTCTCCGCTCCTGCTCGCGGCAGGTCTTGCCGTGCTCCTGACCGGCCTTTCCCGTCCCAAAGCGGTCGTCACGCTGCCACGTATTGAAGGCACTGCCGTGCTGGCGTTCGATGTATCCGGCAGCATGGCCGCCGATGATTACGAACCGACCCGCATGGAAGCGGCGAAAGCGGCGGCACTGGCTTTCGTGGAAGGCCAACCGGCAGAGGTGCTGATCGGGGTCGTGGCTTTCAGCGATGGCGGTTTCTCCATCCAGGAGCCCACAGGGGATCGGGATTCTATCCTGGGAGCCATCAACCGGCTGCGGCCGGAGAGCGGCACTTCCCTGGCGAACGGAGTTTTCGCCGCGATTCAGGTGCTCGCTCCCGGATTCGACCCCGATCCGGATTCGGAAGGGGCGGATGTGACCGTTCCGGGCGAAGGTGCAGCCAGCATTATTCTGCTGACAGACGGGGAGAACAATCTGGACCCCGACCCGGCGTCCGCGGCTCGTGCTGCAGCTGACCTGGGTATCCGGATTCACACCATCGGGGTTGGAAGTCCAGAAGGGACCTTACTTGAGATCGACGGTTTCATCGTCCACACCCGGCTCGACGAAGTCGTATTGATGGAGATCGCCGACCTGACCGGCGGGACCTATTTCCACGCCAGCGACGAAACCGACCTGCGAGAAATATACGACCAGATCCAGCCAGAGCTGATCGTCAAAACCGAGGAAATGGAAGTCACAGCGTTATTTGCCGGCATGGGAATCTTCCTCCTGATGGCAGGTGGGCTGGTCTCCCTTTTTGGGGAAGGAAGGATGCCCTGATGGAAATCCAATGGCCCTGGTCGGCGGCGTTATTCGTGCTGCTTCCGCTGCTGGTCCTGGTGTATGTCCTCGTCCTGCGCCGGCGCAAACCAAAAGCACTGCCTTACTCAAGCCTCTCACTATTGCGGGAATTCGCCCCGCGGCCTTCTCGGTGGAAGCGCCACCTGCCGTTTGCAATGCTCCTGCTGGCTCTTGCAAGCCTGGTTTCGGCCATGATGCGGCCGACGGCCAACGTTGTGGTGCCCGTCGGTCGAACCGCGGTAATCCTGGCGATCGATGTTTCTCTGAGCATGTGCACCACCGACATCCCTCCCAACCGCCTGGAGGCCGCCAAGGACGCCGCGCTGGCTTTCCTCGAGCGCCAGGACCCGAACGTGCAGGTCGGTGTAGTGGCTTTTGCCGGCTTTGCAGTCCTGATCCAGGAACCGACCAATGACCAGGGGCTGCTGCGCAGCGCTGTCGAAAGCATGCAACCCGCCCGGCGTACGGCGATCGGCAGCGCGATCGTCGAATCCCTGGATGCGATCGCCGAATTGGATGACCGGGTGCCGCCGGTCCTGGCCGATTTCTCATCCCCGGAGGCCGGCGAGACGGTCGCGGAAGGGGAATTTGTACCTCACATCGTCGTTTTGCTGACGGATGGGGTGACAACCTCCGGTCTCATGCCGCTGGATGCCGCTGCCATGGCGGCAGAACGCGGCGTACGAATCTTTCCAATTGGCTTTGGCACAGACAATGAAAACGCCCCATTTGGCGGCCCGGGATGCGGGGACTTGCCTTTCTTTTTCGGCGGCTCGGGTTTCGGCGGCTCAGGGTTTGGGGGAGGGGGCGGCGGCTTTACCCGTGCGATCGATGAGACCACATTGATCCAGATCGCTGAAATGACCGGTGGCAACTATTATGCTGCTCGCAGCGCAGGAGAACTCCAGGAGGTTTTCCAGGACCTGCCCACTTTCCTGGTGACCGAGGTGCAGCGCACGGAAGTGAGCGTGTATTTCGTCGCCCTGGGGGCCTTGTTGGCGGCATTGGCAGCCATCCTGGGCGTGCGCTGGCGAGTGCTGCCCTGAAAGCCCGCGGAGCTGACCGAAGGCGCCGCAACATGTGAGGGATGCGATGATGAGCCCAATTCCACCAACCTGCCCCAGCTGCGGGGCAGAGGTCTTGGTCCGGTCAGGGGACACGGCCGTGGATTGCGCTTTTTGCGGTACCAACCTGCGCGTGATGGAGGATGGGGGCATCAGCCCTTTTTTCGAGATGCCCGCCGCTAACGACGAACCCGAGGGCTTTTGGGCTGATGCAGAGCACTTATTGCGCTCCGGCAGGAAAATCGAAGCCGTAAAGCTGCTCCGAGAAAACAGCGACCTGGGATTGAAAGAAGCCAAGGATTTGGTCGACGAACTGGAGCGTTCCTTGCAGCCCGAACCGTCCCCGAAACCTGAAAATCTCGCGGAAGAGGATTGGACCGGGATTCGGGAGCTCGTCAAAGAGGGAAAGAAAATCGCGGCGATCCGGGCCTACCGCGAGGCCACGGGGGCCGGATTGAAGGAAGCGAAATCCGCGGTCGAAGCGTTAGAAGGGACTGATTTCCCGGGGGTGCCTGGAGTTGTTCGATCCAACCGTGCGAAGCGCTCGGGTGGCTGTATGCCTGGCTGCGCAGTGATCATCGGCCTGTTCATGATCATCTTTGCAGGCTGCGGCGTTTCCGTGCGGAATAGCGAGCTCTACGACTGTGCCACCCTGGTAATTTCCAGGGACGATACCATCCGCGCCGAAATTGGCAATCCTGTCCGCACGACCATCCCCCTGGTACTTGGCTATTCAGCTGAATCCGATTTTGGAGGCAACACCCGGCAGTCGTTCCAGTCCTATGCTTACATGTGGGGCCAGAACGATCAGTCGATTTTCTACATTTCCGCTCTCAAGCAGGCCGACGATTTTTACTGGGTCCGCGCAAACCCGATCCCCAACCCTGGGAACCTGTTTATCGAAAGCCAGGGTAGCCTTTCCGGCTGCCTGGAATAAGAGCGCTCAATCGCCTTTGCGGTCATACCAGCGCTCGCGGTCGTAGACCGTTCGGCTCGTCCAGCGACGCAGAGCCTCTTTCGGTATCCGCTTTGTTTTGTCCTCGGGCTGTTGCTCGACGATCGGGCGCGCCAGGATGACGCGTTCGACCAGATTGTCCAGCGCGCCCCTCTCGCTTGTGTCCAGGCCTCTCTCCAACATATTCTTCAGCGTATCGCGGTCATAGTCCCGGAAGTGGAGCGGTTTCTTATCCGTGTACCCCATCTGCGCACAGGTACCCTCATCGATATCCCGGTTTGTATACCTGCGCACGCCGTCTTTGTCTTTGTATTCAAATATCACGCTGTAGGGCTCGACAAATATTCTCCCAAAATCCGTGGCCACCATGCCTGGGTATGCTTCCGCCAGCCAATCCTGGAATGGTCGGTATTTCTCGAGCCAGGCAAACAACTCTCCACTGTCCGCGGATTTTTGCAATCGGGCCATGTACGGGCTGTGGTTTGCTTCCAGCCAGGTCTCGAAAGGATTATCCGCCTCCCAATCCCGGCGCGATCCTGGCAGCTTTACATCGACCCCCTCGGAGGTATCCGACATCATTTGCTCGTAATAAGCCTCAAAAGCCTGGTCATAGCCTTTCCGGTATTCATCTTGCAGGCTTTTGGAAAACTGGTCCGGAAGCATCAAGAGATACTCTCGGTATTTCTCCAGCATCCAGGGCCGGTAAGTTGGGTCCTCACCAGCCCGATCGAGCACGCTTTGGTGCAGCTTAGGGGGCCCGTAAGATTGAAAGGCCTGCTGATCCCAGACATTGTCCCGCAGCCCCAGTTTATACACCTTGCCGAACCCAGAACGTGGCGGATGCTGGCGGTCGTGCGCATCGGGCGCGATCGCAAAATTCCAATCCCGTCTCGAGCCCAGATACATCCGCAGCCCGTGCGAGACAGCTTTTTCCACCATCCATTCCAGGGAAATATCCGACAGTCCGGCTGCCATAAACCCGCCGCCCACATCGGTGTGGGACCCACTAAACCAGACCTGCTCCACTTTCTGCCCCGGCTTACAGCTTTTCCAGATCGTGGGATGGAACCACAGCCGGTCGTCGTCGATCGCCAGGGCATGGTAAGCGTTCTTGACGCTTTCATGTAGGTTGAAATCGTGGAAACGGTGCTTCCACCAGGGGATGTTATTGATCAGCAAGTTCAGCCCTGCCAGGGGGACCAATCCTAATGCCGGAACAGTGTCCCAAACCCCCAGAAACTCGATAGATACCCATTGGTTGGGGTGCTCGCGCACGAATTTATTCGCCTTCTCGCTCAAGGGCTCCCGAAAAGCGGACTCTACCCGCTCTGTCGTTCGGTCGATCAGTTCAAAACCTCGTTGCGCCACCCTGCTCAGCAGGCTCTGGTCCGCTTCTTCGACAGGCTGCTCCGGCGGCCGCTCCTGTCTCCCCGCCTTATAAAGTTTCCAGGCGCGCCGGATCAGCTCAGGCCGGGCTTTCGGTAGGATGCCAAAGTAATGGATGAAGTTGGACAGGCTGCGGACCGTCGCCGCGCCGCGGCTGAATCCCAGGAGAAACAAGCGGTCACCGGCTTCAAAATTGTCGTAAATGAAGCGGTAGCATTGCAGAATGTTCTTGCTGAAACCGACCCCCATTGCATTGCCGGTGACTTTGTGCCAGTCTGTTCCCAATCCCTGGTCATAGAAAACAACCTGGTTTTGGGTGCGGTCCTCCAACATACGAAAAAGCTTATAGATGTTTGTGTCGTGGCCGCGCCCACCCTCCTGACCGGTGCCGTCCGATAACACGACGATATTTTTTGGCATGGGAGTCTCCTGGAAGTGGCTGCGAGGAAGGATAATGAATTGGTGCGGATCTATTGTACACATTTCTGTTTTTTCCGGCACCAATCCGTATGGTCCAGCGCGGCGATCGCGATGTT
>JBFKII010000172.1:0-8543 GCA_041632295.1 Anaerolineales bacterium | reverse complement strand
CCTCGGGGGTGTCGGTCGGCACATCGGAAGGAATGGTGCCGGTTGCCTGGCCCTCCCCAGTACCGATCGGGGAGCCAGGAGTGGTGGCACAGGCGGCCAACAGCAGGAGCACCGTTCCGATAAGGGCGTGCTTCAATCTCATTGGGTCTCCTTATCTGGCTCGACTTTTGCATCCGTGGGGGATGGGGTCTGATCCAGGTTTGCCAGCAGTGCGGCCGCCCGGTATTCTGCGGATTCGTCCGCAGTGGCTATTTCATCCGAGATGGTCTCGATATGGTCGGTTTGCGACTCTCCAGTGATTCGTGCAAGCCGGCTCGCCCAGCGGATGATTTCTCCCAAGCCTGCCCGGTTGTACCACAGCACTTCCTGGTAGCGGTTGACTCCCATCTGGCGGGCGATTTCGCTGTTTTGAAGCCAGGAACGCAGAGTTTCGTAGCTCTTTTCCCGGAACCAGGGGGATTGCCGCCCCACCAGTGCCTGTAGGAGGTCTGTGAGGTTTTCATCCTGGCCGAGTTGGCGCAGGCAATCGCGAATGGTTTTCGACAGCTGCCACTGGTCCATCCAGGCGCGGCTGCGGAGCGCATCATTTTCTGGCCCTGCGAGCAGGCCCAGCGGGCGGCAGATCGCCCAGCTCAGCAGCACAGCCCAATCCCCGAGTTCGAGCTTTTTCCCGTCCGCACCCAACGCTCCCAGGGCATTGGTGATGAAGGAGTCAAAAGTGTCAAGGGTGGCTGACTTTTCAGCCCCTGGTAGCGCATAGCCGGCAATACCGTCCAGCAGCCGGCTGTACTTCTCCACAGCCTGCCTGTGTATTTCTTCCGCCTGCCCAACTCCATTTTCGAACGCCCAACTGAAAAACCCGGGGTTGACCAGCTCGCGGAATGGCCCTAGAACTGGTTGGAGAATGATTTCCTGCCGGATTTCCTCAATGTGGTGGACACCACGACCGTTCAAGAAGCCATCAAGCATGCCGTAGTGCCCCCACTCATTTTCCTTTACGGTGCGAAAATTCCAGAAAACGAAATATTGAAAAGCCCCGATTCCAACACTCAGCCCTGAATCGTGGATCCGGGCACAGTTGTGAATATATTCCAGCCCGGTGATATGGTCCTGGAAAATGACGAACATATCCGGATCGTGCGGCAATCCAAGCCCCTCTCCCAGAGATTGCTTTTCCAGGCGAACATCATCCCCCTCTTTGGCGGCGTAGGCGGCCGACATACGGATCGTCCCTTGGGTTTCCGCCCAGCGATTGTGGTACAGGACCAGGCTGCGTTCTTCCCCATAGCGGTTGGAATAAGCAAAGACATCCTCGTTCACGTTCCCATCCTGCTGGAAGAAGTCGTAAAGGCGGAAGTGTTCCACGCCCGAGAACAGGTAGCGTTTGCGGAGCAGGGGGGCGATCTCCCGCATGTGCTGGCCGACAAGGTGGGCATCCGGGACTTCGTCGTAATACGCCCGCTGGTATTCCATCCCGTATTTTTCCGTGAACCCTTCCACCTGCCCGTGGCCAAACATGGGGAGGCCCGGCATGGTGCTCATCATGGTGCAAACCCCGAAGTATTTTCCGCCCTTGCCGAACTGGCTGATGGCGGTGTCTTCGTCGGGGTTGTTCATGAAATTCACGTAGCGTTTCAGGATTTCGGGGTCGAACTCGATCGTGTTTTTAATCACCAGGCGGTATTCCGCATTTTTCTCGTCGCGCAGCATGTTCATGTACGCGCTGTTGTAGACCCGGTGCATGCCTAACGTGCGGACGAAATAGCCTTCCATCAGCCAGAACGCCTCGGCCAGAAGCAGGGTGTCCGGCACTTCGGCAGCGACCCGGTCGACCACTTCGCGCCAGAATTCTTTTGGCATCAATTCATTGAACCGCTGCCGCGAGATGGCGTACTCCGATCGGGATGGAATTGCCCCACCCTGGCCCGGCTCCGGATACCAGAGCCGCTGGATATGTTTTTTTGCCAAGGTCATGGCGGCATCAAAGCGGATGATGGAGAATTTTCGCGCCACATTGAGGATGGTCTGGATAACCGCTTCCCTAGCTTCGGGGTGCAGATAATCCAATTGGGCGGTGTCGTTCCAGGGCATCGAGGTGCCGTCATTTCCGTGGTAGATGTAATGGGTGCGCCCGCTGCGGTGGTCGACTCGCTTGAACACGACGGCCGCATCGGTGCGGGAGTAATAGTGGTCCTCAAGGTAGATCCCAATATCCCGGTCCAGGGAAAGGTCCGTGCCATTGAACGAATAGTTTGGATACGGGGAGTGGTCGAGGTGGATATACCAGTCCGGGTGTTCCAGGACCCATTTGGAAAAAATCCCGGTATGGTTGGGAACCATATCGGCTGCCAGGCGGATGTTCTTCGCGGCCGCGCGGTTGCGCAGGTTCTCGTAGGCCGGATCCCCACCCAGTTTCTGGGCGATGGTGTAATCGAAAAGAGAATATGCCGATTCAACCGCGTCGGGATTTCCGCACATGTGCTTGATCGTCCGGGACGCCGGGCTGCGTTCCCAGAGTCCAATCAGCCACAAGCCATTAAATCCCCGTTCGGCAAGCTCGGCAAGCTCTTCATCCGGAATTTGATCCAGGGTGTGGATCCCGCGCCCGAATTTTTTTGATAATTGGTCCAGCCAGACGTATGCGTTTTTGGCGATCAATACCAGGTGCGGCATCCAATCTTTATCCGCAGAATAGCGCTCGTATTCCAGATCGCCCAAGGTGAGGTTGGAGAAATCGATCACGACCGCCGGTCCCCGACCGGTCGGCCCGGGCTTATTTTCCTCCCGCACCAGGTCCATACTGCGCAGCAAACGGAGTTGGTATTCGCCCAGGATCGCCCCAAAATCGCTCAAAAGGAATTCCAGCTGAGCGAGCAGAGATTCCGGATGTCGCAGGGCAGGCAGTCGCAGCAGTTGGAACAGCGAATAACGCCCTCCGGGCGCTGGATCCGCCTCTTCCAGAAAATCCCCCAGCCCGTTGATTAAGGTTTCGTATTGCGTGTTGCGGCGCAGTTCCTGATCGTCGAATAGCTCCTCATAAGGCCCGAACGCCGGGTTTGCGTTGGACAGCCACAGCATCAGGATTTCTTCAAGCACAATCTCCCGGTGCGTGACACCGCTGGTGCTGCCTTCCAGGAAATCTTGGGGTGTGCGCCCTTCCAAGTAGACGGACATGGGGGGGAATTGGGCGGTGAATTGAAGCAGAATCCGGTCCAGTTCACCGGCCGACATGGTTGCCTGCAGAGCATCGAGGGCTTCGGAAATGATGCGCGGGTTAACCTGCCGCCGGTAATTTTCCACCAGCACATGCAGGATTTCATCGATCAACCCCATGGCGTTTATCTCGCCGGCTTTTACCGCCAGCTCCGGGAAGTTGATCAGATCGCGCTGTTGGTTCATTTTGTGAGCGAAAATCCGGGCGGCGTGAAAATCCACCAGGACCGCATTCCCGTTGAAACGGTAGATGCTGCGATCAAAATCGTATTTGTTGCGAGCAAAAAGGGAAATGTGGAATTCGTACATTGAATATCTTTGGGTCTGTAGGGGCCTTAATGCTAACAGGGATTAACCCAGAATGGAAGCACAAAGGGTCCAGGGTCGCCCACCGGAGTTGATCGGGTTATAATTTAACCATCTAGCACGCACGTTTCTTCGTATAACAAGCGAATAATAGAATAGGAGGATTGTATGGACTTTCAAGGATTGCTGCAAAATCTTTTGAACACCCTCAGCGGCGGCTTCCTTAATTTCCTGGGTGCATTGGGAATCTTGTTTGGCGGCTGGCTTTTGGCCCTGATCGTCGCGGCGATCGTGCGCGCCGGCCTGCGGCGGACCGATCTGGACGAGCGGATCGCGGCTGGGATCTCCGGTGAGGACGGGGCGAAGATCGACCTGGAGAAATGGATCGCCCGGATCGTTTTCTGGGTCATCCTGATCTTTGCGATCGTGGGTTTCCTGCAACAACTGAACCTGAATGCGGTCGCCCGGCCCCTGGAGGGACTGCTCACCGAGATCACCAATTTTATCCCGGCCTTGATCTCTGCGCTGGTGCTTTTGGTCCTGGCCTGGATGCTGGCCAGTTTTGTCCGCTTCCTTATCCAGCGGCTCGCAAAGCGCATCAACCTGGATGATCGGCTTTCCCAGGGTGCGGAGCTGGAGGAGGGACAGATCCCCGTCAGCCAATCGCTGGCCACGGCGGCTTACTGGTTGATTTTCTTGTTCTTCCTGCCTGCCATACTTGGTGCCTTGAACGTGGAAGGGCTTGTCACCCCTGTCCAGGACATGGTCGGGCAGATACTGCTGGCTGTTCCAAACGTGTTCAGCGCGATTGTGATCCTGCTCGTTGGATGGTTTATCGCTCGCATCGTCCGGCAGGTGGTCACCAATTTGCTGCGGGTGACCGGGGCGGACAGTGCCGGTGAAAACATCGGCCTGGAAGGCAACCAGTCGATTTCGAATCTGGCCGGCACGGTGGTGTACGCGCTGATCCTGATTTCGACCGTGATCGCCGCACTCGGAAAGCTTGAGATCGAAGCCATTTCGGGTCCCGCCACCACCATGCTGAACACGGTGCTGGAAGCGATCCCTGCAATCTTCGGCGCGGCCCTGATCCTGGGCGTTTCGTACCTCGTCGGGCGCCTGGTTGCCGGCCTGGTGACCAGCCTTCTGCGCGGGGTGGGCGCCGATTCGATCCCCGCCCGGCTGGGGCTGATGCAGGAAGGCGAAGAGCAGGTCGGAAGGACCTTTTCCGAACTGGTCGGATACCTGGTGATCGTCGCCGTCATGCTCTTCGCGGCCACTGAAGCAGCCGCCTTGCTTGGTTTCGAACTGTTGGCTGATATGGTCTCGAACTTTACGTCCTTCGGCGGGCAGATCCTGCTGGCCCTGGCGATCCTGGCCATCGGTGTCTGGCTCTCCAATCTCGCCCGCAACCTGGTGATCAGCACCGCCGGCGAGGATTCCACCTTTACGGCTAACCTGGCCAGGCTGGCGGTCTTGATTTTTGTCGGCGCGATGGCGCTGCAGCAGATGGGGATCGCTGAGGAAATTGTCAACCTGGCTTTTGGCATCCTTTTAGGCACCATCGGCGTAGCTGCCGCATTGGCTTTCGGCCTGGGATCGCGGGAAGTTGCCGGCCGGGAAGTGGAAAACTGGGTTTCAAAAATGAAAGGACGGGAGTGACACCGTCATCTCCTTGTTCGTAAAACATACCGGGGTCCTGGTTTCACAGGACCCCGGTATGTTTTAAGCCTGGCGAGTACCGCTTCAGGCCAGCTCTCCGCTGTAAATCCGGATGATCTGGTCCAGCATTTCCAGGGATTCCGCCATCGGGCGTTGGAAGGTGTTGCGGCCGATGATGGAGCCGAAGCCGCCTCCGTCGCGGATGGACCGGGCGGCGTCGAAAATCGCGTTTTCGTCATCCTTCTTGGCCCCACCGGAGAAGATGACGATGCGCCGGCCGTTGAAAGCAGCCTGCATGACGTGGGCGACGCGCTCGGCCTGGGTGGCGCGCGGGATGGCGTACTGTTCGTATACCGCCCGGGCAGCATCCTGCTCGAGATGGTCGGAAGGCAACTTGACCTTGACCACGTGGGCTCCCAACTGGCAGGCGATCTGGGCGGCGTAGGCCACTACGTCGAGCCCGGTCTCGCCGGCCTTGCTCAGATCACCCCCGCGCGGGTAGGACCACATGAACATCAGCAGCCCGCTGGCTTTGGCTTCGGCGATCACATCCCGCACCTGTTCGTACAGCAGCCGCCGGTCGACCGTGCCGGGGTAGATCGTATAGCCCACCCCGACGCAGCCCAGCCGCACGGCGTCCTTGACGCTGGCGGTCTGAGCGCCCATCGGGTCGGATTCCGAATGGAGCACGTCATGGTTGTTGAGTTTTAGGATCAGCGGCAGTTGCCCAGCGTAATCGGCGGCGCCGGCCTCCAAAAACCCCAGGGGGGCCGCGTAACCGTTCAACCCGGCATCGATGGCCAGCTGGAAATGGTAGTGGGGGTCATATCCGGCGGGATTGGGAGCGAAGCTCCGCCCTGGTCCGTGCTCGAATCCCTGGTCCACCGGCAGGATGACGATTTTTCCTGTGCCGGCCAGGCGGCCATGATTGAGCAGGCGGTAAAGGTTCGAAAGCACACCCGGGTTCTCCCCAGCGTATCCTTTGAGTATCGATTTGACTTTGTCTGACATACATTCCTTCCTATAATGGTCTTGGTTTTCGGGCTAATTTTACCCGCGAATGCCTGCGGAAATATCGGTGGCCAGGGAATTATCGGCAAACATGTAATGACCCTGCCTTGGGCGTAGCGAGGGACCTGTGTAGGATCTCGTGAAAGGCACTTTCACACCAAACAGGTTCTAGCTCGGAAAATTTCCCTCTTCAAACACATGGTATGCCGCCCCGATCAGTGCTACTTCACCGTCCATGATCACATGCACAGGTATCTTCGCCAGCAGATCGGAGAAGCGACCCTTGCGCTGCAGGGAGCTGATAAACAAGCCGTTGGATAGCAAGGGCAGGATGCGCGGCGGAATGCCGCCTCCGAGGTAAATGCCCCCGGTCGCCATCAATTTCAAGGCCAGGTTTCCTGCCTCGGCCCCCAGCACGGTGACAAAAGTTTCCATGGCGGTCCGGCACAGGTCGCAGGGGCGATCGCTGTCCATCGCCGCCTGGGCGATGATCGGCGTAATATCTTCGGCCGCCCGCATCTCTTCTGCCAGCCAGGCAGGTTCCTCAGCGTAGCCCATTTCCTTCAAATAGTGGTAGATGTTCGGCAGGCCCATGCCGGAGCAAATCCGTTCGTAGCTGACATGGCCGAAACGCTCCTGCAGGTACCGCAGCAGGCCGAACTCGAGCGGGTTGTTGGGCCCGAAATCCGTGTGGCCGCCCTCGGAGGCAAATGGAAGATACCGGTCTCCGCTCCAGATCAAATAACTTTCCCCCAGTCCGGTGCCGGGCGCAATCACTGCGATGGTGCCGGTCGGATCCGGTTCTCCTTCATACAGGGTGTGCAGCGAATCCGGCTCGAGAAAAGGGATCGCATTTGCTGTGGCGACCAGGTCGTTGATCAGGGCGATATTTTCGAGTTCCAGATCTTCCTGGAGCTGATCTTCACGCAGCACCCAGGGCAAATTGGTGATCTCCGCCTGGCCTCGGACCACTGGGCCGGCAACCCCCAGCGTCGCCCTGATCACGTTGGAATGGGTCTGACCGAGGAAATCTCGGATCAGTGCAGCCAGGCTGGGATACTTGGCACTGGAAAACTTTTTCTGGGCAAGCGGGGTGCGCGGACCCATGCTGGCATCGAAAACCGCCAGGTTTGTCTTGGTGCCGCCGACATCACCCGCCAGGTACATATTCATTCCAACCCGAGCCTGGCTTTCAGTTGACTGTCACTCGGTTCAGTCAGGGTATCGCCTTCCGGGAACACGATGGTCGGGACAGCCCGATTGCCGTTGTTGATCTGAAGGACCAGGTTCGAAGCCCCCCGGTCCTGGTCGATATCGACCCAGACGTAATCCACTTCATGACGGTCCAGCAAGCGCTTGGACCGCCAGCAGTCCCCGCACCAGGAGGTTCCATAAACGATGATTTGATTTTCAGCCATTAAAAGTCCTCCTTGCAGCGCTGCGCGAAGGATAGACCATGTTGCCAGCGCCGTCAAGGAGGACAGGCTGTCCGGACGGCTCTACACCGGTGAGTTCCGGGATTCTTCGATTGTGGAGGCTACCTTCCGGTGAGAAAATCGACCAGGATATCGATCTCCCCCCTGGTCAGGTTCAGATCCGGCATCTGGGTTTTCGGTTTAATCGCCGGAGGATTGTCCAGCCAGGGACGAAGATATTCGGGGGGCAGCTTGATATCGCTCAAGTTCGGCCCGATATTGGACTGAATGCCGCGAAACTCCTCGGGTGTCAGGTTGTGAGTATGGCAAACCACGCATCCCTTGGCCATGAACAATTCCGGCCCGCTGTATGAAAGCAGCGCATTGGGCTGCGCGGCCAGGGCTGTATCGACGCCGTCGTTGAGAAGTGCTGGAATTGCCAGTAGGGAAAGCAGAGCGGCCGCGATGCCCAGTCCAAGGGCGGCTCTGCTCCTGTGACGGAAAAATACGAAAGCCATTAAAACGGCGATCAAGATGCCCCCCACCACCCGCGACAGCGTGAGGGGTAAAGCGGTCCCGTTGGCATGGCTGCCAGAACCTGCAGATGGCAAGGTCAGCCCTGGCATGGTCTGGGCGGTGTCCTGGGCGTCGTAGGGGCTGATGGCCCAAGACCATTTTCCGGACTCCGGCAGAGTGACCTTGGCGGCGTAATGCCCGGTCCTTCCGTTCTGGAAGGCCTTGATGCGCAGCGGATCTTGCCCATAAGCCCGGTAAAAAAAGAGCGTTGGAATATGGCCGGAGCCCAGCACCCGGCCGTGGTCTCGGACGGTGAACTCGACTCGGAAAGGCTCACCTGGTGTGATATCTACTGGAAGATAAGTCAGGGTCACCACCACCCATCCCCCTGCGCCAGCAGGGGCGGCCCAGAGCGATATG
>JBFKII010000171.1:0-8722 GCA_041632295.1 Anaerolineales bacterium | reverse complement strand
GGAGGAAATGACCTTCGGCGGCCGGGAGATCAAGTGGGGGGTCGCCATCGCAGACCATCCCGAGGGCCCCTATGTCAAATCCCCCTACAACCCGGTGACCAACAGCGGGCATGAAGTGTGCATCTGGCACTACCGCGGCGGGATCGCCGCACTGCTGACCACCGACGGCCCGGAAAAAAACACAATCCAGTTCGCCGAGGACGGGATCAATTTTGAGATCATGGCCGTGATCAAGAACCCCCCGGAAGCAGCCGGACTATTCCGGACGCCCACCCACGATGAAAGCCCCCTGGCGGGGATCCGCTGGGGGCTGTGCCACGAATACAGGGGGGATTGGCAGTATATCCGCCGGTTCGAGAGCTACAAGCCCCGCGTGATCTGAGGCGCGGGTTCGCGGCGCCAGCCTGGTCAAAGGTGCTTACTCGGGCCGCAGCAGGCCGCGCGCCCGGTAGATTTTTGCCGCCTCACGGATGAAGCGGGCGTTATCAGCGGCCTGGTACTCCTGTTCCAACCGGTCGGCCAGGTCGCCCAATTCCGTGTACGAAGCCCGTTTCGGGCGCAGCAGGGTGTAGATCCGCAGGAGGAGCGCATCCGGCACCCGGGTCAGCTCCGCAGCGCGGCTCAGATTCTCCGCCAGCTGCGAGTACCCCTCCCGGCGCGCCACCTCCGCCTGAGCTTGCAAAGTGTCCGCCCGGATGGTCAGATCTCCGATTTCAAATGGGCCGTCCAGAGTGACGTCTTCCAGCGGCCGCCCGCTGGCAGCCCGGAGATGGGCCTCTGGATCGTCCTTCAAGGGATACGAGTTCATCATTCCGGCTCCCAATCAAATTTCAGTTCCGCCGGCGGCCGATCTCGGACCTGGTCGGTCTCGCGGCGGTGCAGCAGGGCGGTCTTGACGATCAACCGCAGCCGGGCGGTGTTGTCCACCGGCACGGCCACGGGTTTTGGCGAGCCCCCTTTTGCGTAGCGGGCGGCATTGCGCCCGATGGCCACATACAGCGCCAGCGTGAGGCTGGGCGACTGCGGAAACAGCTCCAGGTTGTTGAGCGGCGCCAGCCCGCGCCGGTGTATCACCGCGGTGCCGCGGGACTGCAGGCCGATCGCCACACCGCTGCCGCTGAGCTGCGACCCGGCGTAACCGATATAGGCGCAGTCCGAGCTGCGATAGACCTTGGCGATGCGGGCGACCAGCCCTTCGGCGGCGATGCCGGTCAGAATGGCCGCCAGCACATCGCCGTGGTCCAGGCCGCCGATCGTACGCGTCAGTTCGGTGCCGAAGGCCGGGCCGACTGCCACCACCACTTCCGGCTGGCTGCCGGGCCGGGCGGGACCCAGTTCAAGAAGGCTGGAGAGCGGCTCGCCGACATGCGCCTGGACAAATTCCTGCGGCGATTTCACCTGCGGCAGCGCGGAGACCTCCGCCACCCGCTCGGTGGTCATCTGGTAGCCGGTGCCGGGGCCCAGATAATCGTTGGGATCGTTGATCGCGCTGAGCACTTTGAAATCGCGGTCGAAAATCGCCGCAGGCTGCAGATAGTCCCCCGCCACCCGCTGGCGCCCCATTTCCAGGATGTTCTCTGCCACGTCTTCAAACCCGGCGCCGTTCAGGGCGCTCACCACATCCACCACGTTGGTCTCGCCCTCCAGGAAGGAATCGGCTGCTTTCAGATCGGCCACCATGTCACGCTCGGGCATGTCTTCGCTGCTGTGCGCCGTCACGGCGGCTTCAATCTCCTCCGGGCGGATCGGGGGAAATCCCAGGCCGTCATACACCGCCCGCACGGCTTCTGCCGCTCTGCGCCGCGCCGCCAGCGCCTGCGCCTCCGTCACCGGCCGCAAGCCGGCATCCACCCCCATATCCCGCTGGATCACGGCGATGTCATCCAGATCGTCGCTGTCAAAATTCCCACCCCCGAACATGTTGTCTTTTTTGGGCACGGCGCTGTATCCGGAAAAAATAAAATCTGTCCCGGGGACCAGCTGCAGCATCAACTTGGCCGTCTTGCGGATATCGGAGTGCGAAGCCAGGGCGTCGTTGCCGGAGGCGACCTCCAGGCCCAGCATCGAAGCGAGCAGGTTTTCGGCCAGCACCGTGCGCACGCCGCCAGGCAGCGCTTCGGGCAGGGCGATGCAGGAGATGGCGCCATTCTGCACACCCTGGCTGCCGGCGCCGCGGGTCACCAGGAGGCAGCGCGCTTCCAGGTACAGCATCGAACACCCTTCGGCATGCCCCATCAACGCCTCCGACCCGCTTCCCGAGGTGAAGCGGATTTTCACGCCCCGGGAGGCGTATGCCGAGGAAAGGAAAGCCTTCGACCAGGGTGTATCGTCCCCATCGATGAAGGCGCGCTCCGTGCCGTAGACCGACAGGGTCTCTGCGTAGGAAGTCAGCCCCTTCATGGCGATCTTCAAACCGAGCGCCTCCTCCACGGCGCACTGGGTGAGCACCCCGCCGCGACCGGTCTGGGTTCCGACCAGGATGGCCAGCGCGTTGAGCGGCGCCGCCCTGGCCACGCGGACCGTGGTCTCCACCTCCGCAAAGCCGCGGATGGCGGCCTCGGCGGCATCGGCCGCCAGCAGGGCGGGATGTTCGCGCCAGTTGGTGACGTGAGCCTGGTTTGCCGGGGTGCGGCGGATGCGCATTTTCATCAGGCCCATCATCATCTCGAGCGTGTTCAGGTGGGCGGCGATATCCGCCAGCTTGGCCGGCGTGCACCCTCCGGCCAGGCGCAGTATCCGCCTGCGAGGGACGTGGATGTCCACCAGCATGCGGGCGATATCCTGCGAAGGGGTCGCCATGGCTTCTTCCGCGGCCTGCAGGTCCAGGCCGTGAGTGGCGATGAACCAATCGATCGCATCGAACCCGGCGCGCGGTCGCCCGTCCATCTCCACCACTTCGCCGCCCTCCAGCTGCAGACTTGGGCGGGGATCGGCCGGGCTGCCGGCGGCGATCAGCCCGGCTTCCGGCCAGGGTTCGACGTAGGTCTCCCGGTTGACCGGGCGGTCCGCCAGAACAGCAAAGCGTTTTGATTCATGCATACAACGCCACCTGTGTTTGATTCACTTGCGGGGAACAGAATTTCAACTCAGCCGGCAGCCCGGCGGCTTTTCCGGCATCAACCCGAAAACGGACAGGAAAAATGCCACTGCCGAGGCCATCGGCAACGGAATGGAGGCCTATCCGGGAACCGTTCCGGGGAATACCACGCACGAGGGCTGGTCGACCGCGGTGCGCTGGACCGGCGGCCCGAGTTCGGAGCCGCCAGAGAGCACCGGCATCACGCAAATATCGCCGCTGTAGCGGTTGGCGACCAGCATGAAATGCCCGTCCGGTGAGAGGGCAAAATTGCGCGGCCAGTTTCCGCCGCACGGCAGAACGGCAAGCCGGGAAAGGTGGCCGTTCGAATCGTAGCGGAACAAAGCGATGCTGTTGTGACCCCGGTTGGAAACATAGACATACTCGCCAGAAGGGGAAAAGTGGATATCCGCGACGGTGTTTTCGGGCGCATCATCGGGGAGCGTTTTCAAAGTTTGCAGGAGGTGAAGGGCGCCGTTTTCGGCGTCGTATGCGTAGACGCTCACGCTGCTGTCGAGCTCGTTTGCCGCCAGCACGTGACGGCCGGACGGGTGGAAGGCCAGGTGGCGCGGTCCGGCGCCGGGCTGCGCGGGCACCTCCACATGGCTCTGCAGCGAACCGTTGTCCGGATCGAACCGGTAAACCACCAGCCGGTCGATGCCCAGATCGGCGATGATCACAAAGCGGTTGTCCGGCGTGAACGTCGCCGAATGGGCGTGCGGGCCTTCCTGTCTGGCCTGGTTGGGCCCGCGGCCCTCGTGCCGGACGAACGCCGACATCTCCCCCAGCGCGCCGTCGGGCAGGATCGGGAACACGGCCGCATCGCCGGTGCCGTAATTCGAAGCCGCGATCCAGCGCCCGCTGGCATCGATCGCCAGGTGGCAGGGCCAATCCCCGCCGGTTGAGATGCGACCGATCGGCGTGATATCCACCCCGGCATCGCCGTAGCGGATATCGAGGGCGTGGACCGCGCCGTGCCGCCCGTCGGGGGCCATACCCATTTCACTCACCGCAAAGAGCCAGCGGCCGTTTGGATGGACGACCAGGAAAGACGGATTGTTCACCCCGGAAAATGAACCGTTCCGCCGCAGCAGCCCGGCGGACGGGTCGAAGGCAAAGGCGTGAATCCCGGGCAGGTCTGCCGGGGTGTAGCTGCCGGCAAAAAGTTGAAGTTTGTTGTGAGCGCTCATGGGAACAATCCTCCAATTTACCAGTTCGTGACCGACCCGTCCCGCCGCCGGAAATGCGGAGCCTCCCAGAATTTCCAGGATTGCGAGCGGGCGAGTGACTCATCAAAATCCACCCCCAGGCCCGGCGTTTCGGGCACGGGGAATACGGTCCCTTCCAGGCGGGGCTGCTCGGGGAACAGCAGCTCGGCTTCGTCGACCCCCGCCTGCCCGTAGTACAGGTTCTCGGTCTGGGTGGTGCGCACTTCCAGCCAGGCGAAATTGGGCACAGCCGCCGCCAGGTGAATGGAGGCCGCCGTGCAGACCGGCCCGAGTGGGTTGTGCGGCATCAGGTCGATGTAATGGGTTTCCGCCCAACCGGCGACCTTCATCGCCTCGGTGAAGCCGCCCACATTGCAGATATCCAGGCGGGCGAAATCGGTCAGGTGCCCCTCCAGGTAAGGCATGAATTGCCACTTGCTGCTGAACTCCTCCCCAACGGCAAACGGGACCGGAGTCTGCCGGCGCAGGGCGGCGTAAGCCTGCGGGCTTTCATCTCGGATCGGCTCCTCCAGAAAATCCAGTGTGCCAACCGGCATGCGGTGGCAGAAGGAGGCGGTCTCCGCCACGGAAAGGCGGTGGTGGTAATCGATCCCCAGTGTCAGCTCGCTGTCGAAGGTCTCCCGGACCTTGACCAGCCACTCCGCTGTGTAGGCGATGCTTTCCCGCGGCTCGAATATTTCGGGGCGCTCCGGCTCTCGCGGCAGCAAAGGCATGGTGCGGACTACCCGCCAGCCGTGATCCCAGAGCACCTGGACGCTCTCCAGCATCTGCTCGCCGCGCCCCCCGGACGCCGTCGCAAAGCAAGGGACAACATTCCGCTGCTTGCCCCCCAACAGCTGGTAGACCGGGACACCCAGAGCCTTGCCGGCGATATCGTACAGGGCGATATCGATGGCGCTCTGCGCCGCCAGCAGAACCCGCCCGCCTTCAAAGTACTGGCTGCGGTAAAGCTCCTGCCAGATCAATCCGCGCTGCATGGGGTCTTGCCCGATCAGGAATTCGCGGAAGTGGTTGAGCGCACCGACGACCGCCAGCTCCCGGCCGCTCAAACCCGACTCTCCCAGGCCGTAGATCCCCTCGTCCGTTTCGACTTTCACCACCAGCTGGTTGCGATTGCCCACCCAGACGGGATAGGGCTTGATATCCACGATTTTCAATTCAGACCTCCGTATGTTCCCAGCCAAGCAGGCGCCTGGCCTTGCTGCAGTCATAGAAGCCGGCGTTGCCTTCCAGGGGTTGGTTCAGGGGGACCTGCGGGTAGTGCTTTTCCGCCAGCCGGGCGGACGGCTCTTCCACCGCCGTGACAGGCGCGGCGATGTAAAAGTTCTCGTGACCTTCGAAGCCGGCGGTCAGCGAAAGCAAACAGGCCCGATTGGCGTCCTCGAACAGCACATAGGCCCACAGGTGGCGGATGGCAGCCTGGGCAAATTTGGCCGTTAATTTCTCAATCTGCTCCCTGGTTTCCACCAGCCAATGAAACCGCAGGCTGGCGATCGCCATCCATTCATGGCGGCGGGCAAAGGCATCCGCCTGCTGCTCCAATACCCACTTGGACAGGCTGTAGGGGTCCTCCGCGTACGTCGGATGGTTTTCGTCCAGGGGAAAGTAATCGTACCGGGGCTGCCGGCTGAAAACCCCCCCGATGGCGTTCACCGATGACGCCAGGCAAACACGCTGGATGCCCAGGGCAGCCGCCGCATACAAAACATTGTAGCTGCCAGCCGTGTTGTTGCTGTATACCACCGGATGGGGGTGGTCCAGCGGCGAGCGATGGGCAGCCAGATGTACCACGGCATCACAGCCCTCCAGGGCGGCGACCACGTCGCCGAAATCGGTCATATCCGCCCGCATATAATCCGGCATATCCGGCGTCCGCAGCGGGGGCAGCGGGGGCAGGACACGGTCGATGTTGACCACGCCGTGGCCCTGCTCCATCAGAAAGGGGACCAGGCTGCGGCCCATTTCTCCATTTCCTCCCGTGACAGCGATTCTCATGCTTCCTCCATTTTCTCGAATTTCAGTATCAGGGTCTCCGGCGTTCTCCCGGCTTACTGGAACGTCAACTCCCAGATGACGCCTTCGCCATCCCATTCCAGCACGTAAAGGCGGTTTGCGATCATGACGGCGTCGATCGGCCGTTTGAAATCCCGCGCGATCTGGTGGGTGACGGCGACGTAATTGTCCCCTTGCTTTGTCAGGCTCAGGTGGAGCAGATCCTGGCCCTGATCGCCCAGGTCGCCGCCGGCCGCACCCCAGCTCAGCACAAACAGCGACAGCCCGCCTTCGGCGGGGCGCAGATCGGCGGGCAAGCTCGCGTCCGTCGCAAAGGCCAGGCCCAGGGGGGAGCGGTGTGGGGTGAAGGTCAACAACGCCTCCCCTTCCGCGGCGGCGTTGCGCTCCTGCCCCTGGTCATCTCGATACAAAGCGGCATCCGGACCCAGGTTGATGACCGGATCGGCCAAAGCTGGTGGAGCGGGCGGGAAACCGGGATCATTGCGGTACGTCTCGGTCTGCACGGCTGCGAAGTCCTCGGACAGGCGCAGGTCCTGGCTGGGGTCATAATCCGCGAACTGCTGCGGGTTGTCCGCTTCGCCGAAGCGCCAGGGGAAACCGTAGTGGAAACCCTGGCGGATCCAATTGAGCTCATCCGGGTAATCGGCGTCGGGGCCGTTGTCCACCCCGAACAGGTCCCCGTTGGGGGCAAACTCCAGGTCGTAGGCATTGCGGGTGCCGTCCGCAAACAACAAACCCTGTTCGAGCAGGGCCGCTTCGTCGTTGGGGATCTGCAGGTCTACTGCCTGGACCGGTATCCGCAGGATGGCGGAGGTGATCGGCACTTCGCGCAGGTCGGGAAAAAACCCTTCATTGTCCTGGACCTCGCCGTGGTCGGTGCGCGAGCCGCTGTTCAAGTATACCCACTGGTTATCCGGGCTGACCGCGATGCCGTTGAAGAGGTGATCGAAGTTGGTATTGCTGGCCGGATAAGGTTCCGTTGTGGCCAGGGTTTCCCAGGAGAAATCCCCGCTGGCGTCGCTGCGGCCAGCGTAGACCGCGGCCTGGGTGAATTCGACACTCGGCCGCATGTTGGCCACGACATACAACGTACCGTCCGGCCCGAACTTCATGCCGGCAAGCTGACCTTCGGGTGTGAAATCGGAGATATCGGCAACTTTTTCCGGCCGGGCATCGCCGCTCAGGTCGAGGCGGAAAATCCCCTCCACCGGTTTGAGGAAATAGAGCATCCCGGAGCCCGGATCGAGCGCCAGCTTGATGGTTCCGAAGCCAGTCTCCACCACCTGGCGCAGTGTGATGTCTTCCCGCAGCAAAACCGGCCCATCGGCAGGCAGGCCGGGTTCGGCGGTCGCCGTGGGGGCCGGCTGAGTGCTGGGCGCGGTGGGTAGCGTGGTTCCAGGGGCAGGGGAAGCGACCGCCGGCTGGCAGGCGGACATGCTGGCGGCGGCAAACATCACCGCCAGCAGGGCGAGCGATCGGAGAGGACGCCGGGACTTGGATCGGATCAATGCAATTTCCTTTTTTGCTTGGGAATCGGGGGGGCATGCCTTCGGCAACGGGATGGATCGGAAACGGGACACCTGATGCCGAATTGTACCCAATTGTCGCTACCTTGATCCCCCGGGCTGCAGGTTGCTTTTCCAGACCGGAAATTGGCGTGGTGCCGCCATGCCTGGCGCTGCGGCGGCCGGGGCTACCAGGCGGGAGAAAACGGGGTGACCAGGGAGGACAGCGGCGGGCCGATCACCTCGATCTCCTCCAGGCGGTTGGTCCCCAGGCCCTTTTCCCGGGCAATGTTCAGGTGGTTATCGCCGCGCAGGAAGGGGGCATCGGGATATTCCGCCAGGGGATCGTGCCCCATCAACGCGGTGGCGACGGCGTCGGTGGCCACGCAGTTTTTACCGGCTACCAGCAAACCCGGCGAGATCGGGGCCATCGTCGGGATCCAGGGCCCTTCGCCGCCCTGGGTGGTCCGGACGCCGTCCACCAGGGCGAAGTCGATCGGGCGCGCCATGTTCAGATCGAGGATGATTTGGGGCAGGCGGGTGCGGGTCTCAGCGCCCTCGCCGTGGAAGCCGGAGCGCCATTCGTGCGAATCGTCCAGGCGGTAGTAGCGGTAGGGCACCAGGCCGTACAGGTTTTTCATGGTGTGCGTGACGCCGGCGTTGAAATGGTTCTTCATTTTTGAAACAGACATGAACACGTCCACTTCGTTGATCAGCGGGTTAAAAATGAAGGATTCGTACACGAACCCATCTGATCCAACCGAGGCCTCGTGGAAATCGGGGTAAGGGCCGGCCTCGTTCAGGTCGATCAGGGTGGCGCCGGTGTCCTCGGCGATCTCTTCGTAACCCCAAACGCGGTAGGACTCCCATTCATAGACCGCCTCAACGATAAACACCTC
>JBFKII010000170.1:0-8759 GCA_041632295.1 Anaerolineales bacterium | reverse complement strand
AGTGCCCGGCGAAAACCCGCGCAACGCCGAGTTTGCGGTCCAGGTCGAGGAGCCCGATCAGGTCGACCGGCTTTACGCCGCCTTACTGGAGGCCGGTGCAAAAGCCTGCATGGCCCCAGAGGATACCGAGATGTACGTGCCGATGCGTTTTTGCTGTGTCGACGACCCGTTCGGGATCCGCGTGGACGTCTTTTACCCGCTCAAAGGGGGTTGATTCACGGTCGATCCGTGCCTGCCACCCCCAGCACAAACACGTCCACCGGATTTTCCAGCCCTTTCAGTTCCAGCTGCCGCGTTTTTGCTCCACCGGTTGGAATTCCTGCAGCCTCCATCGCCGCCCCACTGACAATGATCTCGCCGATCGCCGCCTGTGAAGCCAACCTGGCGGCCAGGTTGACCTGCTCTCCAACCGCGGTGATGTCGACCATGCCGTCCGGCTGGCCCATCGCCCCCACGAACGCTACGCCGGTATGCACCCCGATCCCGACTGGTACCCATGGCCCCTCGGGATCACCATGCCCGGTCACCTGCAGGATTTTTTGAGCCGCCTTGATGGTCACCCGGACGTAATCGGGGCCGGCAAAGCCCTCCCCCCAGAAGGCCGCCACTGCGTCCCCGGCCAGTTTATCGATCAACGCAAAAGTGGGGATCAGGACCTCTGTCGCTTCCACATAAAAACGGTTGATGATTTTGCTGAACGCCGTCGGGCTCATTTGTTCGGACAGCCGGGTAGAGCCCCGTACGTCGGCAAAAAGCATCGACATGGCCACTTCCGCCCCGCCCGGGTGCTGCCGGGCGAACTCATCGCACACATTGCAGAAACGGGGGTTGACCGATGATGGTTTTTTGCTCAGTGCCAGGCGTACCAGGGTTCCGCCCATGCCATGGAACGGAGCGCCGCAGAAATGGCAACGCGGGCTTGAAGGAAGCATCTTCAACAGCCGGTATTGGCGTTTTTCCCTGGTAAAGCCCTCAGGGCTGAACCAGCTGCGCCAGAAATCGGCTGCAATGTCCTCGGGTTGGCTCATCCTTCTATCCTCGGCAGCATTTCATTTTCAACGGCCGGTGCACCGGCCGCCTTCCCATGGGATTTGAGGCTGGTGATCCGGTTTTATGCAAATGAAAACCCGGGCGATATACTTTAGGCTTACGCAGTCTGGCCCAGCCCGGGGTCGTTTTCCGCCAGCTTGGGCTGCGCCTGCCTGTAGGCTTTGCCGTACAGCTGCCCGATGATGCCGTAGATGGCGGGGTACGCCAGGTACACCCCGACAAAGCACAGCAGCGTCCCGATCGCGGACAGGATCCAGGTGGTCAGCATGCCCAGCAGGCCGGCAACCACAAAACCGCCCAGGTCCGCCCGCAGGATGCGGTATGCATTTTTGGGGTTGACCGCTTCGCTGAAAGTGCCGCCGTCGGCCAGGATGCCGTAAGCGGGGATGATCAGGACCAGGACCGGCAGAATATAGGCGAAAGTCAGGGCGATCGTGCATAAATTCAGCACGACGATGGCCAGGGCCAGGTCATCCTGGGAGGCGAAACGACCCTGAAAGACGATGATGAGCACAGAGATAATAATGATGAGAAGGATCAGCGGGGAAAACCAGATCAGGTTCAGCCCAAGGACTTTCAGGCCGTCTATGATGTATTTTCCAAAATCATCCCATTCGGGCAGGAGCGGGTCATCCTCGCGGATATTGCGGGAGATGGCTTCCAGGCGCCAGCCGGCCAGCGGGATGAAGCCGACCCCGATCAGGGCCAGCAGGCCGCCGATCAGAATCTTTTTGTAGATATCCGGATCCCGGGTGAACGGATTGAAATTAAGCATTCTTCCTCCTGATCATGACAGCAGCTCAAAAATTCTCGCAATCATATCATATTGGGATTCCATCATTTCCGGCAGGGAATCCGGTGCGAACCAGCCCAGTTCCTGCACCTCGTCCGATTGTTGAAACTCGCCTTTCAGAATGCGGCAGGCGTAGAACAGGTCCAGGCGGCCGTAGCGGGTGTCGTGCCAGGCCAGCAGCAGCCTTTCCGCTTCCACCTGCATTCCGGTCTCCTCCCGGATTTCTCGCATGATAGCGGCCTGCGGGCTCTCGCCGCGTTCGAGCCAGCCACCCGGCAGGCCCCAGGGATACCTGCCCCGGTAGGTGTGCTTGAACAGCAGGATTTCATGCCGTTCGTTTGTGATCACCCCGACAACACCGATAGGAAAGGTCGCCAGAAAGCGCTGCACCAGCCACCAGCGGATCCAGACCGGGATAGGCAGACGCCCCCAGATTTTGAGCAGCCGGCCCTTCACCTTCGCCCTCCCGGCCGCAGCATCACGAGCAATTTCTCCTCCCCGGCCAGCTTTTCCAACAGGACCATCAAGCGCTTTACGCGGCGAAAATAGGGCGGCATTTCATCCGCCGCCAGCCTTCGAAAACCGAATTTTTCATAGAACGGTCCCAGCCCGCTGCGGCACATCAGGTGCACATCCCCGGGATGCTGAGCGACCAGGGTCTCGACAACCTTCCGGGCCAGGCCCCTGCCTCGCTGGTCCGGACGCACGACCAGCGACGCCAGTTCGACCGAACCGTCGACGTGTGGTTTCAACTGCCCACAGGCCAGCACGTCTCCGTTCGAGTCCTCGGCCAGGGTGAACCGCGGCCATTTCAAGCCGGTCGGGTTGATCCCGGCCTGCCGGACCAGGCGGCGGATCACTGCCTGGTCGCTCGCGGTGGCGGGGCGCAGCCGGATCTCAGACATCTACGCCCTCGTCCAGCCTTTTTTCTGCAATGACGATCTGCAGGCCGTCGGCCACCGGGCCGCGGAACGTCTCCTGAAACCCTTTCTGCGTGAAAAAGGCAAGCAGCTCGGAGTCGCCTGGCTCTTCTCGCAGCCATAACCCCTCCGGGCATTCCAGGCGAATTCGCGCTTCCAGGCAGCCATACAGACGCTTTCCAACCGTTTCCAGGTTTTCGGGGGTGACGACCAGAAACACCCGCAGCCAGCCCGGTTTCTCGCCCGCTTCCAGGGCGGCATACCCCAGCAACTCGCCGTTTTCCCCTTCGGCCAGCACATGAAAACGCAGCAGGCCCTGTTTGAGCCGGGTTTGCCTGGCTGCCAGCCAGGCTGGATTGTGTGCTTTTTTCCAGGGAGAAGCCCGGTCGGCGATCGCCAGAATTGGCTGCCAATCCGCCTCGCTGGGGGTGCGCAGAATCAGGCGCATGCGTTTCCGTGGCTTGGCCGCGCAGGGATTGCGGCCGGGCTACCCGCCGCCGTCGAGCAGCTCCTCGAGCAGTTTCCGGGCGGTCTGCGGGTTCGCTTTGCCGCGCGAAGCGCGCATCACCTGCCCGACGAACCAGCCGATCACAGTGGTTTTGCCGCCCCGGTACGTGTCCGCCTCGTCCGGATTCTCATCGATCACCTGCTGTGCGATCGCACGAATGGCGTCCTCATCGCTGACCGCAGCCAGGCCTTGCTCTTTCACCAACTGCCCGGGCGATTTTCCGCTGTCCTGCACCATCGGCACCAGGCTTTTGCCGGTGGATGTGTTGACCACCTTGTCGTCCACCAGCTGCATGGCCTCGGCCAGGTGCTCCGGCGTCAGGCGCAGTTCCCCCGCCTGCAAGCCGCGATCGTTGAGCATGCGCAGCACATCGTTCATCATCCAGTTGGAGACATTTTTCGGATCCCCACCGTATGCCCGGACCGCCTGCTCGTAGAAATCCGACAGGCTGCGCTCGGAGGTCAGGATGTTGGCGTCGTATTCGGGCAGCCCGTAGGTTTCGATGAAGCGAGCTCGCCGGGCCAACGGCAGCTCCGGCAGGCCGGCCAGCAGGCGCTCCAGCCAGTCGGCGTCCAGGTGCAGGGGCAGCAGGTCGGGCTCGCGGAAATATCGGTAGTCGTCCTCGGTCTCTTTGGAGCGCATTTTACTGAGAGTCTGGCTGTCGTCGTCCCAGTTGAGCGTCCATGCTTCGACCCGCCCCCCTTTCCCGACCAGCCGGACCTGGCGGTCGATCTCTTTTTCGATCGCAGCGCGCACCGCTTCGATCGAGTTGACGTTTTTAATCTCGGTCTTGGTGTTCAGCTCCCGGCTGCCCGCCGGCCGGATGGAAACGTTGGCATCCGCCCGCAGGTGGCCTTTTTCCATGTCCGCCTCCGAGATGCCCAGCCAGCGCAGCAGCTGGCGCAGGCGAATCAGGTACTGGGCGGCCTCGTCGGCCGAATGGATATCCGGTCCGGTCACCATCTCGATCAGCGGCACGCCGCAGCGGTTGAAGTCGATCAGCCGCCGGCCGTGTTCGTTCTTGGTCTTGCCGGCGTCTTCCTCCAGGTGCAGCTTGTGGATGCGGACACGCACCAGCCTGCCGTCCGGCATCGGGACGTCCATCAAACCCCCGCGGGCCAGCGAGCGGTCGAACTGCGAGATCTGGTAGCCTTTGGGGAGGTCGGGGTAAAAGTAGTTCTTGCGGTCAAAAAATGACAGCGGCTGGATATCTGCCTGCATCGCCGCCGCCAGCGTGACGGCTTTTTCCACCGCCACCCGGTTCAGAACCGGCAGCACCCCCGGCAGACCGGTGCACACGGGGCAGATGTTGGTGTTCGGCGGGTCCTCCCAGGAATCGGCTTTGCAGGAGCAGAAAATCTTAGATTGGGTGTTGAGCTGGATATGGGTCTCCAGCCCGATGACCGCTTCGTATGCAATGCCCACTTTGTCCTTTTCTGCCATGCTCAGCTCCCCGCCAGGGCCGCAGGCCGGCGGCTTCGCCAGTCGTGATCGGCGGAGGCCATTTCATAGGCTTTGCCGATCTGCAGCAACCTGTGCTCGGAAAAATCGGGCCCGAGCAGCTGTATGCCGATCGGCAGCCCGTCCTGGTCCAGGCCCGCCGGCAGGGAGAGGCCGGGGGTTCCGGCGTGGTTGGCCGGGACGTTGAGCTGGTCCGAATACTGCATCAAAACCGAGTTGCCGTAGACGTCTCCAACGGGGAAAGCCGTGGACGGGGTGGAGGGCGTCAGGAGGGCATCCAGGCGATGGGGGCCATCCGTATCGAAAGCGGAGTCAAAATCCTGCCGGATCAGCGAGCGCACCTTGAGCGCCCGGAGGTAGTATTGCTCGCTGTACTGCGCGGCGCTGACGTACATCCCCATCAGCATGCGCAGCTTGGGCTGGGTGCCGAACCCCGCGGCGCGCGAGCGGCGGTACATGGAATCCAGGTCTTCGTGCAGTTCGGGGGCCCGAAAACCGTATTTGACTCCGTCGTAGCGATGCAGGTTGGAGGCCGCCTCCACCCGTGAGATCACGAAATACGTCGGGATACCGAAACGGGTGTGGGGCATCGGCACATTCTCGACGATCTCCGCACCCATTCCCGCCAGCAGTTCGGCGGCTTCCAGGGTGGCCCGGGATATCTCTTTTTCTATCGGGTTTTCCACCGGTTCGCCGGTCTGGCCGTCGATATACGTGACCCGGAAATACTCCGGGCTGAGACCGATGCGCAGCCCGCGCACGCCCGCCTCCAGGTCCTGCAGGTAATCCGGTACATCCACAACAGCTGTCGTGGCATCCCGGGAGTCGGGCCCGGCGATGGCGTTCATCATCAGGGCGGCGTCGGCCACGTCGCGCGACAGTGGCCCGGGGCAGTCCAGAGAAGAGCCGAAGGCGATCAGCCCGTAACGCGAGACACGGCCGTAGGTCGGTTTCAGCCCGACCACCCCGCAGAAGGCGGCCGGCTGGCGAATCGAACCGGCCGTGTCGGTGCCCAGGGACAGCGGGCCTTCGTACGCTGCGACCGCCGCGGCTGAACCGCCGGACGAGCCGCCCGGCACCCTATCGGTGTCCCAGGGGTTGCGCGGCGAGGGCTGGAAGGCGGAGGATTCGCTGGAGGAGCCGTAGGTGAATTCGTCCAGGTTGACCTTGCCGATCATGACGCCGCCGGCGGACTCCATGCGCGCTACCGGGGTGGCAGTATAGGGGGCGATGAAATTGGCCAAAATGCGTGAGGCCGCCGTGGAGGGCGTCCCCTCGACGCAGAAAATGTCCTTGACGGTGAACGGCACCCCTGCCAGCGCCCCGGGGTCCTCCCCGGCTGCGATTTTCTCATCCACCCGGCGGGCCTGGTCCAGCGCCCGTTCGGGCGTGCGGGTGATGAAGGCGTGGACTCGGCCGCTCTCCACCTGGCCGCTTTCAAAATCCAGGCTGCCCGGCGTCCCGTCCACGCGCTCGACGTGTTCCAGCAATGCTTCGGTCACTTCGACGGCGCTGCTCTCGCCACCCCGGACCCGACGGGCGATTTCCCTGGCGCTCAGTTCCTGGTAGTCCATGGGTTCAGAGGTCTTCGTGGGGGATCTCGGGCACGACGATATAGCCGTCCTCGAATTCAGGCGCCTGGGCCAGGATTTCTGCAACCTGTTCGCAGCCTTCGACCACGTCCTCGCGCAACGGCTGGGACCGCTCGGGAGGGTAGGGCACGCCGCGGGCTGCCGGTTCGATCCCCTCCGGCAGCGGGATGGACTCGAGTGTGTGGATCGCGGCCAGCTGGTTATTGAGCTCGCGGCGCAGGTACTCCGCTTCCTCTTGGCTGAGCGCCAGGGCGGCCAGGCCGACCAGGTGGTCAAACAGTTCTGCGTTGATCTCTTCTTTCATCGGGCACCTTGCGGGGGTTCGGTTGGCGTTCGCAATTCTATCACTGTGGAGTCAGAAAAGTGATGTCCACGACCAGCGGCAGGTGATCGGAAGCCTTCCCCGTGTCCTCGGCCTGCAGGCCGAAGTCCGCAAGCAGTGACTCAGGCAGCCGGCTGGTATCCAGGACGAAGCCCTGCGCGGCGAGCAGGCTGTCGGTGAAAATGAGATAGTCCAGCCGCCCGGGGCCGAAACTGTCCCCCGAGTCGTACCAGGTGTATGTCATCCGGCTGTGGCTGTGGCGCAGTGCGGGCGCTGCCAGCCCGGTGGCGTCCCAATCGGGGAGGTGATCCGGGCCGAAGCGGCCCTCGTCGAGGATATCGCCGTCCACCAGGGTGCGCACCTGCCGGAAATCCCCGACAAGGTTCAGGTCTCCCAGGATCAGGAACGGTGTGCCAGCTTCTAACGGACCTTCCCGCAGGTAGCGGATCAGGCCGTCGGCCTGTTCCTGGCGTTCCTGGTCTTTCGCGCAACAGCTCAGGTGGGCGGTGAAGACCACCAGGGGGCTGCCGTTCACATCCAGCATCTGGGGGAAGAGGCGTACGTGCAGGCCCGCGGCCGGGTCCTGCCAGCCATCTAGGAAGGGCAGCCGGCTGGCGATGATCAGGTCGCGCTGCTTGCGGGCGGTCCAGTCGCCCCCGAGCCAGTCCTCCAGGCGGGTTTCGTAGCTGGCGGCCGGCCGGTTGCGGGCCTCCTGGATCAGCACCACATCGGGGTCCAGGGCCCGGAAAATGCGCTCGAACAGGTCAGCGCGGCCCCCGTCCAGCACGCCGTCCATAGGGACGTTGTAGCTCAGCACGCGCAGGGCGCCGGGCGCCGTTTTCTGCAGTGGCAGCGGATCGACCGCCGGCACTGGCCGGTCCCAGGCGTAGGTGATCCCAGTCTCGTCATTCGGCGCCTGGTCTCCGTTACGGCCTGGGTCAGCGAAGGACAGGGTCAGCGGCGCATCCTGGCTGAAACGGCTGTGCCACAAGGCGATTTCGAACGTGTCGGAGGAGTGTGACGGCATTGTGACTACGCCCAGGCCGGAATGGTTCACGGTCAGGCCGTTGAAATACCCTTCCCGGTCGCCGAAATCGTACCGGATCGTCGGGCCGCCCTCCTGCCGGATTTCCAGCGACAGGGCGGTCTCTGCCTGCAGGTTGACGATTTTCCCCAGTTCGACTCTCAGCAGCAGCTGATCGTCGCTGTGGGCGATCTGGATGGCGCCGATATCGACCCCCGAATCCCCGGCATCCCCGGCGGGGTCGCGGTGGGCCGGTTCGATCGGTTCCCAATCCGAAAACGAACCGTCCACGATCAGGGGCGGAGATTCGGTTTCAGACGTGGCGGTCGCCGCAGGGGCGGGGGATGTGCCATCCGGCGGTTCGGGGGTGTGGGTGGATGCCGGGAGCAGCTGCCCGTTGCAGGCGAGTAGAGCAAATAATGGAAGGAAAAACAAGGCTCTGCGCATGCGGGCAATTATACGCGCAAAGCATCGCTGGACGGCCCCATCGTGATCATTTTCACATGCTATAATCCGGTCTGTTCATTTCCCCAAGGGCAATTTGGAGGCGCTTGAATGACCAGCATCGGTTTCGAACACCTGCTGAGCGAAGAGCACCGCATGATCCGGGACGCCGCCCGCGAGTTCGCTCAGAACGAGATCGCGCCGATCGCCGCCGACTTCGATGAAAGCGGCGAGTTTCCCCTCGAGACCATTCGCGAAATGGGACAGATGGGTTTCATGGGCATTGAAGTGCCGGAGGAATACGGCGGGGCGGGGATGGACACGCTGGCCTACGTGCTGGCGCTGGAAGAGGTCTGCAAAGCCGACGCCGCCCACGGGACCATCATGTCCGTCAACAATTCCCTTTTCTGCAACGCCCTGATGATGTTCGGGGACGAAGCGCAGCGCAAGAAATTCCTGGTGCCGGTGGCCTCCGGGGAGGTTGTCGGAGCTTACTCGCTGACAGAGCCCATGTCCGGGTCCGACGCCGGCACCATGGCCAGCCGGGCGGTCCGGGATGGGGACGAGTACGTCATTAACGGGCGCAAATCCTGGGTGACCAGCGGGCCGGTGGCCGGTTTGATCCTGCTGTTCACCATGACGGCT
>JBFKII010000169.1:0-8768 GCA_041632295.1 Anaerolineales bacterium | reverse complement strand
GCCTGGCGCCGGCCGCCCCCGCTGTCGTCGCTCGAGGTGATCACAGGGTGGACGCATGAAAATACGAAGCGCCCGCCCGGGCGGAGGGTCCGAAAAACCAGCCGGCAGATGCGGCCGAAATCCTCGACGTAATGCAGCGCCAGGCGCGAGACGGCCAGATCGAACGCCCCTGAAGGATACGCCCAACCCTCGATGGTTTCATTGATCACCTCTCCGTTCAGACCGTCCAGGTTTGCAGCACCCAGCCGAGCCATGTTGGCAGAGGATTCCACCCCGAGATAGTACTGGCAGCCGGCCTCGAGCAGCGCCTCACCGAAGGCGGCATCGCCACATCCCAGATCAAGGACGGACAGTCCGTCGACGGTCCCGATCAGTTCGAGGATGACTGGTTTTTCCAGCGTCTCGTTGGGCGAATGCGGATCGTGGCGGCGATTTCGATAAAGATTGAAATTTTCCTCATTATCGAAGAAGCCGGCGCCTTTTATCGAGGTCATGGATCAGTCCATTCCCGTCGCTTTCCCCGTTCATTGGATGGAACGCTGATAGCGTGCCACCGATCGCCGGATGGCCTCTTTGGCCTCCGAATCGATCACCAGGTGCTGGAAATGGCTGTACATGCGGTCGAACTTCAGCCCCCGCACCTTCTCGACGATGCGATCTACAGCCGTGGAGGCGAGAGGGATATAGTTCGGATAGCTGTACATGAAAGCCACGTGGCGGCGGTCCGGGGTCACATGCAGGGTATCGCTGCTCAGCAGAACCCCGCGGCAATCCGCCCCACCCGGCCACAGCAAAACCGTGGACCCCTTGAAGTGGCCGCCGCAGCGATGCAGCGAGACACCCTGATCAAGCGCCAGGTCATCTCCACTCCAAAACTCGATCACAGGGTCGGGACGCTGCACCCAGCGCTCGTATTCGCGGTGCAGGTAGATCGGCGCGCCGCCGAATGCCCGGCTCCAGGCTACCATGCTCCCGAACATGTGCGGGTGGGAGACTGCCATTGCGGACACCCCGCCTAGCGCCTCGATCGCCTCACTGGTCCCGGCATCGATCAGGCTGACACAGTCCCAAAGCACATTGCCGGCAGGGGCCTGCACCAGCAAGGCGCGCTGCCCGATTCCGAACTTTGGGCGGGTCACGATTTCGACCAGCCCGGGCTCGAGTGTCTCGATCGCATTGTGGTGATCTTGCTGCAGGGCTGCCAGCGTGGTCCAGGCCTGGCCCACGGGGTTGACATACTGGCGCTCGTCCTCACAGATCGGGCAGCGCGCCGGGGCGGCGTCAGAGGCGGGAGTCTCCACGCCGCAGGTGATGCAGATGTAATTCAGCATGCCGCCTACCGGAAAGAGCCGAGATCAGCCCTCACCTCTCTCCAGGTAGGCCTCGACGTCCTCACGCCCGACCTGCCAGATTGACTCAGCGATGTAGGGTTTGAAGCCCAACTCGTTGTTGATCTTGAGCATCGGGGCGTTCATATCGGCGTTTTCCGTGCGCACGAATTTCACCTCCGGGCGGTCGGCCAGCACTTTTTCCAGCATGCCGGCCTTCAACAGGCGGCCCAGGCCCCGATTGCGAAACTCCGGAAAAACGCCGGTGATGCCCTGCTGCAGGATCTCCGGCCGGTTCGGGTTCCACATGACTTCGGTGTAGCCGGCGAAAGTGCCGCTCATTTTTTCGCGTGCATACAAAGTCCAGCGCTCGGTGCCGCTGGCGCGCATGCTCTTTTCATATTCGCGGATCATTTCCTCGGAGAACTTGAAATCCTCGACCTCCAGGTCGCCGAAGGGCTGCTGGTTGAACAGCTCGTACAAGTCGAGGATAACCCCCATGTCCTCGTCCGGATAATCGCCGTACCACCAGCCCAACTCGAAGCCGCCGGCGCGCTCCGCTGCCCGGGCCTGCCACTCGGCCAGCATTTCCTGGTCCAGTTCCGAGATTTTCAGCTGATTGGAATGGGCTGCCAGCTTGCTTTCGGCGCCGATATGGTCCAGGAAGCCTTCCCCGTCCGGGACGCTGGCCATGGTGCTGCTGAGCAGCATGCTGCGGTCGTGCTGGTTGGCGGTTTCCACGACTCTGGCCAGAAACCGCTTTCCCAGTCCCTGGCGGCGGTACTCCGGCAGCACGTTGATGCTGAACTGGGCGATGTGCAGGTTGTCCGTCATGCCGATCTGGACGACCGCATAGCCCACCGCCTGCCCGTCCTCGGCCCAGGCCACCCAGAAGAAGATCTTTACGATCGACTCGGGCGGCGCGTTCTGCATGCGCTGGATGGTCTCCTCCAGCGGGACGGGAGGATCGTCCGGCAGGCGCTCGGCGCGGATCTGGTTGCTCAGCTTGTTGTAGGCTTTGTATTCGGCCTCGCTGGCGTTACGAAAATCGAAGGGTTTTATCTGGGCGCTCATTGCACGCTCCTTGTGTGTGGTGGCTGCAACTATACTTGATTTCCAAAAAATGAGGCGCCGCCTGCTCCTACAGGCTGGCGATGGAAGATGGCCGGGTCTGATCAACCTGCCAGATACCGGGCCGCCTTTTCAGTTTCGAGTTGCCAGACCGACTCGGCGATGTAGGGTCTGAACCCCAATTCGGTGTTGATCTTGAGCATCGGGGCGTTTGAATCGGCATTGCCCGTGCGCACGAACCGGATTTCAGCCCGATCGGCCAGCACTTTTTCCAGCATGGCGGCTTTGAGCCAGCGGCCCAGGCCTTTGTTTCGGTACTTCGGGAAAACCGCAGTCCCACCCTGTTCCAGGATCTGCGGGCGGTTGGGGTTCCAAAAAACCTCGGTGAAACCGGCGGGTGCGCCGGTCTTTTTATGGCGTGCGTACAGCGTCCAGTGCTCTTCTCCGCGCGCCTGCCGGTTTTTCTCAATCTCGCGAATTTGCTCTTCGGTGAAATGAAAATCCTCGACGTCCAAATCGTCTCTCGGTTCCTGGTTGCCCAGTTCGTAGAAAGCCAGGACGGCATCCATCTCTTCCTGTGGATACCCTTCCAACCACCAGCCCAGTTCGAAATCAGCAGCGCGCTCCCTGGACCGGCGCTGCCATTCGACCAGCAGATCCCGGTCCAGCTCTTCAATCTTGAGCTGGTTGATGTGCTGGGCCTGTTTGACCTCAGCGCCGATGTGGGCCAGAAACTTCTCTCCGACGGGAACGCTGGCCATGCTCCGGGCCAACAGCAGCCGGCGGTCATTCCGGTTGGCCGCTTCAACCACCTTTTCCAACAATCGCTTTCCCAGCCCCCGGCGGCGCAAAGTGGGCCGCACGCGGATATCGAAATCAGCCAGGTGCAGGTTCTCCTCTTTAGGCATCCAGGCACCCGCCATCCCGGCGATCTCCCCATCCTCGGTTTTTGCAAGCCAGATATACAGGTCCATAAAAGATTTGGGCATATTCCGTAATCTTTGGATGGTCTCCTCCACCGGGATCGGCGGGTCGTCGGGCAGCCGTTCTGCCCGGATCAGGTTGTTGAATTCGTTTACGGCGGAATACGCCTCCGGGTCGGCATTTTCAAAGTCAAAGTCCTTAATTTGGATTTTCTGCACGATTTGCCTCCCGAATACCCCCACCATTTCACCGGATTTTCGCTTGAAATCGCCCCCATCAGGCAGCCTCAGGCGTGGCAGGACGCGCCGCTCAAAGGAGCCTGGCCCTGATTATAAACTGCGATCTTTTTCTGAAACGGAAAACGCCTCTCGGCCCGGTATTAGAGGTAGTTCAGTTCCCTGGCTGCCCGCTCCAAATCTTCTTGCATCTCGGGATGGGCGATGTTGATCAGGGCGCGGGCGCGCTGCCGGATGGTCTGGCCGTACAGATCGGCTACCCCAAACTCGGTGGCGACGAAGTGGACGTCGTTGCGCGTGGTGACCACCCCGGCGCCGGGTTTCAGTGTGGGGACGATGCGGCTGAAGCGCGCGCCGCTGCGCGATTCGGCCAGGGAAGGCAGGGCGATGATCGGTTTCCCGCCCTTGGCGCGCGCCGCACCGCGGATGAAATCCAGCTGTCCGCCGGTCCCGGAAAAAAGGCGGGTCCCGATGCTGTCGGCGCAGACCTGCCCGGTCAGGTCGACTTCGATGGCGGAGTTGATCGCCACCATTTTTTCGTTCTGGGCGATCACGCGCGGGTCATTGACATACTCGGAGGGGTGCAGCTCGACCACCGGGTTGTTGTCGGCGAACTCGTACAGGCGGTTTGTGCCAAGCAGGAATCCGGCGATCATCTTTCCGGGGTGCAGGGTCTTTTTCTCGTTGGTGATCACCCCGGCCTCGTACAGGTCGACCGCGCCGTCCGAAAACAGCTCCGAGTGCACCCCCAGGTCGCGTTTCTCCCGCAGGAACAGCAGGACTCCATCCGGGATGGCGCCGATGCCCATCTGCAGGGTTGCACCATCCTCGATCAGGCTGGCGACATGCCGGCCGATGGCCTTGCTGAGCTCGGTCGGCTGGCCCATCTTGATCTGGGGCAGCTGGTAATCGACGTGCACAGCGTGGTGGATCTTGCTGACGTGAATAAAGGCATCCCCCAGCGTGCGCGGCATCTGAGTGTTGACTTCGGCGATCACCAGGCGGGCGTTCTGGGCGGCCGTTTTGGACACCCCGACCTCCACACCGTAGGAGCAGAAGCCGTGCTCATCGGGCGGGGAGACCTGGATCAGCACCGCATCCAGCGGCAGCACGCCCGTGGAGAACAAGCGCGGGATCTCCGAGAGGTGGGCGGGGGTGAAATCCGCCCGGCCCTGGTTGACCGCCGCGCGCACGTTTTCGCTGATGAACAAGGTGTTGACCCGCAGGTGCCCCTCCATCTCGGGCGCGACGTAATCCGCCTCCCCGACGGTCAGCACCTGGACGATCTCGACGTCCTCCAGCGAAGGGGCGCGCTCGACCAGGGCTGCCAGAAGCGTCTGCGGTACGGAGCAGTTGCCGGTCAGGTACAGCCGCATCCCCGAACGGATATGGGCAACCGCCTGCTCGGCGCTGGTCAGCTTGCGGTGGTAATCGTCGATCCAGCTCATCTCGGACCTAGCCGGGGCAGGCCTACGCCCTGGCGTCTATCCGGGACCCGGCCGGAAGCGGCGCTTCCCCCGAAGCGAGCAGCGAAGCGGCGATCGAACCCGCCCAGCCGTCGATGGATGCCCAGTCGCGGAAGTCGCCCATCGGGGCTTTCACGCGCTTGACGATCAGCTTTTCGGCGAAATTCAGGTTGGTGACATCCAGTTTGCCGCCGAAGCAGGCGATGTCGATCGGCCGGATACGCCCGGCCAACGGCTCCAGCGCTTCCGGAAAGCGCCAGCCATTTGTCAACTCCACCGGGTCGCCCTCCCCGGTTGGGCCGCTGGAGAACAGCCAGACCATCCGCTCCCGCAGGGCGATCTCGTGTATCTCCATGAAGTCCGCCGCTTCCCGCCGCCACTGCCCGAGGTAGACTGCGCTACCGAGCACCACGGCCCGGTATGCGCCCAGGTCCTCCACCCGTTCGGCCGGCCGCACGTCCACTTCCAGGCCCACCTCGCTCAGGCGCAGGCCGATCCGGGTGGCAATTTCAACGGTGGCCCCATATTTGCTGGCGAACGCCAGCAGCACGTTATTTTCCATTTGTTGGCTCATTCGGTTTCACCTTCAGGCGGGGTGGGGAACGCGGCGCTGCCCGGTTCCCGGAGGGCGCCGTGGTGCGTGACCAGGCTTCTGGCCAGGGGTTTGCTCTCGGCCAGGGCGTCATCCAGTCCGTGATTGGCGATCTGCTTGATGAATGGCCAGGCCGCGTTTAAGAATGCGTGCGTGGCCGTACGCGCCACCACGCCCGGCAGATTGGGGATGCAGCAGTGCCGGACCCCCTCCTCGGTGTAGACCGGGTTTTCGTGGGTGGTCGGACGGGAGGTCTCTGCACAGCCGCCTTCATCGATGCTCAGGTCGAGCAGGACGGCGCCGGGGCGCATTTTGCGAAGCATCGGGCGGGTGATCACCACCGGTGCGCGGCCGGAAGCGCCACGCACAGCGCCTACCACCACGTCGGCATACGCGCAAACCCGCTCCAGGTTGAACGGGTAGGCCACCAGGGTGACGATGCGGCCCTGGAACTTCGAATCCAGGGCTTGCAGGCGCGCCAGGTTGACATCCAGTACGGTTACCTGGGCGCCCATGCCGAGAAAAGCCTGCACGGCGTTCTCCCCGACCGTGCCGCCCCCGATGATGGCCACCTCTGCTGGAGGCACACCCGGGGCTCCCCCCAGTACGACCCCTTTCCCGCCGGTGTTGTTCTGGAGCAGGCCGGCCGCCAGCTGGGCGGCCATGCGTCCCCCGATCTGGCTCAGCGGTTTGAGGACCGGATAGCTGCCGTCCTCGTTCTGGATCTGCTCGTAGGCCAGGCTGGACACCTTTTTTTCGAGCAGGACGCGGACCTTATCGGGATTGGCGACGGTCAGGTACAGGTAGCCCATCAGCATCTGGCCGGAGACCAGCCATTCCATTTCTGCAGGAGTCGGCCGGGCGACTTTCAGCACCAGGTCGGCGCGCCCGTAGGCCTCTTCGCCGGAATACACGATACGCCCGCCGGCCTGCTGGTACTCCTCATCGCGGAACCCCGCGCCCCGCCCCGCGTCCTTTTCAACGAAACAGGCGTGGCCGTCCTGGACCAGCAGGCGGACCCCGGCAGGCGAGAGGCCGGCCCGGTACTCGTGCGGGCGGCGTTCCTTGGGAATGCCGATAATCATGGTTGAGTCTGGAAGTCCGCTTCGAGTGCCCCCAGCGAGACGAAGGCGCCGGTTTCCTCAGCTAGCCTGACCCGGACCTCCAGGATGTCGTCCAGAAAGCGGCGCTCATATGGCCACCCGGCGACGTCCAGCAGCCGCTGCAGCCCGCGGTTCTCCCGGTGGCTGATCCCCAAAAAGGTGCGGATGCCGTGGCCGCCGGCGTATTCGGCCAGGCGCTTGAAAAGGAAGGTACCGATCCCGCAGCGTTGGAAGCGGTCGCTGACCACGATGGCGAACTCCGCACAATCCGGCTCAGCTTCCAGCACGTGGTAGCGAGCCACCCCGATAATCGCTTCTTCGCGGCCCGTGCGGATGGTGGCGACCAGCGCCATGTGCCGGTCGTAGTCCAGGCAGGTCAGGTAGCGTGCCTCTGGGGCGGCAAGCTCTTTTTTGTAACCCATGAAACGGTCGTAGATCGTTTCCGGGGACATCCGTACGTGGGAGGACTGCAGCCGTTCAACATCGTCCGGGCGGATCGGCCGCAGGGTGACCCGGACGTCGCCTTCGGCCTGCACCTCCACTTCCAGGATCTCTTCTCCCTCGGCGGCGCTCTGGGCCCTTTGGGTGGGCGACCAGGTCTCGGCGATGACCCGCCGGAAGATGTCCGCTTCGCTGATCACCCCGACAACCCGCCCTTTCTCGACCACCGGAAGGCCGCCGATCTTGTGCTTCATCATCAGTCGGGCGGCCTCACCGATGCTTTCCTGCGGGCCGACGGTGATCGCTTTGCGGGTCATCAGCCGGTCGACCCGGGTGTTCGCCAGCAGGGAATTCTGCTCCAGGATGGACAGCGCCCCCATCGGCGCCACCCGCCGGACATCCGTTATCGTCAGGATGCCGACCAGGGCGCCTTCTTCCACGACTGGCAGCCGCCGAATCTGGTGCTTTTTCAATTTGCGGTAGGCGTCCAGAACGCTTTCCGAAGGGCTGATGATGACCGGATCCGCGGACATCCACGTACGGACAGACTTGTCGTCCTTCATCTTATTCTCCAGGGTAAATCAGGCCGCGCAGCGCGCCGCCCGTTCAATTCACACTTTCTGCGGGGAAGGGCGCCGCGACCAGCAGCCGGCAGATATCCGTTTCCGTGATGATGCCCACCAGGCGCCCGTCTTCCACCACCGGTAGCCCCCCGATCTTGTGCTCCAGCATCAGCTTTGCGGCCGTGGCCACCGGCGCATCCGGTGAAACGGTCACCGGGCCGGGAGTCATGATCTCTCGGACGCGCAGCTTGCTGACCAGGAAGTTGATCTCGTAAAGGCTGAGGCTGGAGGCGTCGGACGGTTTCGCTTCACGGATGTCTCCATAGGAGAGAATTCCGATCAGCCCTTCCTGCTCCACGACTGGCAGCCGCCTGAAACCGTGTTCGAGCATCAGCCTTTGAGCGGCCCGCATTGTCGTATCGGGCGTTACGGTGACGGGGTCTGGCGTCATCCAATCCCGGACGGTCATGCTGGCCATGTGTGTCTCCTTGGTTTTTCTGTTTTTCGAAAGCCGCGTCCCATTATCCGATCCCCCTGTTCGGCTGTCATGTTACAAATATCCCGCTTTTTTAGGGACAGTTGACCACTGACGCTCCGGTTGGCAGGCGCTATTTTAGAGCGGTTGTGGCGGCCCTTTCGGGCCGCGGCGAGCAAAGGAGGTCAGATGGAAAATCGGAGTTCTGTCATTAGCCTGGACGCCGTGCTGCCGCCGGAAATGGCGGCCCGCGCGGAGCAGGCCGGCGCTACCAAAGCGGCGCTGGATACCCTCAGCACGCTGATGCTGGCCATATTGGCCGGCGCGTTCATCGCCCTGGGCGCCGTCTTTGCGAACACGGTGACGGCCGGGACCGCCGGTTCGCTTCCCTACGGCCTGGCCAGGCTGCTGGGCGGCCTGGTGTTTTGCCTGGGTCTGATCCTGGTGGTCGTCGGCGGGGCGGAGCTGTTCACCGGCAACAACCTGATCGTCATGGCATGGGCGAGCCGTAAAGTGACCACCGGGCGGCTGCTTCGGAATTGGTTCATCGTCTACGTGGGCAATTTCAT
>JBFKII010000168.1:0-8783 GCA_041632295.1 Anaerolineales bacterium | reverse complement strand
GGCCTGTCGAAGGGCTTGTCGAAACCCAGTTTTCCGCCAGGTTTCGCGACTTTGAGAAAGCCATGTCGGTGTATGGGCATTATCTTTACGCCCCAATCCCCCTCGGCTATAATCTGCCCGCTCTGTGCCGGCCTTGAAAGCGCTGGCTTCAAGCAGGCAGCGCAACCGATCCGCGTAGATTATCGCGGGCCCATCACGGCGGAGATTGGATGGACTCGGAATTTTCAAGTCGCACGCTTCTCAAGGAAGGAAAACATGATCGATGTCAATGAACTCCGAAAAGGGGTCACTTTCGAATATGACGGAAACCTGTACCGTGTCCTGGATTACACGCATCACAAGCCCGGTCGTGGCAAGGCCACCATCCGCCTGAAAACTCGAAACTTGCGGACGGGAAACACGGCCGATATCTCGTTCACGTCCGGGGATCGCGTCCAGAACGTGGATCTGGATCACCACCAGGTCCAGTTTCTTTACACCGACGGAGAGCTGTACCATTTCATGGACCAGTCCACTTTTGAACAGCCCGCTTTGCGGACGGAGGTGGTGTCGGAAATCATCCCATACCTCCTGGAAGGGATGGAACTCAAGTTGACGTTCTACGAAGGCGAACCGCTGGACCTGGAAATACCTATCACGGTCGATCACCGGGTGGAGACGGTGGATCCGGCTGCGCGCGGCGATACCGCCACCGGAGTGACGACCCGGGCGGTCACGGAGACCGGCCTGGAAGTCCAGGTGCCTGGTTTCATCAACAGCGGGGACACGATCCGGATCGATACGCGTACAGGTACCTACATCACCCGGGTCTGAAGTCCATGCGAACCCCTGCTGGCAACGAATGCCCGTACTTTTACGGTGACTACCACCGCGGCAGAAGCACGGAGGAATGCCGCTTGCTGCCGGGTCCCGGCCGGGATAAGACCTGGTCGCGCGATCTTTGCGGGCGGTGCCCGGTGCCGGCGATCACCCGGGCCAATTCCTGCGAGCACCAGGCGCTTTCCGTGACTGTCCGGCGGAGTTGGCTCGGGTTGAGGCGGGAGGTCGCGGTTGATTCTTACTGCTCCCGATGCCGATGTGATGTTGAAAACCCTTATGTGGGTTGCGGCCAATGCCACCCCAACCTTTCTTTTCTGCAGATCGAAGACTAAAATGGAAAAGCTGCTTTTATTTGACCTGGATAACACATTGCTCGGGAATGACATGGGCACTTTTTTGCCGGCGTATTTCCAAAGCCTGCAGGAGGCGCTTCCCGGTATCGATCCCGACCGGATGATCCAGGCCCTGGCACAGGCCACGCAGGCCACAATGGCGAACGAAGCGCCGGACCGGCTCCTGGAGACCGTATTCGAAGATATATTCTTCCCCGCCCTGGGCATTGAAAAGCACGCATTTGCCGTTCATCTCGAACGCTATTACCGGGAACGCTTTCCCGAAGTGCGAAAAGATACCCGGGTGTTCCCGCAGGCGGGCCAGGTGGTTGCAGCCGCAAAGAGCGCCGGGGCACTCATGGCTGTGGCCACCAACCCGCTTTTTCCGGCCACTGCCATCTACCAGCGGCTGCATTGGGCAGGGTTTTCCTCACCTGATGAACTATTTTCCTTGGTCACGACCATGGAAAACATGCATTTCGCAAAGCCAAATCCTTCTTATTACGCGGAAATCGCAGCCAGGCTGGGTTGGCCGGACATGCCGGCTGTTATGATCGGGGACGATGCCATCAACGACATCGGGGGGGCGAAACGTTTAGGCCTGGCGACCTATCTTGTCCGCGGGGAGCGGGGAGGCTCGGATGGAATCGGCTCGCGCCATGGGTCCGGGCCGTTGGAGAAAGTCCTGGATTGGGTGGCAGGTATGCCGGAAAGTGACCTGGAAGCCGATTTTGGCACGCCGGAAGCCGTCCTGGCGATCGCGCGGTCCACCTGGGCGGCCCTTCACTACTGGCTGGAGATCGAAGGGGCTGCCTGGGACTGGCGGGCCAGGGAAGGCGGGTGGAGCATTCGAGAGATCATTTGCCACTTGCGAGACGTCGAAAAGGAAGGTTTCGCTGCCAGGTTGGACCTTTTCGACCGTGAGGGGACCCCTTTCATTCCCGGCCTGGACACCGAATCCTGGTACCAGACGCATGACTATGAAAACGCTTCCGGGGAATCGGCTTACCACGAATTCGCTGCACTTCGGAAAAAAACCATCGCGCGGTTGGCGTCGCGGGACCAGAAAGATTGGCATAAAGCGGCCCAGCATGCGATCTTTGGGCCGACCACGTTCCTGGAATCGATGGGAATCATGGCCGATCATGACCGTATCCATGTTCGGCAGATCGCGGAAATAATCCGCTCCCAGCGGTCCGGGCGTATCGAATAAGTTCGGATCGTGTTAAACATATCGATTGCTCTGAGGAAGTTCCCATTGGGAGGCGCATGACAATGGCAGACAGAATAGTTGTGACCGGGCTGGGCTGTGTCAGCCCGCTGGGTAACGACGTCAATTCGACCTGGGGGAATATCCTGGAAGGTGTGCCTGGTGCTGCTCGCATCAAGGCCTATGACCCTTCCGAAGAAAAGGTACAGATCGCGGCCGAAGTCAAGGGTTTTGACCCGGTTGAATTGTTCGGGAGCCGTGCGGCCCGCAAAATGGACCGCTTCACGCAGTTTGCCATGGCGGCAGCGGGGGAAGCGATCGATCATGCCGGCCTGACCGTCACGGACGGCAACCGCGACCGGATCGGAGTCGTGATCGGCTCGGGGATCGGGGGGGTCGGGTCTCTGGCGGAGCAGTTCGAGGTTCTGCAGACCCGCGGCAGCAGCCGGATCAGCCCGTTTCTGATCCCCATGATGCTTCCGGATACGGCCGCCGGCACCGTGGCGATCGAGTTCGGCATGCGCGGGCCCAACATGGCGGTGGTGACGGCCTGCGCCTCCGGGACCAACGCAGTCGGAGAGGCCGCAGCGATCGTCCAGCGCGGCGATGCGGACGTCGTTCTGGCCGGCGGAGCTGAAGCCGCCATCATCCGGATCCTGATGGCCGGGTTCGGTGTGATGAACGCCATCACCACCCGCAACGACGACCCCGAGCGTGCTTCACGGCCGTTCGACCGGGAGCGGGACGGATTCCTGATCGGAGAAGGCGCGGCTTTGCTTGTGGTCGAATCGCTCGAGCATGCCCTTTCACGCGGCGCACCCATCCTGGCAGAGATTTCCGGCTACGGGCTGACCAACGACGCCTACCACATCACACATCCGGCGGAAAACGGTGCCGGGGCGGCGATTTGCATGCAAATGGCGCTCCAAAATGCCGGTATGGCCCCAGAATCGATCGACTATATCAACGCCCACGGCACCAGCACGCCATTGAACGATAAGAGTGAGACCGCTGCGATCAAAACCGTTTTCGGCGATCACGCCTTCCGGCTGGCGGTGTCATCCACCAAGTCTATGACCGGCCACCTTCTGGGGGCCTCTGGTGCCATCGAGGCCATTTTTTGCGTCCGCGCTCTTTTGGACAGCACTCTTCCTCCGACCATCAACTACCAGGTGCCGGATCCGGAGTGCGATCTGGACTACATCCCCAACCAGTCCCGGCCACAGCAGGTCCGGCACATCATGTCGAATTCTTTTGGCTTTGGCGGTCACAACGCGACCATCATTTTCAGCCGCTATGAGGAGGTGTTGGCATGACGCTGAATGCCCACGTAACCGGCTGGGGGATGGCGGTGCCGGAGCGGGTGATGACCAATCACGATATCGCCAAGCTGGTCGACACCAGCGATGAGTGGATCCGGAATCGCACCGGCATCTGCGAACGGCGCATCGCCGGGCCCGAGGAGACCACGGGCTCTCTGGCCGTGCAGGCGGCCACGCGAGCGCTGGATGTTGCCAACCTGGCCCCGCACGACCTCGATTTGATCATTGTTGCCACCTCCTCCCCCGAGCACCTGTTCCCTTCCACCGCCAGTATAGTGCAGGACCGGATCGGAGCCACCAACTGTGGCGCTTTCGACCTGTTAGCAGCCTGCACCGGGTTTATTTATGCGGTCAATATGGGCGCCCAGGCGATTCGCTCGGGTTCGGCGAAGAACGTGCTGGTTATCGGCTCGGAAACCTTGTCCAGATTGGTGAACTGGAAAGACCGCTCAACCTGCATCCTGTTCGGGGACGGCGCCGGCGCGTTTGTGCTGCAGGCCAGCGAGGATCCCGGGGGGATCCAGTCCTCCTTCCTGCGCTCGGACGGTTCGGGAGCTGATTTGCTTTCGATACCCGCCGGAGGCAGTTACTATCCGGCCTCCAACCACACGCTGGACCACGAACTGCATTACATCCAGATGAACGGGCGGGAAGTGTTCCGGTTTGCCACACGCGTCATGGCACGGGCGACCGCCAAGGCGGTATCGATGGCCAACTTGAAGCTTCAGGACATCAGCCTGATCATCCCCCACCAGGCTAACTTCCGGATCATCGATGCTGCCGCCCGGGGTTTGAAACTACCGATGGACCGGTTCATGGTGAATGTGGACCGCTACGGCAACACTTCCACCGCCTCCATCCCGATCGCGGTTTGCGAGGCCATCACCGATGGGCGCCTGCACAGGGGGGACAACATCGTGATGGTCGGCTTTGGCGCCGGGCTGACCTGGGGTGCCATGGCAATGCAATGGACCGGCCCGTTCCCGGCGAAGCGCGACCTCGATCCGCGCAGGTACCGCTTGCGGGCCAGGTTACGATCGGTGTTCCGCCGGTTGGGCAGGCGAATCGAAGGCGTTTTGTTAGGGAAAAACTGAAGGCTATTCGGCCTGGTCCAAATCCGAATCGAGCGCGTCCCCCAGGTCCGGCCGGTATCTGCGCCGGGTGGCAAAGAGTTCCTGGATAAAGTTCATCAAGACCCCACCGGTAAACGCTGCGAAATAAATTACCAGCGGATTTTCGATGCTGTCCAGGCCGGGTACGGAGACCTGGAGAAAAACGAGCGCAAGTCCGAAAATCAAAGCTCCCAGCGGGATCCCAATCAAAGGCTGGCTGAAATACCAGATGGCCGGCTTGATGGGAAGCAGGTTGCGCGGCGATACGGCCCGGCGCAGGATGAAAAGGCTCCCGACAGATGCCCCCAACAGCCCCAAGAAACAGGCTGTGAGAAACGTGTTCAGCAGCGGTAGGGCGGGGTTGGTCACTGACATCAGCGTGACAGCCATGAACCCGCTGACAAGGCCCGCGGCCAGGTAGTAAAAAAACATCATCCGCCCATCTTTTTTCCCCCAATCGACTTTTTGCAGAATGGTCTGGACGCGCAGCTCCGTTTCCCCGATGATCCGATCCGCTTCCACCAGCGAGTCCGGACCACCGCCCATCAGCGGTGCGGCTTTCCTCAGCTCCGCCCGAAGTCGCTTCGCCAGGGAATAATCGCCGATCCGGATATTGACCTCTCGCATGGCCTGATCGTAGCGCCGGCTGAGCCCGAGTGTGGACAGGGCAGTAGGTGCTGGCCGGGTCATAAGGCCGAAAATATCGACCGGTGCCGGCTCGGGGTTGTCCGGATCCGGGCGGAAGTAATCCAGTTCCGGATCCCAATCCGCTCCCCTTGCAATGCCTTCTTCAGTTTCTGAATGCGTCTCAGCGTGTGGTTCTTCCAGGGTCCACATGGGGGGCAGCCGCCGGACGGCTGCGGGCTCGGGTGTCTGGAAATCCTCGGCCCGTTCTTGTTCCAGGCGAACCCATTCATCCGGGGTGATCGCCGAGGCGCTCCGGTTCGTGACCTGATGGGTGTCGAGTTCCGCAAATGGAAGGCCTTTGGCGGGGATCATTTCGTCCCCCTTCCCTGCGATTGGGTTATCTGGGGATGTGGACATGGGTAATTTCCTGGGCCAACAGCCGGTAGGCCGTGGCGGCTTTGCTTTCGGGGGCGAACTGGTTGAGCGTTTGCCTTGCGGCCGGCGCCGCCGAAGCGGCGTCATCGAGCGGGATCGGGTGCCGTGTGACTTTGTGTTTGAAAACCCGGCTCATCTCTTTGATCACCGAGTTGCTGTGAGGGGAATTCTCCCGGTACAGGGTCGGCAACAGGCACAGAAGGCGCAGGTCGGGATTGACCCGTTCCCGTATCAGCCAGACCGATTCCAAAAGCGCCCGGACCCCGCGCATCGATAAATAATCCGTGGCTACGGGGATCAGGAGTTCATCGGCCGCGACCAGGGAATTGATGGTCAGCAGCCCCAGGCTGGGAGGGGTGTCGATTAAAATATAATCGATCGGTTCCACCGTCACCCGAATGGCGTTCCGCAGCCGTCGAATGCGATCGGCTTCTTTTAAGAGCTTGTATTCGGACGCCACCAGTTCGGCGTTGGCCGGAACCAGGGTCAGGTTTTCCCGTACTTTGATCGACGGCACTTCCAGGGACGTGTAGTTGTTGAAGAGAAGCTCGTAGGCGGATGGCTTTACGCTGTACGGATCCTGGCCGAAGCTGACGGTCAAAGCCCCCTGCGGGTCCAGATCGACCATAACGACACGAAAGCCTCGGGCTGCGATCTCTGCTCCTAGATTCATGACCGTCGTGGTTTTTCCGACACCGCCTTTTTGATTGGCGACTGCGATCACCCTCGGCATGGAATCAGTATAGATGAGACCGTAAGATTCGTCAAACGGGATCGTCAAAAGCACGGGAACCTTTTGGGAGCGCGCTGCTTCGAGTGAAAATCCGGTGAAAACGACCTGTAAAGCCTATTTGGACCTTATCGTTAGAGTCGCATTAGACTTCTATTGCATCCGGATACGAAACTACCTTGCCCCTGTATAGATTGGTATAATCCCGGTGCATATTCACCCATCTCAGGATGGTGAATCGGAGGTATCTGTGAATTCAAACCGAACAAGAATCCCCATCATGTACCTGGTCTTGATCATCATCATTGTACTGGTCGTGTTCTTCAACTTCCAAAACCAGTCGTCAAGCCAGGACGTTGTGGCCATCAACGAGGTGGCCGACCTGATCCGCAACGGCAGGGTCTTGCGAATCGTGGAGGATGATGACCGTCTGGGGGTTGTTCTGCGGAATGGGGATGAACTGATCTCGTACAAAGAGCCTTCTGCAACGCTCGTCGAGCAGCTGGCTGCTTTGGGACTGGGCGCGGACGCCCTTTCCCTCGAAAACGTAAAAATCGAAATCAAGCCACCGAGTCCCTGGCTGGGATTTGCGACCATTTTCGGATACATTCTGCCCTTCCTGATCCTCGGAGGTGTGTTTTGGTTCGTGTTCCGGCAGGCGCAGGGCAGCAACAATGCGGCCATGTCATTTGGTAAATCGCGAGCCAGAATGTTTTCAGGCGATCATCCCACGGTCACTTTTGAGGACGTGGCCGGGGTCGAGGAAGCCAAAGAGGAGCTCCACGAGGTGGTCGAGTTCCTGCAGGAGCCGGAGAAATTCATCTCGTTGGGCGCTCGAATCCCCAAAGGTGTGCTTCTGGTCGGCCCTCCCGGAACCGGAAAGACCCTGATGGCCAAAGCCGTCTCCGGGGAAGCAGGTGTACCGTTCTTCTCAATTTCGGGTTCTGAGTTCGTCGAGATGTTCGTCGGCGTCGGCGCCAGCCGGGTGCGCGACCTGTTTGACCAGGCCAAGCGCCACTCGCCCTGCATCATCTTCGTGGACGAGATCGATGCCGTCGGTCGCCACCGTGGCTCAGGATTGGGGGGCAGCCACGATGAGCGTGAGCAGACCCTCAACCAGCTGTTGGTCGAGATGGACGGTTTCGACACCGACACCAACATCATCATCATGGCGGCCACCAACCGGCCGGACATCCTCGACCCCGCCCTCATGCGCCCCGGGCGGTTCGACCGGCGCGTCATTCTCGACCGCCCGGATATGCGCGGCCGGGAGGGGATCCTCAAGGTCCACGTCAAGGGCAAGCCGCTTGATCCCGACGTCGATCTGAGCGTGCTGGCCAGGGCCACCCCCGGTTTTGTCGGGGCGGACCTGGAAAACATGGTCAACGAAGCGGCAATTCTGGCTGCACGGCGCAACAAGCGGGTGATCGGGCAGCCAGAATTTGAGGAAGCGATCGAGCGTGTGATCGCCGGCCCCGAACGCAAGAGCCGCCTGATCAGCGAAGACGAAAAGCGGATCATCGCTTACCACGAAGCCGGCCATGCGGTGGCGTCCAATGCCATGGCAGAGGCTGACCCGGTCCAGAAAATCTCCATCATCGCCCGCGGTATGGCGGGCGGCTACACTCTCATCCTGCCCGAGGAAGACCGGACTCTGATGTCGAAGAACAAGATGTTCGCCGACATGGTCGGGCTGCTGGGCGGCCGGGCGGCGGAGGAGTTGGTGTTCAACGATATCACTTCCGGCGCTTCCAACGACCTCGAACGGGTCACACGCCTGGCGCGCACGATGGTCATGCGGCTGGGGATGAGCAAGGAACTCGGCCCGATGGTCTACGGCCAGAAGGAAGAGATGATCTTCCTTGGCCGGGAAATATCCGAGCAGCGAGATTACTCCGAGGCGATCGCCCAAAAGATCGACCAGGAAGTGCGCCGCATCGTCAACGAGGCCTACAAGATGGCCTGTGAAATCATGGCCCAGTACCGCACAAGGCTGGATGCCATTGCCACCAAGCTGCTGGAGGTCGAGACCATGAACCGGGAAGAGTTCGAAGAGCTGTTCCCGCCCCCGGTCGAAAAAAACAGCGGCACGCCAGCGCTGCTTCCTGCCTGAGCACAAAAAAAAAGACGGCTGGGTCAACAGCCGTCTTTTGATTTAAAGGCTTTTCGGGGCTTTCAAGCGCTTGCTTTCTCGAG